>CAZQHE010000083.1:0-18329 GCA_964593155.1 uncultured bacterium
CAACCAATCCTGGACCACCCGACGTCGGGATCCGTCCGCGCGAAACCCTGTCAAGCGCATCGGGAACAAACCTGGGGACGGTTCACGAGGAACCGTCCAACCACCCCGAACCGGTGACCGACCCACCGGCCACGATCCGGACCTCGGGCCGTCTTCGCGACGAGAAGCTGGATCGGCGTCTGCCGGCATCCAGGGCCGGCTGTCCGCAAAGCGGAATCCGACGTGCAGATTCGTCACTCCGCTTCCGGAACGGAAGTGATCGGCGACATCTCTTGCTCTTCACGCTTCCGCCGCGGAAGTCCGCGAAACGAGTGTCGTTCTCAACGGCCGTGGCCCACAACCCGGAAAGTCCCACAACCGCGACAGCCCCACGACCGCGAAAGTCCCACAACCGCGAAAGCCCCCACAACCGCGACAGCCCCACAATCGCGAAAGCCCCCACGATGCACCCACGCCCGGCGCCCGTGACGCCGGCCGACCAGGACCCCGTCACTTCCCCGTCATCACCGTGCCGAACGACACGCCCTCGATCCTCAGCCCGTTGAGCACGAAGTCCCACTCGGCCGCACCGAATTCCGCGTGGGTGGGCGCCCAGTCCATCTGCAACAGATAGCGGCGGAAGCCATGGGGATACGACACCGCGACGAACTCGCGCACGTCGCCGTCGGCATCGCGCGCCACGCCGTGGGCCCGATGGACTTCCGTGCCGCCGATGTCGACGGTCACGAGGGCCATGTCGTCCGGCACGAGGCCGTCGCGTGCGAGGGCCTCACGCAACCCGGACCGCACGACGTCGTCGCCGTCGCGCCCGGGAAGCCGGGGGGACAGTGTCGCGCGCAGGCGACAGCGTTCGGCCGCGTGCCGGGCCTCGACGAAGCAATCGGGTGCGGGGTCGCGGAAGCTCCAACCGGGGGCGCGCATCTCGAGGTCGAGGCCGTAGGCCGGATTGCGGTAGTAGGGCTCCATGGCCACGGCGCTGGAGGTGTCGACGGCGCGAGCCTCGAGCCAGTGACCATGGACGATCCACGCGAAGAGCCCGCCCGCGACGACGAGCGCCGCGACCACGACCTGAGCGGGAACGAGCCACGACGGCAGCATCGCGGCGGGCCGCACGTCGTCGTCGCGGCGGCGGCCGATCACGAGCGCGAGCCGCCAGCCCCACACGGCGAGCGCCAGAGGCACGATCTCGGACAGGAACACGAAGGCATCCGGCAGCCACAGCAACAACCCCACGTGGGTGATCGCGCCGACCACGAAGGCCATTCCCGCGGCGGGCTTCTCGTCCATTCGCCAGTGGCCGAGCCCGAAGCCGACGAGGTTCAGGAACGCCGCGGAGCGTGGCGGGACCTGGAACGGGCGCCGGGTGGCCCAGCGGGGTTCGCGAGCCCGCAACGGCGCGTCGAGGACGGCGAACAGGGCCGACCAGATCCCGACCCTGCCCACGATCCAGGCCAGCGACGCGAAGTCGGCCGGCAGCAGGCCACGCAGCGCCACGGCGAGCGGCGGGCAGACCACGACCAGACCCAGCAACCACGCTCCCGCCCGCCCGGCTCCGAGCAGAAGGTGCCCGCTGCCGGGCAGGAGAATGCTCGCCGCCGTGATCAGGGCGATCGGCTTGCGGGGCCGGACGGCACGCGACGGTCGTTCGAACAGGTCCCGGGATTCCATGCGGGCTCTCCGTGGAGCGGTGGCGCCCCCGCGCCTTGCGCGGCGGTCCCGGCGCAACCGCCGGGCCGTTCGGGACGAACCCCTTTCCGGAGAGCGAGAACCGTTCCAAACGGCGCGAATCAGCGGTCACGGACAGTTTGCAACGCCTTCACAGCTGCGATACACCCCCGTCCGGGCCTCTCGCTATACTGTGGCGCGTCGGGGCGAACAACGGCCTCGACTCTCCGCAGCCGCTGTCCGCCGCCCCCGGCGAGGTCCTTCCACCATGCGCACCGAACTCCACGGAATCCCGGGGCGAGTCCTGGCGCTGAGCCTTCTCCTTCTCGCGATCTCGATCGTGCCGGCCCACGCCGGCGAGGCGCGCCTGCCCGAAGGCAAGGGTGAGTGCCTGTCGAGTCGCATGGCCAACGACCTGCTCGAGTGCGAGCACTGCCAGGCGATGAAGCGCCTGCTGAACCATCGCAGCATTGGCGACGTCCGCATGGAGGTCCACGAACTCGACGCCGGAGCCATCGTCGAGATCGAGGCGGCCGACGACGAGGCGCTCGAGCTGGTCCACTCGATGGTCGAGGCGATCTGGAACACCGAGACCCATTGCGAGACGGAGCTCAGCACCGCCTGCCAGGCGCGTTTCCACAACCTGGGCCGCTGTGACGTGGACCGGGCCCTGACCTCGCACGGCGCGCTCGTCGTGTTGCGGGGCGACTCGCCCGAGGACGTGGCCTGGCTGCTCGAGGACGCGCGGAACACGCGCAGCTACCTCCTGGCCGCTGCTTCGCGTTGAAGGTCGCCGCGACCAGCGGCGGAGGTCCTCCATCGTGCGCCTGAACGATCCCCGCTGGACCCTGTCGCTCACCCTGCTGTCGATCGCTCCCCTCGTGGTGATCGGCGTGCTGCTGGTGCAGCGGCTGGGCGCGGTCAACGAACAGCGCTACGACCAGGAGGTCGTGGCCGCGCGCTACGCGGCCGAACTCACCGTCGACGAGATCCGCGATGCACTCCGCGATCACCTGCGTCCGTGGCGCGAGTCGCTCACCTACGCGCACGGACAGGGCGAGTCCGCGTTCGGGGCCAAGCTCCAGAGGATGTACCTCACCAGCTCCCTGGTCGACGTTCCCCAGTTCGTGGACGAGGTGGCCATCCGACGCGGTGGAGTCTTCGACGACCCGCACCGCTGTGAGAAGATCGTCGCCACCGCGTTGCGGGCGGCCCTGGTCGAACAGGGCCGTGAGCGCATGGGCTTCGATCCCGAGCAGGGGGCCTTCGACCGCTCGCTGGTCCTCGACGACGAGGAGGTCCGCGGTGCGACGCCCCTGCGGTGGCTGCACGTCGACGTCGACGGGCCGATCGCTGCCGGGTGTGGAGACTGCTCGGCGCAGTTCGAACGGATCGGCGCGCCGATCGACGATCGCACCTATGCCCTGCTCACGGTGACCTTCCCGTTGCCCGGCGGCTCGGGCATGCGTCCGGGTCTGTTCGGTGCCGTGGTGCCCACGCGGCCGCTGCTGCGCGACGTCGTCGCGCCCGCCCTGGAGCGCTGGACCCGCGGGCACGACGCGCTGCCGCGCCACGGCCTGCGCCTGGCCGAGGACGACGGCGCCCTGATCCTGCCCTCGGACGACCGCGAGGCCCCGGAGCCCCTGCGCACCAACGACGCCCTGTACACGGCCGGCGTCCTGGGCGAGGGCGCACCCTGGAGGATCGAGGTCGTCGCCCTGAGCGGATTCGACGCCGCGCGCGCCCGGGCGGAGAACGGACGCTGGACCTTCGGCATGGTGCTGGCCGCGATCGTGCTGATCACCGGTGCGCTCGTCTTCGCGCGCTCGTTCCTGCATCAGATCGAGACCGCGCGTCTGCGCCGGCACCTGCTCAGCAACGTCGGGCACGAACTCAAGACCCCGCTGTCGCTCATCCGTCTGTACAGCGAGACCCTCGAGAGCGGCCGCGCGAAGACCGACGAGGACCGTGCCCGCTTCCTGGGGATCATCGGCCGCGAGGCCAAGCGCCTCGGCCACCTGATCGACAATCTGCTCGACGTGCAGCGGATCGAGGAGGGGCGCAAGGAGTACGCCTTCGCCCAGGTACGACCCGACCGCGTGGTGCGCGACACGGTCGAGGCCTATCGCTTCCAGCTGACCGAGGCCGGCTTCGATCTGCGGCTCGACGTCGACGACGACCTGCCGCTGCTGTACCTCGACGAAGAAGCCGTGGCGCAGGCGCTGATCAACCTGCTCGACAACGCGGCCAAATACTCCGACACCACGCGCGAGATCCGCGTGCGCGTGGCCCGGCGTCACGACTCCGTGTGCGTGTCCGTACAGGACCGCGGGATCGGGATTCCGGCCCGGGAACAAGAGAAGGTCTTCCAGAGTTTCTACCGGGTCGAGAAGACCGACGTGCACGACGTGAAGGGCAGTGGGCTGGGTCTGGCCGTGGTCGCCCACGTCGCCCGCGCGCACGGCGGACACGTCGAGGTCGACAGCACACCCGGTCGGGGGAGTACCTTCACCCTGTGTCTGCCCACCGGTTTCGAACCGTCCTGAACCGTCTGCCCGGAGGTCCCCGGTGACGAGTCCCGTGATCCTGCTGGTCGAAGACGAGCCCTCCATGCGGGAGGGTCTGACGCACAATCTC
Organism: uncultured bacterium; assembly: GCA_964593155.1. Taxonomy (GTDB): domain Bacteria; phylum Krumholzibacteriota; class Krumholzibacteriia; order JAJRXK01; family JAJRXK01; genus JAJRXK01. The sequence continues at coordinate 4,303 of CAZQHE010000083.1, forward strand.
GAGTTCGAGGGCTACGAGGTCCGCACCGCGGCCGACGGTCCCAGCGGGCTGGAAGCGGCACGGGCCGGCGACGTCGACCTGGCGATCTTCGACGTCATGATGCCCGGACTCGACGGCTTCGAGCTTCTCGAGCGGCTCCGGGGCAACGGCTTCGACAAGCCCGTGCTCATGCTCACCGCCAAGTCCATGGAGCAGGACAAGCTGCAGGGCTTCCGCCTGGGTGCCGACGACTACGTCACCAAGCCCTTCAGCGTGCTCGAGCTCATCGCCCGGGTGAAGGCCCTGCTACGCCGCCAGGACGGCGCCGATCGCGAGCCCGGCAAGCTCGACCGGTACACGGTCCGCGACGTCGAGATCGACTTCGTGGCCATGGAGGTGCGCAAGGGCGGCGAAGTGGTCGACTGCTCGCTCAAGGAAATGGAACTGCTGCGGCTGCTGATCGACCGCAAGGGCGAGGCGGTGAGCCGCAAGGAGCTGCTGACGCAGGTGTGGGGCTACGAGGAGACCTCGATGCCGACCACGCGCACGATCGACACGCACGTGGCGCGGCTGCGCAGCAAGCTCGGGGGCGACGACGGCTGCGACTTCATCCGCACCGTCCACAAGGTCGGCTACAAGTTCCAGGACTGAGTCGGGCTCAGGCCAACCAGAGCCCGACGAGCACGCCGACGATCAGCGCCAACGGAATCGCGGCCACCGTCAGCCGCCAGCGTCGCCGCACCGCGGCCGACTGCTCGGCCTGCACCGTGCGGCACACCCGCGCCACCAGATCGGGCGGGGCTGCCTGGCGCCGCCGCGCGCGCATGGAGTCGACGAAGGACTGCAGGGCCTTCAGGGTGCGCTGACACGACGGGCACCGCGAGACGTGGTCGGTGATCTGCGGCTCCCAGCTGCTGCCGCCGGGGTCGTCGTGGATCGATGCGATCGAACGTTCGTGGGTCGGATCGGTCATGCGTCCCCCCTCTCGCCGTCGCGGCCCTTGCCGCACAGGCCCAGCTGCAGCCGCTGACAGAGCTCCACGTAGAGCCGTTGCCGCGCCCGGTGCAGGCGCGACCGCACCGTGCCCACCGGTACGTCGAGTGCCTCGGCGGCCTCCTCGTACGACATGCCCTCGACGTCGACGAGTTGCACCGTGGCCCGCCAACTCGGTGGCAGCACCTGCATGCACGCGTCGTAGTCGTCGTCGAGCGCCTGCTCGAAGACCAGGGGATCGAACTCGGTCACGCCGAGGGCGGTGTCGTCGAGTTCCGAGTCCTCGAGTGAACTCGTGGGACGGCGGTTGTCGTAGCGTACGCGGTCGAGAAAGGTGGTGTGGACGATCCGGGCGAGCCAGCTGCGCAGGTTGTCGGCGTGCTGCAGCCGCGGGAAGGCCTTCAGGGCTCGCAATGCGGCGTCCTGGACGAGGTCGTGGGCCTGGTCCTCGTCGTGGGTCAGACTTCGCGCCATGCGGTAGGCGACGTCCACGTGGGGCAGCACCTCGCGCTCGAACCGCCGGGCGATCGTCTCCGGGGTCTCTGGACTTAGGTCGGTCTCGGCCATGCCCATCGGGGGGTGGTTCGAGTCGGTGCGCGAGGTCACCGGGAATCTAATCCCGAACCGGCCGAATGTCAGAGTCCGGAGGCCGGGAGCCGCGTTGCACATACGAGGGTCGTCTGCCCGAATGCGACTCCCGACCGGACCGGTGACGTCTCAGTACTCGATCTTCACTCCGCTCCAACTGCGGGTCGCAGTGTCGACCACCGGCTCCTGCGGCTCGACCTTGCCGTCCCAGCGCTGGGCGTAGCCGGACTCGGTGGCCGGGCTGGTGTTGACCACGAAGGCCCAGTTCTCCCGGTCGGACGGCTGGAAGTCCGAGATCCGGCTTCCGCCCGTCCAGTCGACCACGCCCGAGCCGCTGCCCAGCGTGGCCGTGAACTGCTCCAGGACCAGGGACTCGACGACGCCGGTCAACAGCGCCGTGCCGTCGGTGAAGGTCGAGGCATCGGCGTAGTCGGCCGGCGTGCCATCGTCCTCGTACAGGGCGATGGTGCCGGTGACGAAGCCGGTCGTGTTTCCCGAGATCAGGTCCACGTCGAGCGACTCGACGACGATCGTGTACTGGAAGTCGGCGAAGTCCAGGGGCAGCGGCGTGTCGACCCCCGGGTCTCCCACGACCGCGACCATCGTCACGACGTCACCCACGGCCGCGTAGCCCGTGGCCTGGCCGTCGAAGTCGAAGAACTGCTGTGCGCCGGCCGCCGATGGTGCCACCAGGGCGAGCGCGAGAACGAACGAGAACAAGCGCATGGAAGGGACCTCCGTTCGGAATCGGATGGATGGGATCGCTGGGATCAGTTGCCGTAGAGGCCCTTGATCGCGCCGAAGCTCGAGGCGTCACCGTCGATGGTCGAGTCGACCTCGAGCGTGCCGTCGACCTGCACGTCGTAGCCGTCGAGCACCTGGGCGCCGGTCTCGCTGGTGAACACGCCGGCGAAGCTGTAGGCGCAGTCCGAGCAGACCGTGGCCAGGGCGCTGCCGTCCGTGGCGTCCAGGTCTCCCTCGTAGGCACCGGTGCCGTCGGCGGTGAGGAACAGCGTGAAGTTCGTGAAGGCGCCCTCGAACAGCAGATCGCCGTTCTCGAAGCTGCTCGGCGCCGTGGTGTTCGGGGGGTTGATTCCCCAGTCGAAGTCGTTGGAGGTGTCCTCGTACATCGACAGGGTTCCGCCGGTGTAGGCGATCGTGGTCACGCCGCCCGACTCGAAGCCACCGGTGCTGACGAGGCCCGTGATGACGATCGTCACCTCGGCCGCGGGGTTCGCCCCGAAGACCGGATCGATGGACGAGGTGACGGTGAGCACCGTCAGTTCGTCGCCCGGATCACTGGGGACGAGCCCGTCGGTCTCCCAGCCGTAGCCCACGTAGTCGACGAGCGCGGTCTGCGCCGAGGCCGGGGTCCAGGCGGCGGCAATGACCAGGATCAGCAGCGAAGCGAGTGCATTTCTCGGGACCATGGAGTCTTCCTTCACTGGAGGATGGCGGCGCGGGTGGCCCGCGCACCGCGGAAGGACAACGACATGCCGCCGGTCCGGGTTCCCCGGACGACGTGTCGATGACCTCGCGCGGATGATGCTTCCGTCGAAGTCGTCGCGGTCGGATGAGCGGGGAGCCGTGTCAGTCGAAGGATCGAGCGCTCAGGAGGGCGACTGCCTCGACGTGGAAAGTGTGCGGGAAGAGATCCACGCCGACTACCCGTTCCAATCGAAAACCGTGTCCGACCAGGGCGCCGACGTCCCGACCCAGGGCCGCCGGATCGCACGCAACCAACACGATCCGAGAGGGTTGCAGGCCCGTTAGGGAGCGCGCGACCTCGCTTCCGAGCCCTTCCCGCGGAGGGTCGGCCAGAACCCGATCGACCGTCTTCGGGAGCTGCGGGAAGGCATCGGACACGTCGGTCGCGATCACGTGGATCGAGGTCTTCGCCTGTTCGGCGTGGTGGTGGAGGTCGCGCACCGCCGCCGGGTGGCGTTCGATCGCCAGCACCCGCCCGGCGCGTTCGGCCAGCGGCAGGCTGAACAGACCGACACCCGCGTAGGCGTCGACCACGGTGTGCTCGGGCTGCGGATCGAGCATCTCGAGGGCGAGCTCGACGAGCGCCTCGGCGCCGTCGGTGTTCACCTGGAAGAAGCTCTTGCTGCTGATCCGGAGCTTGTGCGTGCCGACCATCTCGGTGATCTCGCCGGTCCCGGCGGGAACCAGGGGCACCCCACGCTCGGCGGCCTCGCGCGCCGCCTCGGCCTCGGGCCGCCCGCGCGTCTGGGCCAGCCGCTGCGCGGTGCGCGTGCCGACCCGCAGGTCCAGCTTGCGGACCCCGGGCAACGGCGGCAGTGCCTCGTGCCACTCCTGGAGCAGCGGATGCAACACCGCACAGTGGTCGACCGGGACCACCTCGTGCGTACCCTCGCGCAGGTAGCCTACGCGGCCCTCTTCGTCGACGCTCAACACCACGTGGTTGCGGTAGCCGAAGCCGTCGGGCTCGCCGACCGCGCGGACCTCCTCCACCGGTGGGTCGTCGATCCCGGCCAGGTGCTGGATCTGACCGCGCAGGATCTCGCGCTTGAGCGCCCGCTGGCGGTCGAGGGCGATGTGCTGCCACTGGCAGCCCCCGCAGTCGGCGGCGAAGGGACACGGGGGCTCGACCCGGTCGGGCGAGGGATCGAGCACCTCGAGCAACCGGGCGCGGGCCCAGCGCTTCTTCTGGCGCTCGACCTCGATCCGCACGCGTTCGCCGGGGATTCCGCCCCGGACGAAGACGGCACGGCCGTCGGGAAGGCGTCCGATGGCCTCCCCGCCGTGGGCCATGGCGTGGAGATCGACGTCGAAGGTGGTGCTCATGGGATCGTCGCCTCGGCTGCGGATCGGCCGCGGGAGGACGCGGCGCGGGGTCCGCATGGTAGACCCGTGCCGCCGGCGTGGCGAGCCCGGGGCTGTTCGGATGGCGGGCTTCTGCTAGCATCGACGGCCCAGCCGTCCTCTGGTCCCCCAGCTCCGTCCTCCGATCGTGCGAGGCCCCGAGGTGTCGATGTCCCGTGAGTCCGAGCGTCCGGTGCGCGTGGCCGGAGGCGGACCCGCCGGTCTGGCCGCGGCGATCGAGCTCGCCGGGCGCGGTGTCGCCGTGGAGGTCCACGAGCGTCACCGGCGCGTGGGTGGTCGCTTCGACGGGGACCACCAGATATTGCCCGTCTTCGGCGACGAGCCCCAGGGTCCGGCGCTGTTGCGCGTGCTCGGGGTGGAGGACCTGGCCGTCACGCCGCTCACCCGGGCCCGGTTCCTCGACGCCGACGGCCGGGTCGTCGAGGCCCGCAGCCGCGAGCCCTACGCGCTGTTGATCCGGCGCGGGCCCGACCCGGGCACCCTCGACACGGCCCTTGCCGAGCGTGCCCGACAGCTGGGCGTGACCATCCACACCGGGCGCGCCCTCGGCGACGACCGGGCCGACGTGCTGGCCACCGGTCTGCGGCGCGTGGACGGCCTGGCCATCGAACGCATGTTCCGCACGACCGCGCCCGATCGGGTGGACGTCTTGCTCGACGAAGACCTCGCGCCCGGCGGTTACGCGTACCTGTTCGTCGACCGCGGCGAGGCCACGCTGGGGATCGCCGCGCTCGGCGCCTTCCGCGACCTGGGAACGCGGCTCGACGAGGCCTGCCGGCGCTTCGCCGCCGTCGAGGACTTCGACGAGCAGGACGCACGCTCCGCGGCCCATGGCATGAACTTCGGCCTGCCCGCCACCGCACTCGACGCCGGGCGTCCGCGGGTGGGCGAAGCCGCGGGCTTCCAGGACTTCCTCTTCGGGCTCGGCCTGCGGATGGCCCTGGTCTCGGGTTGCCTGGCCGGCCGATCGCTGGCCGAGGGCAGCGACTACGATGCGCTGTGGCAGCAGGACATCGGCTCGCGCATGCGCACCAGCCTGGTCGACCGCTGGCTCTACGAGCGCGGCTGGGTGCGCCGGGCCCTGTTCGCTCGCCTCGAACACGAGGATCTCCGCGAGGTCCTCACGCGGCTGCAGCGCGACCACTGGGCCAAGCGTGCGGCGGGCCCGTGGATCCGTCGGGCGCGACTGCGACGGGACGAGCACCGCGACTTCGTTCCCCGCGGTGCGGCGCGGCAGGGAGTGCGATGAGCGATCTGAACGCCGCCTACGCCGAGTGTGCCCGCATCACCCGCAGCCGGGGAGCGAATTTCTCGGTGGGCTTCGAGGAGTTGCCCGAGCCCAAGCGCACCGCCGTGCAGGCCAGCTATGCCTTCTGTCGCCTGGCCGACGATCTGGCCGACGAGCCCCTGCTGCGCGCCGACCCCCGCCGGCTGCTCGACGAGTGGCGCGCCGAACTCGCCGCCGTCTATCGCGGGCGGGCCCGTCATCCCGTCGGCATTGCTCTCACCGACACCGTGCACCGGTATCCGATCGCCCGGCGCTGCTTCGACGACCTGATCCGCGGCTGCGAACAGGACCTGCACTTCCGAACGCCGGAGCACCTGGCCGCGCTGCGGCGCTACTGCGACCTGGTCGCCACGCCCATCGGTGAGATCAGCCTGTCGATCTTCGGGGGCGCGCGGGCACGGCTGAGGCCGCTGGCCCGGCACCTCGCCCATGCGCTTCAGTGGACCAACATCCTGCGCGACGTACGCGAGGACGCCGAGCGTGGCCGCGTCTACCTGCCGGCCGACTGGCGGGCCGAGGAAGGCGTCGACGACGACGTGCTGAGCGCGCGGGCCCGGCGCGGTCTGCTGCGCGTGATCGAGCGCGGGGTCTCCGTCGCCCGCGATCACTACGACGCCGCGCGCGAACTCGCCGACGGCGTGGACCCCGATGCCCGCTCGACCGTCCGCCTCATGACCGGCGTCTACCGCGAGATCCTCGAGCGCATCGCCGCCGAGCCCGGCCGGGTGCTCGAGGAGCGCGTCGCCCTCTCCGACGACGAGAAGCACGACCTGGTGCAGCGCGAGCGGCAGGCCTCGGCCTCGGTCTGACCGCACGGGCAGTCCCCTGGACCGCGCGATCGGCAATTCGTTTTCAAGTCCTCACCCGCCGTGCCGAAGACAGGAACGTACCGATTCGAAGCCCCAAGGCCGAGATCCCGTGTAGACCCGGCGCTCGGCCCCAGGACGATCCCGAGGGACGACGACCGTGAAGATCCTGATTGCCGAAGACGATCCCACCAGCGCCATGCTTCTGACCAGGACGCTGGAGTCCGACGGCTACGATGTGGTGGCCACCGCCGACGGAGTCCAGGCGCTGGCCACACTGCGGGCCCAGAATTTCGACGCCGTCCTCACGGACTGGATGATGCCGAACATGGACGGCATCTCCCTGGTGCGGCGGGTCCGGGCCGAGTTCGACAGTCCGCCCCCGATCCTGGTGATCACCGCTCTGAGCAGTGGCGATGCGCGGAAGCATGCGCTCGAGGCCGGGGCCGACGACTACCTGGCCAAGCCCTACCAGCCCGGGAGCATCCTGCAGCGTCTGCGCGACTGCATCGAGCGGGCCCACCAGCCCGCGCCGTCGCCGGGAACCATGCACGCGGTGCGTGGACCCTCGGCGCCCCCGTCGCACGTCGGGGTGGGGCTCGCCGCGAGTACAGGCGGGCCGGAGGCCCTGCGCGCACTGTTGCCCTCGCTCGACCCGACCCTGAACGCGGCCTACCTGCTCGTGCTGCACGGGCCCGACTGGATGCTCGAGACCTTCACGGAGCGGGCGGCGGAACTCACGCGCGTGAAGGTCCGGCTCGCCGCCGACGGCGACCGCATCGAGCCGCGAACGTTGTACGTGTGCCCGGGCGATCGACACATGAAGGTCGACGCGTCCGGTCCGTCGATCCTGTTGACCAACGAGCCGCCCGAGAACTTCGTGCGGCCGGCCGCCGATCCGCTCTTCCGGAGCCTGGCGGCCGCCTACGGATCGCGTTCGGTCGCCGTGGTGCTCACCGGGATGGGGCGCGACGGTTCCATGGGAGCGCAGCAGGTGCACGCCGTCGGCGGGCAGGTGCTGGCGCAGGATCCGGTGACGGCCATCGCCGCGTCGATGCCGCGCACGACCGTGGGTCTGGGCTTCGTCGACCGCATCGCTCCGATCGACCAGCTCGGAGCAATGCTCACCGAGTCGGCGCGCGTCGCCGATCGTGTCGTGCAACCCACGGGCGCCTGAGACCGCTGGTTCCGGCGATCAGTCGCCCAGCAGCCCCCGGACCGCGGCGACGACGCGGTCCGACGTCATTCCCAGACGCTGCAACACCTCGCCGCCGGGCGCCGATGCGCCGAAGCGCTCGATCGACAGCACCGTACCGTCGTCGCCGACGTAGCGGTGCCAGCCCTGCGCCACGCCGGCCTCGATCGCCACGCGTCGCCGCAGGGTCGGTGGGAGCACGCGTTCGCGGACAGGGGCGTCCTGCTCGTCGAAGAGTTCCCACGACGGCATCGAGACCACGCGCGTGCCGATCCCGTCGGCGAGCAGACGCTCGTGGGCCTCGACGGCCAGGTGGACCTCCGAGCCCGTGGCGAGCAGCAACGCCTGCGGATCGTCGGCATCACGGACGATCCACGCGCCCTGGGCCACGCCCTCGCGGGCGGCATCGGGCTCGCCGACCGTGGGTACGCCCTGCCGTGTGAACACCAGAGCCGTGGGACGGTCGGTCTGTTCCAGCGCGATCTTCCACGCCGCGGCCGTCTCGTTCGCATCGGCCGGACGCAGCACGAGCAGGTTCGGGATCGCGCGCAGCGCGGCCAGGTGCTCGATCGGCTGGTGGGTGGGCCCGTCCTCGCCCACGCCGACGCTGTCGTGCGTGAACACCGAGATCAGTGGAATGCGACTCAACGCGGCGAGGCGCAGCGGCGGCCGCATGTAGTCGGAGAACACGAAGAAGGTGGCGGTGAACGGACGGATCCCGCCGTGGTAGAGCATGCCGTTGGCGATGGCACCCATCGCGTGCTCGCGCACGCCGAAGTGGACGTTCCGACCGGCACCCTCGCCGAAGGCGGCCTCGTCGGTGAGCGTGGTCTTGGTCGAGCCCGCCAGGTCGGCGTCGCCACCCAGCAGCCAGGGCACGCGCTGGGCGAGGGCGTTGAGGGCTTCGCCGTTGGCCTTGCGGGTGGGAATCGTCTCGCCCACCGCGTAGCGCGGGAGCGTCGAGTCGAAGCCCGCGGGCAGCTCGCCACGCTTCGCGGCCGCGAGCATCGAGGCGCGCTCGGGTTCCGCCTCGGTCCATCGCCCCACCGTTTCACGCCAGCGGTCGTTGGTCGCCGACCCCTGGGTCGCGATCTCGGCGAAGCGCGCGGTGACCTCGGTGGGAACGTGGAAGAGTTCGTCGAACTCCCAGCCCAGGGCCTTCTTCGTGGCCGCGGCCTCGTCGGCGCCGAGGGGGCTTCCGTGCGCCGAGGACTTGCCCGCCTTCTGCGGTGAGCCGAAACCGATGGTGGTCTTGACCACGATCAGCGAGGGGCGCGCGGTCTCCTCGCGCGCCGCGGTCAGGGCACGGTCGATGGCCTCGAGGTCGTGATCGCCGTTCTCCACGGTCTGCACGTGCCAACCGTAGGCCGCGTAGCGCGCGGCGACGTCTTCGCTGAAGTGCATCGACGCCGGGCCGTCGAGCGTGACGTCGTTGGCATCGTACAGGTACGTGAGCTTGCCCAGTCCCAGGTGACCGGCCAACGATCCCGCCTCGGCCGACACGCCTTCCATGAGGTCGCCGTCGGTCACCAATGCCCAGGTGTGGTGGTCGATCACGGTGTGCTCGGCGGTGTTGGCCTTCGCCGCCCACCAGCGTTCGGCCATCGCCATGCCCACGGCGTTGGCCGCGCCCTGGCCCAGCGGACCGGTCGTGGCCTCGACGCCCACGGTGTGCCCGAACTCCGGATGACCGGGCGTGCGGCTGTCCCACTGCCGGAAGTTCCGGATCTCGTCGAGCGACAGCTCGTAGCCGCCGAGGTGCAACAGCGCGTAGAGGAGCATCGAGCCGTGCCCGCCCGACAGCACGAAGCGATCGCGGTCGAACCACTGCGGATCGGTGGGGTCGTGGCGCAGGTGCCGCGACCACAGCACGTAGGCCATCGGCGCCGCCCCGAGCGGCATTCCCGGGTGGCCCGAGTTGGCCTGCTCGACCGCGTCGATGGCCAGGGCGCGGATGGCGTTCACGCAGAGTCGGTCGGTGTCGTCGAAGGGACGTGTCACGGTGGTCCTCGGGGGCTCGGGGAATCGGTTCAGCCGTCGATCAGCGAGGGCGGGGCCTCCACACAGATCGCGTGGCCGGTCACGGTGACCTGTCCTTCGGCCAGCAGCTCGATGTCGACGGCGACCTTGCGGCCCTTCACCTCGACCGGCCGGGCGCGCAGTTCGAGTTCCACGCCCAGCGGGGTGGGCGCGCGGTAGTCGACCTCGAGGCGAGCGGTGACGTAGCGACGGATGGTGTCGGCGTTCAGAGGATCGCCGTGGGCGCGCGTGGCGGCGGCCGCGGCGGTGCCGGTGGCGTGGCAGTCGACCAGCGACGCCAGCAGGCCGCCGTAGACGTAGCCCGGAACCGCCGTGTGCTCGGGACGCGGCGTGTAACGGCACACCGAGACGTCGCCCTCCCATCGGCTCTTGATCTGCAGCCCCTCTTCGTTCAGGCGGCCGCAACCGTAGCACTGGGCGTAGGGTTCCGGGTACAGGTCCTGGAATGCGGGTTCGGTCATGGTTCTCCGGATGCGGATGGGGTCAGCGGCCGAGCATCGGGCCCCACAGCCTGACCGTCTTCTCGGCCAGACGCGCGGTGGCGATCACGTCGCGCGCGCAGTACTCGACGATCTCACCCGTGCGGCCGGCGGCGAAGGCCTCGGCCACCTCGGCACCGGCGACCGAGCCGTCCTTCGGACTCGTGGCCCCGATCGCCTGGGTCCAGGCCGACAGACCGAAGGGGCGCGTGGCACGGAACATCGACAGCACGTCCTGCAGGTCGAGGTGGTTGCGGTCGAGGTAGTAGCGAGGCGGCATCAGGTTGGCGCGGATCGGGACGTCGCGCACCAGGGACCGTTGCATGAGGAAGGGCACGTCGAATCCCCGACCGTTGTAGGTGATCACCCGGCGGAAGGGCACGATCCGATCCCAGAAGTGGGTCAGGATGGCGGTCTCGTCGCCGCCGATCACCTCGAAGCTCGCATCCTCGGGCAGGTCGAGTTGGTCGAGAGTGCCGTGCTCGTCGTCGTACAGCAGCAGGCCACGCTCCGAGGCCGGGTTGAGCATGCCGATCACGACCACGCGCGCCGAAAGGGCGTACAGTCCCAGTCGCTCGCGCCAGGCCTCGGGATCGTCGGGGTCGGAGTCCTCGCGCAGCTTGTCGACGAAGGCGGGCGGGATCTCGGCGTCGGTCAGCGGCGCGGTTTCGATGTCGAAGACGCAGTCGGACACGATCATCGCCCCGCCAGCACGGGCACGCCCTCGAGCGAGTGGTACCAGGTCCAGATCTCCTCGAAGACGTCTTCTGCCAGGTCTCCGGTCCAGGGGAGTCCGCTGGTGTTCTTCAACGTGGGGTGCGACGACAGGTCCAGGCGGTCGACGCGCATGCCTCGTTCGGTCATCCAGCGCACCACGTGCTGCTCGCGCTCGATCTGCGCGGCGTCGGCGGCCGGCGTTCGGATCACCAGCACCGGCAGGCCGTCGAGGTGCATGGGCTCGCGCACGCGGTAGTCCGAGTCCATGTCGGTGAGCAGGGCGGCCCAGTAGGCAGGCTGATCGTCCTCGTGGTGCGCGACCAGGCTCTCGGCCGCGGCCGCCGTCAGGTCCAGCCCGTCGCGCAGCACGCCGCGCTCGGGACCGAAGCCCCAGGTCACCCAGGGGTGATCGGGGTCGCGCCGCCGCTCGAGCACCTCGCGAGGCGTGAGATCGGTCACGGGCTGGGCGCCCTGAGGGCCGATCGGATCGATCAGCACCATCGACGCGGCCACCCGGGGGTGGAAGCTGCGAGCGCGGACGGCCATGCCGGCGGCGTCGGCGTGGGCGATCAGCAGACCCGCCCTGGGGGCGTAGCCGACCTGGTAGACGCCGAAGAGCCCGGTCTCGAGGATGCGGAGGAAGTCCCGGTCGGGCGGCTCCGGGGCCTTCCCGCAGCCCACGCGGTCGAGCATGAAGGCGTTGAATCCGCGCTGCCGGGCCATGCGTCCCCACGAGGCCTCACCGTTCGGTCGCTCGCGGAAGGTCGCGGCCGACAGCCCGTCGCCGGGGATCATGGCGACGAACGGAGCATCCTCGCCCGCGAATTCGACATAGGCCCACGAGCGGTAGTCCAGATCGCCCATGGGGATCTCGGGCAGATCGGCCAGGGTCTTCTGCTGCGCGTGCACCGCAGGCGGCGACGCGGTGGCCAGGACCAGGAGCAGCAATGGGATCGACGAGCGCATGATGGTTCGGATCGCTCCGGGAGGACCGGGTGGAAGGGACACGGATCGCACCGTGGACGGGACGGAACCGTCGGGAGAAGGTAACAGGTGCACAGGACCCTGTCGCGGGGGCGGGTCGAGTTCGGGAATGGATCGCCCGGTCGGGGCGTACATCCCGGTGACCACGCCCGCCGCCACCGGCCCGAGGAAGGAACGATCATGGTCCCCGTTCGCCACCCGTCGTCGCGCCCTCGTCCGCTCTTCGTACTCGCCGCACTCGTCGTCGTCGCCGTCGTGTCGGTTCCCGGCCTGCTGCTGGCGCCCCCGTTCGCCGGTGCACAGCCCAGCGATCCGGCGGCCGTGTTCGTGGCCGCGGTCGAGGACTTCCGCAACGGCGAGTACCGGTCGGCCCGTGACGGCCTGCGGTCGCTCGACGGGGCGCCCGAGGGTGTCGACCCGCGGCGTTTCCGCTGGCTGCGCGCGGCGGCCACCCTGCGGCAGGCCCGCCACGAGGCCCAGCCCTCGGCCGAGCGGATCACCGGGGCGCGGCAGGACCTCGAACGGCTCTCCCTCGATCTCGACGACGAGTGGGGCGCCCGGGCCTACGCGGAACTCGTCCGGGCCGAAGGGGGCCGGAGCGTTCCCGGACCGCTCGAGCCGGTGCTCGGATTCTGGGAGCGGCGCACCGACGTCGAGGCGGCGATTCCCGGCTACGCGGCCCTCGCCCGGGCGCTTCTCGGCCCCGGCGAGGTCCGTCGTGGCCCGACCCGCCACCACGCCACGCTCGAACGGATCTGGTCGAACCTGGTGTCGGCGTCGGCCCCGGACACTCTGCTCGAGGACCTCGGCACGCGGATCCTCACCGGTTCGTCGCCGCCGCAGCCCTTCGTCCGCGGGGGCCGTCTGCACGTCGGCGACGGCATCGGTCTGCAGGGGCGGGTCGCGCGCGACCTGCTACGGCTGAGTGACGACCGGTGGGTGCAGGCCCAGGCCGCGCTCGTGGCCGGCATGGTGGCCGAGGAGCAGGGCGATCTGGCCGCCGCCGTGGACCACTACGAGCGCGCGGTCGAGGCGGTCGACGTGGCCGACGGGCAGTTCGCGCGCGAGGCCAGCCGTCGTCTGGAAGAACTGCGCCGACCGTCGATCGAACTCGACGGCGACGAGTTGTTCCGCCCCGGTTCGCACCACCGCCTGACCCTGCAGTGGCGCAACCTGGCCGGTTGGGAACTCGAGCTGCGTCGGATCGACCTCGACGACGACCTGCGGCCGGTGGCCGAACTCGGCAATCCGTCGCGGTTGCACGAGCTGATCGTTGCCGATGCCGGCGAGGTCGTCTGGTCGCGCAGCTCCGACGACGCGGTCGAACGGCGCGCACGCGAGGACGGTCCCGCGCGGCAGCACCGTCACGAACGCCGCGAGGAAGCCCAGTGGATCGACCCCCTCGATCCCGGCGTGTACGTGATGACCGCCCGCGGTCGCGTCTTCGACGGTGACACCGCGCCCGAGCCCTCCCGGCTGGCCTTCGTGGTGAGCGCGCTGGGCGTGCTCGATCGCGCCTACCGCCCCGCCGGCCGCGAGGAGACCGTCCGCGAGCTATGGGCGGTGGACATGAGCCGCGGCGAGCCGGTGGCGGGAATGGAACTCGACGTCGCGCGTGGCTCCTGGGAGCACGGGGACAGCGCCCGCCGCATGGTCTGGCGCGGCGAACGCGTGCGGACCGCCGACGACGGGCGGGCGTTGCTGTCGGCGGAGGACCATGCACGCGCGATGGTCGTGCACGGCGAACACGGCGGACACCCGATCCTCTTCGCCGGCTATCCGCACGGCCGCGGGTGGACGGCTCCGGCGCATAGCTTCCGGTCGCTCCTGTGGACCGATCGGCCGCTGTACCGGCCGGGCGAGACGGTGCACCTGCAGGGCTTCGTGCGCGAGCTCGCGGTGCGGGCGCGCCGCGTCGACGTCCCTGCCGGCGACCGCGCCCGGGTGACGATCGTCGACCCCAACGGCGAGGTGCAGCTCGAACGCACCGTCACTCTCGACGACAACGGATCGTTCGAACTCGACCACGCCGTGCCGGCGTCGGCGATGCTCGGCAACCATCGCGTGCAGGTCGTGGCGGCCGACGACGGTGCGTGGTCCGCCGCCGC
>CAZQHE010000084.1:0-18246 GCA_964593155.1 uncultured bacterium
ACGGTGGTCCTCGACGGCTCGGCCCTGGACCGCGCCCGCGCCGCGCTGTGGACGGCGCGCCGTGACCGCCGCGGCGCGATGGCCGTGGGCTTCGGAAGCCCCGACGACGAGACCATCGCCAGCCTGGTCGAGATGATGGACCAGACCCGGTCGCGCTGGACCGAGCGTCAGGCCGAGACCATCCGCGCCGCCCGCCGGCACAAGGGCAAGGAGGTCGCCGCGCGCTTCGGCGTGAGCCCGTCGGTGGTCAGCGAGAGCCTGAAGGCCGCCTCGTTCCGGCCCCTGACGCGGGCCGAGAACGCGCTCGCCGGACTGCTCGATCGCTACGGCACCGACGGCCCCTGGCGCGGCGAGAGCGTGGTCTACCCCGACATCCTCAGTCCGCTCTCGCGCGAGAGCCGGCTGCTGGTCTCGAGGCGCTGACCCGTCCCGGGACGGCGTTCAGAAGTCCACCGGGTCCAGGGCTCCGGGACGGACGATCTCGAAGTCCACCGACGACGGGGCGTCGTCGTCCCCGAACACACTGGCCTCGACGAGCACCGGGGTGTCGGGCTGCAGGCGCCTGCGCGGATACCCCCACCAGTCGTCACGCGGCTCGTAGCGCCCGTCGTCGTCGGTGTCCTCGATCGCGACCAACAGATAGCGGTGGCGCGGGTCGAGGTCGCCCACGGCGTAGGGGTTCTGCCGCACGCCCCGGGCCGGACCGATCCGGCGGACGGTGACGATCGGCAGCCCCAGCATGGTCGGCGTGTCCGGCGCGAAGGCCGTGTCCGGAGCGCCGGAGATCATGGTGAACAGCATCGCGTTCTCGGCCGTGGTCCGGGGCGGACTGATGGAGATCGTTCCCGACACGAGGCCCGCGTGGGTGAGGCTGTCGTCGCCGGGGAACAACTGGAGCAGGATCGGGCGCACGAAGTCCGGCCCGTCCATCAACCACACGTGCGACGCGAGCCCGTCGTCGAGCACCACGTCGTTCCAGACGATCTCGACGGCCCCGGCGGTTCCCACTTCGACACCGCCGACCGCGCGAGGGGCCGGCAGCAGGAGATTGGTCGTCACCTCCGGCTCCGAGATCTCGCGGTTGAACCGGGCGACCAGGTCGAGCCCGTCGGGGTCGTGCAGCCCGGCGACCGAGTCCGCCGGCGTGCTCGAGCGAAGAATCAGGGGCTTGCTCTGGACGGGCTGGTCGGGCTCGGTGAACTGACAGCCCGCCAGCAGGGCGAGCAGGGCGATGGTCGGAACACGGATGTGGCGCAGCACGATTCCTCCTCGCCGAGCGGACGGGCGCCGGAGATCAGCCCTCGCGGTATCCCACCGCCACGAGCAGGCAGCTGCCGTCGGCGATCACGCGCAGCCCTCGCTCCTCGGCCTTGCGCACCGCCTCGGCGCTCTCCGCGCCCGGCTGCATCCACACGAACTCCACCCCGGCGTCGGCGGCCGACTCGACCACCTTCTCGGTCACCGCGGGGGGCGTGATCACCGAGATCCCACGCGGGGTCTCGGGCAGCGAGCCGAGGTCGGCGTAGGCCTGGTGGCCCTCGACCTGGTCGGCCTTCGGGTTGATGGGATAGGCCTCGCGACCGCTCTGGAAGTAGGCGCGCAGCACCTTGTTGCCGTACTTCTCACGGTTCGTGGACGCCCCCACCACGGCCCAGGGGCCGCTGGCGAGGAAATCGTCGATGGTGTTCGAGACGTTCATCGAGGCCTCCGGAAGGGTCGTCTCGGGTCGGAAACGGCGCACGCACACTGGCGCTCGCGCCGGATCGGGTTTGCTCTGTGGGGGTCGCCGCCACCCGATCCCCCGCCGCACGTGACGAGGCGAACCGCATGGCCCTGGACCCGAACGGAATCTACTACGGTGTCGGCGGTCAGCGCCACGGGCCGGTCGATCTCGATTCGCTGCGCGCGATGATCGCCGAGGGCGCGGTCGGTGCCGACGACTACGTGTGGGACGACGACCGCGACGACTGGGAGCCGATCCGGCGCTACCCCGTGTTGCTCGAGCCCGAGGCCGCGGTCGAGAGCCCGGCCGACCTCGAGCCGGGCCTCGACACGGGACCAGTGGTCGACGACCTCCCCTACGCCGGGTTCGGCGTGCGGCTGGTGGCGTGGGTGATCGACGTGCTGGTCCTGCTGATCCCGGTGACGATCTGGGAGCTGACCGTCGAGTCCATCACCGGCGTGCGTCTCGAGGACCTCGCCCTGGCCGACCCCTCCGCGTCGCCCGCCGCCGACCCGCGCACGGTCGAGTTCCTGCTGTGGTTCCACGTCGGCGCGGCGGTGATCCGCGGACTGTACTGGTCGTGGATGGAGCAGTCGCAGCTGCAGGCCACCCTGGGCAAGAAGATGCTGGGCCTGGTGGTGACCGACGAGCGCGGCCACCGCGCACCCTGGCGCCAGACCGCCGTGCGCTACGTCGGTCGACTGCTCTGCGAACTCACCCTGGGCGTGGGCTACCTGCTGATCCTCGTCGACCCACGCCACCAGGGCCTGCACGACCGCATCGCGCGGACCCTGGTGGTGCGGACCTGATCGGTCACCCGTCCACCGGACCCAGGGCCAGGTAGAGCGTGGCGCCGTTCCGTTCGACGAGTAGCAGAACGGGAGCGGCGGGATCGTCGTTCCAGGCGTCGCGGATCGCGGCCCGGACCTCCGCGGCGTCGGACACGCGCTCCCGGCCGACCTCGAGTATCCGGTCGCCGCGCTGCAGCCCGGCGCGCGCGGCCGACGACGAGGGCTGGACGCGCGTGACGACCGGTCCGGAGAGTTCCGGGTCCAGGCCCATGCGTTGGGCCAGACGCCGGTCGACGTCCTCGATCTCGAAGCCGCCCAGCTCCGCCGCGGGATCGGGTGTCCCGCCCGTGGCCGCCACCGACGCGTCGGCCGGGCGCTCACCGAGTTCGACCTCGAGCGTGCGCTCGTCGCCGTCGCGGATCACGGCGAGTTCGATCTCGCTGCCCGGCGCCCGGTGACCGATCGTCGCACGGAAGCTCCCGCCGTTGGTGACCTCCGACCCGTCGAGTCCGACGATCACGTCGCCCTGCTCGAGCCCCGCGTCGGCCGCCGGGCTGTCGTCGATGACGCGGCTCACGATCACCCCGCGGCTGACGTCCACGCGGGACGCGCGGGCGAGTTCGGGCGTCAGCTCCTGCAGGTAGATCCCGAGATAGCCGCGGACCACCCGGCCGTGGTCGCGCAGGCTGGTGGCGACCGTCTCGACCAGGTAGCTGGGAATGGCGAAGCCGATGCCCTGGCCCGCCCCGTTGCGCGACAGGATCGCGGTGTTGATGCCGACCACCTCGCCGTCGAGGTTCACGAGCGGGCCGCCGGAGTTGCCGGGGTGGATGACGGCGTCGGTCTGCAGGAAGTCCTCGTAGTCCATCATCCCCAGGCTGCGACCCTTGGCGCTGACGATGCCGCGGGTGACGGTCTCGCCCAGGCCAAAGGGGTTGCCCATGGCCAGCACGGGGTCACCGACGCGCACGTCGCGGCTGTCGGCCCAGCGGACCGGCTGCAGGTCGTCGGCCTCGATGCGCAGCAGGGCCAGGTCGCTGCTCTCGTCGCTGCCCACGAGTTCGGCGTCGACCTCGCGGCCGTCGTACAACCCCACGCGGATCGTGTCGGCGTCGCGCACCACGTGGTGGTTGGTGAGCACGAGGCCGTCGGCGCTGTAGATCACCCCCGAACCCTGGCTCTGCACGGGCCGTTCGCGGCGCGGCTGACCGGGGCGGCCGAAGAAGAAGCGCTCGAAACGCTCCTCCAGGCCGGGCAGCGGCCCGACCCGGCTCGCAGTGCGCTCGGTGGCGATGTTCACCACCGAGGGCGCGACCTGCTCCACCACGTCGGCCACGCCGAAATCGGCCCGTTCGGTGGTGCTCGCGGGGGCGTCGGTGGCCGGGGCCAGCACGGTGCCCAGGGCCGCGACCGCGACCACGGCGAGGGTCGCGACGCCCGTCGACCGCATCATCGTTCTGGTCTTCATGGATGTCCTCCGGATGTCCTGGCGTCTTCCGTGTCGCGGCCAACGTGGGCCGCCGACGTCGGGTTCAACGGGGCATCCGGGCCGCCGGTTCCCACCGGGAACGCGACGAGCCGCACCCGGAAGGGCACGGCTCGCACGGTTGCTCACGGCGTGGTCGGAGCGCTCAGTCGTTCTGCGCCAGCTCCAGCCAGTTGTGCTGGCGCAGGGCCTCGAGTACGGCGGGCGCGCCGCTCTCGTCGAGCACGACGACGTTGTGGAAGCGGTTGCCGATGTCCTTCACCGACGCGACCGCGTGACCGAAGGCCGCTCCGCGCCAGCCGCGGCCGAAGAGGCAGTCGTCGCCCTCGGCCTCGCCGATGGCCAGCACGTCGTTGGGGTTCACGTTGGCCTCGACGAGGTACCGACCGAGGGTGGTTCCCTTGTCCACGCCGTAGGGCAGGACGTAGTACTCGTTCTCGCCGCGCTCGGCGTAGTGGCAGCCGAGTTCGGCGACCTTCTCCTGCAGCGCCTGCATGGCCTCCTCGCTCTCGGCCTTCACGCTCTGCCGGCAGAGCGCACCGTCGTCGATCAGCGAGACCCCGGACGCATCGCCCAGCGCCTTCTGGACCGATTCCTTGCCCGGCCACAGCTGGATGATGTTGCGCTGCAGCGGCTCGACGGTCCCCGAGGCGTCGCCCTTGAGCACGGTGGTTCCGGTGTCGGCCATGAACATGGCGGGAACGGGGAGCTCGGCGCTCGCAGCGATCTCGATCAGCTTCTCGGCCGGCTCGTGGCTGGTGTAGACCAGCTGGACCTCGTCGGCGTGGGCCTCGAACAGCGCGAACAGGTCGGCGCGGGCCTCGGCCGGCGAGGCGGCGAAGGTCTCGTCGAGATCCAGGGAAAGCAGCAGGGGCCGCGCCAGACGGGCTCCCTTGAAGGAAACGGTCGACATGGGTGAACGGTCCTCGGGGGCGGAGTGGGGCGTTCGACGGGCGCCGGATGGACCCGCGCGTGTGAGCAACAGCCCCCGAAAGTAGACCGTCCGGAGCGGCAGCGCAAGCCGAGCGCGCCGCCGGGGATCAGGCCCGGAAGCCGGACACCCGGCTCCCGACCTCGGCGATCACCCGGACGTACTCGTCGGCGATCGCCTCGACCCACTCCTCGGCGGGCTCGACCCGGCCGGATTCGCCCAGCCGTTGCAGGTATTCGGCCAGCGAGGCCAGGTGCGAGGCCCCCACGTTGGCCGACGCGCCCTTCAGCGTGTGCGCGTGGCGGCGCATGGCGTCGGGATCGGAGGTGGCGAGGGCCTGCGCGATGCCCTCGGTGCACTCGGTGTAGCTGGTGACGTACGACTCGAACAGATCGACGACGAAGGAGTCGTCGTCCTCGTCGACGAGCTCGAGCAGGCCGGCGAAGATCTCGGGGTCGAGGGCGGGGCCCTCGTTCACCGGTGGTGCGACGTGCGTGGACATGGGGCCTCCCGGAGTTGGGCGCTCGTCACGGGAGGCGTTCGGCAACATCCGGGCCGGACTTGAGACCCGGTCTGGTCCCGACGGTGCACGGCCCCGCGATCGTGATTAGACTTGCCCGGTGCGTGCGGGGCCGGATCCGCCCCGCGGAACCCTCCACCACGAGCTGTCCG
Organism: uncultured bacterium; assembly: GCA_964593155.1. Lineage (GTDB taxonomy): Bacteria > Krumholzibacteriota > Krumholzibacteriia > JAJRXK01 > JAJRXK01 > JAJRXK01. The sequence continues at coordinate 5,604 of CAZQHE010000084.1, forward strand.
ACACGAACCGCCCGTCGGCCAAGCCTCAGAGCCGGGAGAGCCCCACATGTCCGAAACCGCGAAATTGATCGTCGACGGCAAGGAATACGAGTTTCCCATCATCGAGGGAACCGAGGGGGAGCGCGCGATCGACGTCTCGAAGCTGCGCGCGACGACCGGCTACATCACCATGGATCCGGGCTACGCGAACACCGGCTGCTGCCAGAGTTCGGTGACCTTCATCGACGGTGAGAAGGGAATCCTGCGCTACCGCGGCTACCCGATCGACCAGCTGGCCCGTGAGAGCACCTTCCTCGAGACCAGCTACCTGGTGTTGAACGGCGAGCTGCCCACCGCCTCACAGCTCGAGGAGTTCGAGCACGAGATCACCTACCACACGCTCCTGCACGAGGACATGCGCCACATGTACCAGGCGTTCCCGCTGAACGCCCACCCCATGGCCATGGTCTCGTCGCTCGTCGGCGCGCTCGCGACGATCTACCAGGAGGAGATCGACCCGCTGAACGAAGAGCACCGCGCACTGCAGGTGCGTCGGCTCATCGCCAAGCTCCCGACGATCTGCGGGTGGGCGTACAAGTACAACACGGGTCATCCCTTCGTGTACCCGCGCAACGACCTGAGCTACGCCGAGAACCTGCTGCACATGATGTTCGCGAATCCGGCCGAGGAGTACACACCCCACCCGGCCGTGGTCCGCGCCGTCGACACGCTGTTGATCCTGCACGCCGACCACGAGCAGAACTGCTCGACCTCGACCATGCGCCTGGTCGGCAGTTCGCACAGCAACCTCTACGCGAGCGCCTCGGCCGCCATCGGCGCGCTCTGGGGTCCGCTGCACGGTGGAGCCAACCAGGCCGTGATCGAGATGCTCGAGAGCATCCACGCCGAGGGCCTCACCGGGAAGCAGTACCTCGACCGCGTGAAGGAGGACCCGAGCACGCGCCTCATGGGCTTCGGTCACCGCGTGTACAAGAACTACGACCCGCGGGCGTCGGTGCTCAAGCAGATGACCCGCGACGTGCTCGACGCAATCGGCAAGAGCACCCCGCTGCTCGACATCGCCATGCAGCTCGAAGAGGTCGCGCTCGAGGACGAGTACTTCGTGAAGCGCAAGCTGTACCCGAACGTGGACTTCTACAGCGGCATCATCTACCAGGCGATCGGCATCCCGGTGAACATGTTCACCGTCATGTTCGCGCTGGGCCGCATGCCGGGCTGGATCTCCCAGTGGCTGGAGATGCACGAGGACCCGGCCAAGCGCATCGGCCGCCCGCGCCAGATCTACACCGGCGCGAACGAGCGCGAGTACGTGCCCATGGAGAAGCGCGGCTGATCCGGTCGCGGGTCCCCGGATCGGGAAGACGGTGGAGATCCCTCCACCGCCTTCCTTCGGTGCGCGATCGTCGTCGCTATCCGAGGAGTTCCCGGATCCTCGCCACGAGCGCGGTCCGCTCGATCTGGAACTGTCCCGGCCTCTCGCTCACCCACGCTTCGCGGTCGGCGACCTCCTCGCTGGCCGCCCTGCCGGCCTCGAGGTCCTTCACCGTGACCTGCCCGGCGGCGAGTTCGTCCTCGCCCAGGATCACCGCGAAGGGGATCTTCCAGTCACTGGCGTAGCGGAGCTGGTCGCCCAACCGGGCCTTGGGCTTGAGGAACACCTCGGCGTTCAGGCCGGCGTCGCGGAGTTCGCGCACGAGCTCCAGGTAGTCGGGGAGGAGCTTCTTGTCCATGGTCGTGACGAGGACGTCGGTCACGCTGTCGCGTCCCGACTCCACGCCGGCGTCTTCGAGCGCGGCGAGCAGGCGGTCGACACCGATCGAGGCGCCCACGGCCGGCAGCTGCTCACCGCTGAAGCGGCTGACCAGCTCGTTGTAGCGGCCGCCGCCCATGATGCTGCCGTACTGGGGCAGGTCGTCGAGCGTCGCCTCGAAGATCGGGCCGGTGTAGTAGTCCATGCCGCGCGCCAGACGCGGGGCGAAGCGCACGCGGTCGGTGGGCGCGCCCAGGGCCGCCACGAAACGGCGCAGGTCGTCGACCTCGCGCAGCGCGTCGTCGGCGCCCTTCACACCGTCGAGCAGGTCGCGGATCCGATCGATCAGCGCGTCGTCGTCGGCCGCGGGCACGTCGAGGAAGGCCATCAGGCCGTCGATCTGCTCGTCGGGAAGACCCAGGCCTTCGATCCTCGCACCGCTCTCCTCGTCGACACGTCCCGGGCCGAGCTCGAGACGGACTCCCTCGACGCCGATCTTGTCCTCCTTGTCGAGGACGCGGATGACCGGCGTCGACTGCGCATCGTCGATTCCCGCCCGCCGCAGCGCGGCGTTGAGCACGCCGCGGTGGTTCCACCGGACCGTGTACGCGGGCAGGCCGAGTTCCTCGAGCACCTGGCCCATGGCCACCAGGATCTCGGCGTCGGCCAGCATCGACGGCGTGCCGACGACGTCGATGTCGAACTGCGTGAACTCGCGGAAGCGTCCGGCACCGGGCTTGTCGACCCGGAACACCGAACCCGTCTGGTAGCGCTTGAAAGGCCGCCGCATGTGCGGGTTGGCGGCCACGAAGCGGGCGAGCGGCACCGTCAGGTCGAAGCGCAGGCCGAGGTCGACCCCGTCCTCCTCGTGGTGCCAGGTGAAGATGCGCTGGCTCGTCTCGCCGGCCTTGCTGCCGGTGAGCGTGGCCGCGAACTCGACCACCGGGGTCTCGAGCGGGCGGTAACCGAAGCGCTCGTAGACGGTCCGGATGGTGTCGAGCATGCGCCGACGGCGGAGCAGAACGCCCCCCAGTTGGTCGCGCATGCCCTTCACCAGTTGCGGCTTGATCCGCTTCGAGCCCGACTTCGCCATGAACCCTGCTCCTGGCATCTCGCACATACGAAGAACGGCCCGCGAGGGCCGTCGGGCGCCGGGCTCGCGGCGGTGCGGGGCCACCGTCCCGGCTGGATCTCGGAGATGGGATGGTACTGGCGGGTGGACTCGAACCACCGACCCCCAGATCCACAATCTGGTGCTCTAACCAACTGAGCTACGCCAGCACGCGGCCGCCAAAGCTAAGTGCCGTTTCCGGGGGGTGTCAAGCCGGCCCGTCCCGGTCCCGTGCGCGGGACGGACGCGATCGGATTCCCTCCGTGCGTGCACCGATACGGGCCGGCGAGAGTCGTGCATTCCGCCCGGTTCCGCCGACGTCGCCGCGCTTCGGGACGGCCGGCGCGAACCGGAAACGGCCCCCGCTGACGCACTCTGGCGATGAACGGTTTCCCGGATCTCGCACGTTTTACGGGTCACGGAATCGAAGTTCGACACAAGGTGGACAAGCCGGCGTTTCGACGCGCGCCCGCCCCCGCTACTTGCCGGTTGTCCCCATATCTGGTGCGTTTTCAACAGTCTGGGGAAAGAACGGGGCTCCGGGCCCTCGTCCCACGGGGGTGTACACCGGATGGCCTTGGGTCGGAACCCCATCTGCGCCTGGGGGATCCCTGGATGCTTCGAACGATTCCAGGGGCGTCTCGTCCCGGCCGCGCACCCCCAGAGCGGCCCCCGGACGAACGCACCCGATCACAGAATCGCACCCGCGTGCCCTCCGGGGTCACGAGGGATCTTCTGGACCCGTACGCCAGTGCGACCTAGCGTCCTGTATGGTCGGACCCTGGTCCGCTCGTGTTCTTCATGCTTCTCGGATACCGCGAGGGAGACCCTCCATGCCCACGGCATTCGTGCCGACCGAGACCCTCGACGGCGAGACCCGTGTCGCCGCCACGCCCGACACCGTTGCCCGCCTGGTCAAGCTCGGACTCGACGTCACGGTGCAGTCCGGAGCCGGCGCGCGATCGAACATCGCCGACGCCCTGTTCGAGAAGGCCGGCGCGACGGTCGTGTCCGAGGCCGCCCGCGGCTACGGACATGCCGACATCGTGCTCAAGCTGCACCCACCCACGCGCGACGAGATCGCGGCCATGAAGGAGGGCGCGGTGTACGTCGGTTTCGTCCAGGCGCTCACCGACCGCGACACCGTCGAAGCCCTGCGCGATCGCCAGGTCTCCGCCGTGGCCATGGAGCTGGTCCCGCGGATCACCCGCGCCCAGAAGATGGACGCGCTCAGCTCGCAGGCGAACCTGGCCGGCTACAAGGCCGTGATCATGGCCGCCCACCACCTGCCGAAGATCTTCCCCATGCTCATGACCGCGGCCGGCACGCTCCAGCCCGCGCGGGTGGTCGTCATGGGGGCCGGGGTCGCGGGCCTGCAAGCCATTGCCACCGCCAAGCGTCTCGGCGCCGTGGTCGAGGTCAGCGACGTCCGGCCCGCCGTGAAGGAACAGGTGGAGAGCCTGGGCGGGAAGTTCATCGAGGTGCCCACCGACGAGGCGGCCGAGGACGAGGGCGGCTACGCCCGCGAGCAGTCCGAGGAGTTCCTGGAGCGCCAACGCGCGCTGGTGCGCGAGCGCATCCTCGCCGCCGACGTGGTGATCACGACCGCGGCGATTCCCGGCAAGCCCGCACCGAAGCTGGTGACCGACGAGATGGTCGAAGCCATGAAGCCGGGTTCGGTGATCGTCGACCTGGCCGTGGAAACCGGCGGCAACTGCACCCTGAGCCAGCCGGGCGAGGTGGTGACCGTTCACGACGTCACGATCGTCGGTACGCGCAACGTTCCCGCCACGATCCCGGAGAACGCGACCGAGATGTACGCCCGCAACGTCCTCAACCTGCTCGGCGACATGATGCAGGAGGGCCACCCGGTCTTCGATTTCGACGACGAGGTCACCGTCGGGGCCACCGTCACCCACGGCGGCGAGATCGTGCACCCCCGCGTGCGCCAGGCCCACGGGCTCGACCCGCTGCCCGACCCCAAGGAGGTCTGAGAGTGGACTCGGTGACCATCCAGCAGGCAATGGACGCCTTCCGCCCCCTGTCGGTGGGTCTGTTCGTCTTCGCGCTGGCGATCTTCCTCGGCTACGAGCTGATCACGAAGGTTCCGCCCACGCTCCACACTCCTCTCATGAGCGGAGCCAACGCGATCAGCGGGATCACCATCGTCGGCGCGCTGTACTGCGCGCAGACCGAGTTCGCCTTCCTGGCGAACCTGCTCGGCGCCGCGGCCATCGCCTTCGCCATGATCAACGTCGTGGGAGGATTCGTCGTAACCCGCCGCATGCTCGCGATGTTCGGCGGGAGGAAGTAGACGCATGGACCTCCTCTTCCCTCTGGCCTATCTGATCGCGGCGATCCTCTTCATCCAGGGCATTCGACGCCTGTCGAAGGTCCGCACGGCCAAGAGCGGGAACACGCTGTCGGCCACGGGCATGCTGATCGCCATCGTCGTGACCATGGTGATCATCAGCGGCCAGGCGGCCTGGCCCTTCATCATCGCGGGCATCCTGATCGGCGCGGCGGTCGGGCTCGTCGCCGCCCAGCGCGTCGAGATGACCCAGATGCCCGAGATGGTCGCCCTGTTCAACGGTTTCGGGGGTGGGGCCTCGGCGCTCGTTTCGTTGTCGCTGTTCTTCTCGATGTACCTGGCGCACGAGGGTGGCACCTATCGGTTCTTCGCCGAGGGCGAGCCGATCAGCACCGCGTCGTCGGGCGTGAGCGCGATCCTGGGCCTGGTGATCGGCGCCATCACCTTCAGCGGATCGTTGATCGCTTTCCTCAAACTGAACGGGACGATCAAGGGCAACGTCTTCTCGTTCCCCGGGCGCAACGCGATCAACGCGATCATGCTGGTGGGTCCGGTGCTCCTCGGGCTCGTTTTGTGCTTCACGCACTTCCCGCCCGCCACCGTCATGCTCCTGATGCTGGTGATCCTGGGCGTTTCGTTGGTCGTCGGCGTCACGGCGACGCTTCCGATCGGCGGGGCCGACATGCCGGTGGTGATCTCGCTGTTGAACTCGCTGTCGGGCGTGGCGGCCTCGATGGCGGGCTTCGCGGTGCAGAATCCGCTGCTGATCGTCGCCGGCTCGCTGGTGGGTGCCAGCGGCCTGATCCTCACGCAGATCATGAGCAAGGCCATGAACCGCTCGCTGGGCAGTGTCCTGTTCAAGGACTTCGGCGGCACCAGCGGCGACCGGGGCGGCTACACGAACATCAAGGAGAGCAGCGCCGAAGAGGTCGCCATGCTGCTCGAGGACGCCCAGCGCGTGGTGTTCGTTCCGGGCTACGGTCTGGCCGTGGCCCAGGCGCAGCACACCACCCGCGAACTGGCGCAACTGCTCGAGGCCCGCGGCACCGAGGTGCTCTACGCGATCCACCCGGTGGCCGGACGCATGCCGGGACACATGAACGTGCTTCTGGCCGAGGCCGACGTTCCCTACGAGCAGCTCGTCGAGATGGACGACATCAACCCCGAGTTCAAGCAGACCGACGTGACGATCGTGCTCGGGGCGAACGACGTGATCAACCCCGCTGCGATCCACGAGAAGGACAGCCCGATCTACGGGATGCCGATCCTGAACGTGCACGAGTCGCGCACGGTGGTCGTGGTCAAGCGGTCGCTCAGCCCCGGCTTCGCGGGGATCCCGAACACGCTCTTCGACGACGACAACACCGTCATGGTCTTCGGCGACGCCAAGAAGGTCCTGACGGCGATGGTGGCCGAGATCAAGGAGAACACCTGAGCCGGCCCCGTCGCGTGACGGCCCGAGCACGGGGCTCCCGCGGACGCGGGGGCCCCGATTTCGTGCTCAAGTCGTGCGCCGGGGTGGTCGAATCCCCTGGAGAGCCCCCGAATGCCCGGAAGTCCATCGCATGACGACACAACCCACCGATCAGATCGTCTCCGTCGGGATCGACGTCATCGACGAACAGCACGAGGTGCTGCACCGGATGTGCCGCGACATCGAACAGGCACGAACCACCGGAGCCCCGGAGGCGATCGTCGTGGAGCGGCTGGCCGACTTCCACCAGTACGCGCGGATCCACTTCCGGACCGAGGAGTCGCTGCTCGCCGAGTACGACCCCGAGCGCCTGGAACCGCACCGCCGGGACCACCAGCGTCTGCTCGAACGCCTGCGCACGGCGATCGTCGGCTACAAACGGGACGGCGGCACCGTGCCCGCCTCCCTCGTCCAACTGATCCGTGAGTTCGTCGTCGACCACACGCAGGAGACCGACGCGCGCGACCTCGCGCTCGTACGCGAACGCCTGCGACCATGACCCCCCTGGCCCGCGTCCGCCCGGGGCTCCGACCCGCAGACCGAGGAGCGCCGCCATGCAGTTCACCCTTCCCGATGAACTCCGGACCGGAATCGCCGCCGTCGACGAACAACACACGGCGATGATCGATCTGCACAACGAGATCGAGGAGAACCTGCGCGAGGAGCACACCACCTACTTCGTGCTCGAGGCCCTCGCCCGCCTCTACCAGTACGGTCGCCAGCACTTCGACGCCGAGGAGAAGCTGCTCGAGCGCTACGGCTACGAAGGTCTCGAGGACCATCGCCGCCGCCACGAGGAGCTCATGGACGAGCTGCGCCGGATCGTCCTCGACTACCGTTGCGATCCCGACCGGGTCGCCCGCCGTCTGCTCGCGTTCGTCCGGGAATGGGTGCTGCGTCACATCGAGGACGAGGACATGGCCTTCGCCCGTCCGGTGCTCGAGGCCATGGAGCGCGAACGCGAGGACTTGCTGGCGCCGGAGGCCGGGCCTGTCGTAGCCTGACGGGAGGACCGCCGGACTCGCCGGGGGTCCCGACTGCGCCCCTGGCTCCGAGACGTAACTCCATGCTCTTCGATTCCTTCCGCCTCGATCGCCGTCTGCTGCGCGCGGTCGACCACGTGGAGTGGCTGGAGGCCACCCCGATCCAGGACCAGGCGATCCCGCACGCCCTGGAGGGGCGGGACGTCCTCGCCTGCGCGCGTACGGGCTCCGGCAAGACCGGAGCCTTCGTGCTTCCGACCATGCACCGGCTGCTGCACGCCGAGGAGCGTCAGGGGCGCGGCCCTCGCGTGCTGGTCCTGTGCCCGACCCGTGAACTGGCCATGCAGGTCGGTCAGCAGATGGTCGAGCTCGGCCGCTACACCCGGCTCCGTTCGGCCTGCATCGTCGGCGGCGAGGCCTACCCGCCACAGATCCGTGAGCTCGAGAAGGGCCTCGACCTGCTGGTGGGAACGCCGGGACGTCTGCTCGACCACATGCGCAGCGGCAAGCTCCGCCTGGACGGCGTCGAGACCCTGGTCCTCGACGAGGCCGATCGCATGCTCGACATGGGATTCATCGACGACGTCATGGCGCTGGCCCGGGCCTGTCCGGCGGAACGGCAGACCCTGTTCTTCTCGGCCACGCTCGACGGTGCCGTCGACTCGGTGGCCAACCGCCTGGTGCACGAGCCGGTGCGGGTGGAGGTCGACCAGTCCGACACGCGCCACACCGACATCGAGGAGTACGTGCTGCGCGCGGACAACGACGGCCACAAGCAGGACCTGGCCCTTCACCTGTGCCGCGACCCCGAGATGACACGCGCGCTGATCTTCGTCGCCACCAAGAGCAAGGCCGACGACGAGGCGCGTCTGCTGCGTTCGAGCGGCTACGACGTCGTCGCCCTGCACGGAGACCTCCCGCAGGCCAAGCGCTCCAAGGTCGTCGAGCGGCTTCGCGACGGCCGCGTTCGGATCGTGGTCGCGACCGACGTCGCCGCGCGCGGTCTCGACATCGACGACGTGACCCACGTGATCAACTACGACATGCCGCGCACGCCGCGGGAGTACGTGCACCGCATCGGGCGCACCGGCCGGGCCGGCGCGAAGGGCGTGGCCGTGTCGCTGGTCACTCCGGCCGACTGGATCAAGCTGGCCGACATCGAGAAGTTCCGCGGCGAGCCCCTGCCGCGCATGGTGATCCCGGGCAAGGAGCCCACGCGCCCGGCGCCGGTGGGATCGCAGTCGACCGGCGAGTCCGCGGGGCGTCGGCGCTACGGCCGCCGTGGGGGGATCCGCCGCCGCACCACGACGGAGACCGACGATTCGTGACGCTGTCGAGGCGTGACCAGCGAGCGCTCGAGCGCGCCCGCGAACTGCTCGAACATCCCAGCTTCGCCGCGCGGCTCGTGAGCGTGGTCGGTTCGCCGATCGAGGGAGGGCTCGAGCGGCTCCCCCCGGCCGTCGCCGGCCGGGTCCAGGACGCGACGCGCCGGGCCCTGCGCGCCGCCCTCGACGTGGCCATCCGAGGCATCGATCGCGATCCCGCCCGTGGCCCGGCCAACCTCTTCCACCGCGCGGCCACCGGCCTTTCCGGCGCGGCCGGCGGCGCCATGGGCTGGTCGGCCCTGGCGTTCGAGCTGCCGATCACCACCACCATCATGCTGCGCAGCATCGCCGACATCGCCCGCAGCCAGGGCGAGGACCTCGACGAGGTGGAGGCGCGCCTGGCCTGCGTGACCGTCTTCGCCCTCGGGGGACGCGCGGAGGGCGACGACAGTGCCGAGACGGGCTACTTCGCGGTGCGTGCGGTGCTGGCCAGGCAGGTGGCCGAGGCCGCGCGCGTGATCTCCGCCCGTGGCCTGACCGAGGCCGAGGCCCCCGCGCTGGTGCGGCTTCTGGGCAGCATCGCGGCACGCTTCGGCGTGGTCGTGTCGGAGAAGGCCGCCGCCCAGCTGGTTCCCGTGGTCGGGGCGCTGGGCGGAGCGACCGTGAACCTGCTCTTCACCGAGCACTTCCAGAAGATGGCCACGGGCCACTTCACCGTGCGCCGGCTCGAACGCGAGTACGGCACCGACGTCGTCCGCGAGGCCTACGATGCGCTGGGTTGAACGCCGGTCCCTTGCCGTTCCCCCCGCTTCGGTGTTCCCATGGGGGAGAGCCTTCCCCCCGGATGCGACCCATGGCCAGGAACGTTCTCGGAACCGAGCTGCAGACCTGCGGCGACGAACCCAAGACCGGCTTCTTCCGTGACGGCTGCTGCAACACCGGCCCCGGCGACGTCGGCGTGCACACGGTGTGCGCGGTGGTCACCCGCGAGTTCCTCGACTTCTCGCGCGACCGCGGCAACGACCTCGTGACGCCGCACCCCATGTACGGTTTCCCGGGACTGGAGCCCGGCGACCGCTGGTGTCTGTGTGCGCCCCGCTGGCAGGAAGCGTTGGAGGCGGGCGTGGCGCCGAACGTGGTGCTCGAGGCCACCCACATGGCCACCCTCGAGTGGTGCTCGCTCGACGACCTCGAGGCCCACGCGGTCGACCATCCGACCGGCGGGCCGGGACACCCCGACTGACCCCGTCGAAAGGACGGAGATCGTGGACTCCTCCCTGCTGCCCTCGGTGGTGATCGAACCCGAAGGCTCGACCCGGTCGGCCGTGATCTGGCTGCACGGCCTCGGCGCCGACGGCCACGACTTCGAGCCGATCGTCCCGCACCTCGGTCTGGGCGACGCCGGCGTGCGCTTCGTGTTCCCGCACGCGCCCTCGATCCCGGTCACGCTGAACGCCGGCATGGTCATGCCCGCGTGGTACGACATCGCCGGACCCGACCTCGACCGCCGTCACGACGAGGAAGGGATCCGTCGCAGCGCGGCCCGGGTCGAAGCGCTGATCGGCGACCAGATCGATCGTGGCGTGCCGTCCGGTCGCATCGTTCTCGCCGGCTTCTCCCAGGGAGGCGCCGTCGCCCTGTTCCAGGGCCTGCGCGAGTCGCGGCCACTGGCCGGGATCGTCGCCCTGTCGACCTACCTCGTGCTCGCCGACACGCTCGAAGACGAGCGCTCCGAGGCCAATGCCGACACCCCGATCTTCCAGGCCCACGGGTCGCACGATCCCATGGTCGGCCACGACCGCGGAACGGCGGCCCGCGACCGTCTCCGTGCCTGGGGCCACGAAGTGTCGTTCCACGACTATCCGATGCAGCACCAGGTCTGCGCCGAGGAGATCGACGCCCTCGGGGCGTGGATGCGACGCGTGCTCGACTGAGGGCTCAGCCCACCCGCTCGGGGTCGAGCCAGTAGAGCCGCCGCACCACGATCCTCTGCGCCAGGGCCTTCAGGCTGGGGCTGAGCTCGGTGACGTCGACCAGTACTCCGTCCTCGCGCTGCACGCGAAGTCCGCGGCGGCTGGTCTCGGGCGTGTAGGGCCGGTAGGGCACGTCCTGGGCCTCGTCGACCCACACCGAGACCTCGGGATCGAAACCGGCCTCGGCCGCGCGCTCCCGCTGCTCGTGGTGCAGACGGTCGAAGGCCTCGTCGTCGTCGCCCAGGGCCTGCAGCGACCGGCTCCGCAGGGCCCGGCGCAGGTGGAGGCTGCGCGCCAGGGCGCGCAGCGTGGGGTCGTCGTGGTCGACGAGCAGCTCGAAGTCCAGATGGAAGTGCTCGTCGGTCAGCGACAGGAACCGATCCAGATCGCCCGAGGTGTCGAACAGGACGTCGAGGCCGCGGGTCCCGGGCGGCAATGCGCCGGGACCGAGCTGACGGACCCGCGAACACAGGGCGCGGAAGGCGCCCTCGAACCCCCGCGAGGCCTTGTGCAGGTACACGTTCTGGAACATGTGGTAGCGGCCGATCAGGTACTGTTCGACCGCGGTGCGGCCCTTCTCGATGACCACGATCGCCGCACCGTCGTCGGTGGGCGCGATCTCGCGGATCAACCAGTCGCGGTCGAAGGCCCCGTACTGCGCGCCGGTCGACAGGGCGTCGCGCCGGAGGTAGTCCATGCGATCGCAGTCGAGGGCACTGCTCACCAGGTCGGCGAGCCAGCGCAGGCGGTCGATCTCGACGTCGCCGGTCAACAGCTGCGCGACCCGGTCCACCGTTCCCGGCGCGATCGCCTCGAGGGCGACGGGCATCTCCGGACCGCCGCGGACGATCTCGAGCGTGCGCTCCTCGTGCCGGGTGCCGGTCACACGCTCGAAGGTGTGGCTGAAGGGCCCGTGGCCGAGGTCGTGCAGCAGACACGCCAGGGCGGTGGCCACGGTCCAGCCGTCGGGGACGTCGTGGCCCTGCGAGCGCAGCTGCGTCAGCGTGCGCTGCGCTCCCTGGAAGGCGCCGAGGGAATGGGAGAAGCGGGTGTGCGTGGCCCCGGGATAGACCAGCGCGCTGAACCCGAGCTGACGGATGCGCCGGAGACGCTGCAGCTCGGGCGCGTCGATCAAGCGCGTGACCGCGGCCGCCGGCACTCCGGGCAGACGGTCGAGGTCGATGACGCCCTCGACCGGACACTTGATCTTGGTGGTGGCCATGCTCGGCTTCCTCGGGCGGCGGCTTCGACGTCGGGCGGCAGGGTAGCACGAGCCCCGTCTCGGCGCCGCTCCGGGCAGCGGCATCGCACCGCCTCGCGGGAGGACCCGTCGTGAACCGGATTCCCGCGTCGCCGCAGCCCGTCGGCACGGAGCGGCTGCTGGAGCTGGTGGCCGCGCATCGCGAACGACGCCACGGCTGCCGGATCCTCGACCTGCGCCGCACCGACACCCCACCAGACGACCACCTGCCCGGAAGTGCGTGGATCCCGTGGTCGGAGTCGGTGCCCGTCTTCCTCATGCCGCCCCGCGGCGAGCCGTTGGTGGTGGTCGCACGTCCGGGGCGCGCCCGGGAGCTGGCCGCGCGGCTCACGGCCGAAGGCTGGCCGGCGAGCTGGGCGTCCGAGGAGCTGCCTCCGTCCGCGCTGGCGCCCGGCCCCCCTGGGGGCGCGGCCTGGGACGTCGACCCCCTGCTGCGGCGGCACCTCGACCGGCTG
>CAZQHE010000085.1:0-15358 GCA_964593155.1 uncultured bacterium
CAACCGGCGTGCGGCCGAGCACGTCTTCGGGCCGCTTCCGCGGCGGAAGTCGCAGGGGGATCGCGGTTGAGCGCGGGGAAGCGCACCGACACGGCCGAACGAAGTCCACGAGCTGACCACCGCCACGAGCCTCCGATAGCCTCGGCGCGCCCGCTCGAGCACGCCACGCTCTCAGCTCTCACACCGGCGCTTGCCGCGCGGGCCGGCCTGTGATACCCCCGCCCTCGAGAGTGGTGGGACCGTTCCCCGGGCCCCACCCAGGCCATGGCGCTTCCGAGGTGAGAGCCACGGCCCGGACCACACCCACCGCGTGCAGACTTCCTGCCGCGGCGTTCGACCCCTGACGACCCGCCAGACCACCCCGCAGTGAGGATGCGTATCGTGCAGTGTTTCGCGTCCGCGTGCCGTCGTGCGCGCGTGGGTGGCGGCCTGGTGCTGGTCGCCGCCGCTCTGGTCTTCTCCGGTTGCGGCAAGGACGAGGACGGATCGCCGACCGCTCCGGTCGATCCCGCCGCGCAGGTCGTGATCGAGGAGTTCGGCGATCCACAGATCCAGTTCGACCCGACGGTCGGGACGACCACGCTGGTCGTGCAGTTCGTGGCGCGGGACGGAAACCGCGAGCCGCTCCACGCCGACGACCTGGAGGTCGAGCTCCAGATCGACGACAGGCCGATCGACGTCGAGGGGCTGCTCGACGAGGACTCCGAGGCCCTGGCGTCGAGTCTGCACCTGACCCTGGTGCTCGACGCGAGCTACTCCATGCTCCAGCACTCGCCGTCGGCGTTCACACCGATGCTGGCGTCGGCGCGGCGCACGACGGCCGAGGGCAAGTCGCTGTACGTGGAGCGACCGGGCAGTTTCGACTGGGACCTGGTGTGGTTCGCCGACCGCATCTACCGGCCGCTCGAGACCACGGCCGACGCCGAGTGGCTCGAAACGGACATCGAGCGCATTCCCGCGCCGGAGCCCGGCGGCTTCACCAAGCTCTACGCGGCGGCGAAATCCGCGATCGAGAGCAGCGCCGCCCACGCCGCGGCCACCGGTGCCACCTCGCGCGACCAGCACCTGGTCGTGGTGTTTTCCGACGGCGCGGACAACTACAGTTGGTTCGACAACTCCGATCTCGGTGGTACGGGATCGATCGGCACGCAACGCTCCTACGAATGGACGGGCGCGGCGCCGGTGGGCAAGGCCGACGTCGACGCGTTGCTCGAACAGCACCCCGAGATCCAGCTGCACGTCATGGGGCTGGGCTCCGACGTCAACGACTCCGAGCTCGACGCCCTCGCGCGGCAGGGGCGCGGTCGCTACTTCAAGAACGTCGACGCCTCGAACGTCGACGTACTGTTCGAGCAGGTCACGCAGGAGTTCACGTCGGTGCAGACGCGCGGCGCCACTGTGCCGCTGCCACCGGGCGAGTACGTGTTCCGGGTGAAGGCGCGTCGCACGGACACGAACACCGAGGGCGTGCACGAATTCCGCTTCCGCGGCGGTCAGATCGGCGCGCGCGTGCTGGACTGACGCGCGGCGCGGCCTGGCGAGCGGGCGGCACGAAGCCCCGGCCACGAGCGGGCGGCACGACCGCCCGCCCCTACTCCTCCCGCCACCGCACGCGGTCGGCGAGCCCACCCAGGCTCCACCGCGCGGTGAACCCGACCAGGGCATCGGGGTCGGCGCCCTCCCAACGGAGGTCGTCGGCCTCGAGTCCGAGCGGCACGTCACGACGCACCGTCGCCAGTTCGCGGCTCCGTTCGGCGTCGACACGGAATTCCTCGAGCTTGCGCCGCAGGCTCCGCGCCCCGCGCACGGGCAGGGTCTCGACACGATCGAGCGCGGCGTAGATCTCCTCGAGGGAATCGAAGTGCTCGAGCAGCGCCACCGCGGCCTTCGGGCCCACGCCGCGCACGCCGGGGATGTTGTCGCTGCTGTCGCCCATCAGGGCGAGCAGGTCGACCATCTGCTCGGCCCGCACCCCCATGCGCGCGGGCAGGTCCTCGGCCCCGAACTCGGTGGCCCGCGCCAGATCGAACAGACGCACGCCGGGCTCGAGGAGCTGGCCGAGGTCCTTGTCGCCGGACACAAGCAACACGTCGAGCGCGGCCTGCCGACTGATCGTGGTCAGGGTGGCCAGCACGTCGTCGGCCTCGAAGTCGGGAACCCCGACCGTGGCCAGCCCCATGGCCTCGGTCAGCTGCTGGGCCAGCGAGAACTGCGGAACCAGGTCGTCGGGCGGATCCCCGCGGTTGGCCTTGTAGGTGGGATCGATCCGATGCCGGAAGTTGATGCGACCGGCGTCGAAGGCGACGGCCACGTGCGAGGGCTCGCGGTCGCGCAGCAGGCGAGCCAGGGCATTGCCCAGTCCGAGGATCGCGTTCACCGGCGTGCCGTCGCTCGCGTGCACCGGACGCACCGAGTAGTAGCCGCGGAACAGATAGGCCGTGCCGTCGATCAAGCAGGCGTGTTCGCTCACGTGCGTCCGTCCCCGTCGAGAGGCGCCGTGCCCAGGCCGACGATCGCCATGACCATCAGCAGGGGTTCGGCATCGCCGAAGTACCACTCGGTGAATCCTGCCACGAAGAAGGCGACCACCGCACCGAGGGCACCCAGACTCCAGCCGGCGGCCCACGACAGCCCCGCCCGCTGCGCGGCCTGCCAACGTGACCACGGGGCCCGCAGCAGGGCGACGAACAGCCCCAGGAACAACACGAGCCCGGGCAGACCCCAGATCACCGCCACCTGGACAAGGTTGTTGTGCATGTGCCCGTGCAGGCGGGCGGACTCGCGATCGTAGTAGGGTTCGGAGAGTTCGCCCAGCGACACGTCCCCGACGCCGGTCCAGGGATGATCGGCGATCATGCCCAGCCCGGCACGCCACATGTCGAAGCGGGCCTGCGCGTTGCGGCCCTCGATCAACGTTTCCGGGGAGATGCGTTGCCACAGACGCTCGGGAACGAAGTGCTCGCCGGCCACGAGAACGACGACCACGAACACCGCCCCCGCCACGACCCACCACCAGCCCCGCCGCGGGGACGCCACCACGGCGACGACCGCGCTGCCCACGAGCAGGCCGACGATCGCGCTGCGGGTCATGGTCTGGAACAGGCCGATGGTCACGACGAGCAATGCGAACCCCGACCACCACCGCGCGCGCCCCCGCAGCACCACCACGAAGGCCACTGCCGCCACGGCGGCGATCATGAGCAATGCCGCGCTGGTCATGGCGTTCGACACGAACACCGCCCGGGTGACGAACAGCGCTCCGTGCTCGATCCACATCCAGCCGGTCCCCACGATCGCCACGGCGGCCGCGCCGCCGAGCAACGCCCCCGCCGCCCATCGCCGGCGGCGCTCGCCCACGACGACTGCGGCGACCACCCACAGGGCCGTGAACAGGTAGAAACGCCGGTACGAGACGACCGACCGCATCGGCTCCTCCGACAGCGGAATCATGACCAGCGCCCACAGCGCGAGAGCACCCGCTGCGAGCTCCACACCGAGGCGTGGCGGGCGCACACCGACGACGAGCCACCGCACGAGGAACAGGGCGAGAGCCACTCCGAGCGCGATCTGCCCGACCGCCACCGAGGCGTTGACGGCAACGAGCAGTGTCAGAACGACCCCGAGCTGCACCCGCTCCGTCGTGAGGTTCGCTGCCGAGCCCTGTTCGAGAACCATGGAAGGTGCACCCGCGAAAAGTGAAAGAACTTCGTAAAGCAACGCACTTGGAATGACCACACGAAATCGTTAGCATCGGACGGGCCCAAGGAGAACTCCAGCGACTGTTGGTCCGACACCTTCGCCAAGCACCGAAGCAGGCCAGTCGCCTTGTCCGGACCGATGCCCTCGTCCCCATCGAGTCGGTCCGGGGTCTCGCCCCTGGAGTTCTCAGGTCCGAAACACTCCGGAGAAAACATGAATCCATTTGTGAGACGACTGCTGATCAGCACGTGCGTCCTGGCCGTTGCTGCGCCCGCGATGGCCGTTTCGAGCGAGGACGAGAAGATCGAGGTCAACAAGACCATCCGGTCGCTGGACGTCAGCCCGATCGCGGGCACGGCGGCCACGGTCTTCGAGACCGAGCCGAACGACGACTGCACGCAGCCGGACCCGGCCGACCTCTTCGCCGACGACGTGGCGGCGAGCATCGACGTCGCGGGCGACGAGGACTGGTTCGTGTTCGAGGCCATGGCCGGTGACTGCGTCACCTTCGCCACGGACTCGCGCGAGCTGAGCACGGCCGACACCCAGCTCTACATCTACGACGCGGCCGGCTGTGGCGATCCCTTCGCCTTCCTCGCGTTCGACGACGACGGCGGCCCCGGGCTGTTCTCGCTGATCTCGGACTTCGAGATCCCGGCCGACGGGACCTACTACCTCCGCGTGAAGCACTTCAGCGCGAGCGGTACCGGCGACTACGCGCTGACCGGCAGCACCGCTGTGTGCCCGCAGCCGCCGGCCAACGAAAGCTGTGACAACGCCGAGCCGGTCGCCTGCAACACGACCGTCACCGGCACCACCACGCTCGCCAGCAACGACATCGAGGACCTCGACGAGAGCTGCCTGGAGTTCGGCGGCAACGGCCCGGACGTGTTCTACGAGGTCACCGTGGCCGACGGCGATCGCATCGACGTCATGCTCACGCCCACCGACTGGGATCCGGCCCTGTGGCTCGTCGCCGACTGCAACGACGAGAACAGCTGCCTGGCCGGCGTGGACGAGGGCTTCTTCAACGACCCCGAGACCGTGTCGTGGGTCAACGACACCGGTGCCGATCAGACCATCTACATCGTGCCCGACGGCTACAACAGCAGTGCCTTCGGTGACTTCGAGCTGATGATCACCTGTGACGCCGCCGTCGACGCCGAGCCCGCCAGCTGGGGTTCGGTGAAGTCGCGGTTCTAGTTCCCACCGAGCCGAACCGAGTGGAACGGAGCGAGGCGGGCCCGGACGGGCCCGCCTCGTCGTGCAGGGACGCGCACTCGGGATCAGGGCACCAGGGTGACCCGCGCCGAGCGGGTCGTGCCCGCAGCCTTCAACTGCAGGTAGTAGACACCGGCACCGACGGTCGCCCCCGAGTCGTCGTCGCCGTTCCAGGTCGCCGCGTGCTCACCGGCAGGGAGCGAGGCGTCGACCAGTGTCCGCACCCGGCGTCCGCGGGCGTCGAGCACCACCAGCGAGGCCGGACCCGGCTCGGCCAGGCTGAACTCGATCTGCGTGCGGGGATTGAAGGGGTTCGGCGCCACCCGGTCGATGCTGGCCGCCACCCGGGCCGCCGGTGTGGTCGCCGTCGACACTGGCGTGAGCGCCACGTCCAGGCGGTTCTCCACACCCCACGTGTTGAACACGCTGAAGAAGGTGCGCGGCTCGTAGCCGGCGGCGTCGACGCGCACGGTGTAGGTACCGTCGGCGAGCAGCTTGTAGAAATCGCCGTTCTCCGGGTCGGTCGACACCGGCTTGTCGATCCCGTCGACGGTGATCACCGCGTCGACCGGCTCGCCGGTGATCTCGTTCGTCACCACGCCGTGGATGCCTCCGCGCGCGCTCTCGACGAAGGCCAGCAGGCTCTCGCGGTTGTCGTCCCAGTAGTCGAGCAGGGTACTGCTGCTCGGCCACTTGGTGTTCGACACCTCGAGCGTGAGGTCGATGCAGTCGGTCTGGTCGTAGCTCCAGTCCTGCAGCGATCCGGTGATCACGTACCAGTCGGCCCCGTTGGTGATTCCCTGGGAGAAGGCACCGTTGTACATGGGAAGGTTGCGGGTCGAGTACTCCAGGCTCAATTCGATCAACGCCGCGTCGTCGGGGGCCCGGGTGTACGTGTAGTCCCACGGGTAGTTCACCACGAGCGCGCCGCCGTGGCCCATCAGGCTGATCACGAAGTGCTTCGACAGGCCGAACTGGACGAAGGCGTCGACCTCGGGCTCCTGCGCGGAATGCGTGCCCGCCGGCTCGGGGAAGTTCCGGTTCAAGTCGACGAAGTTGGCGTTGTAGCGGATCCCACGCACGTAGCCGTCGGGATTGAACAGGGGCTGGATGTGTAGCTCGGTGCCGTCGACGATGGCTTCGAGCCGCGCCGAGCGCGGCTGTCCGTAGCTCGTGACCAGCTCGTGGGCGAGGTTCAGCAGATTCACCATCTGCACGGTCTCGTCACCGTGGATGCCCGAGGCCAGCCGGACCTCCGGCTCGGCCTCGTTCGAGTCGGGGTGGTCGCTGATCACCAGCCCCCACAACTCCCTGCCGTCGACGGAGTTGCCGAAGGTGTAAACGCGGACGAGGTCGGGGTACTGGGCCTCGAGATCCGCGAAGAAATCTCCGATCTCGCTGTACGAGGGGTAGGTCTGCAGTGGGAAGGAGAGAGCGCGCTTGGTGGGACCCATCCGTTCGGACCAGGCGCGCTCGGCTTCCGTGCGCCCCACTCGCTCGCGGTCTTCGACAAGGACGGGAGCGAAGCCGGCCGCGCGAAGGCGCTGGAACTCGGCGTCGGTGACCCGCAGTCGCACCGTGTCGCCCACCGGACGATCGACGTCGAGCGGCCTGCGCCCGGGCAGCAGTTGCTCGATGCGCTCGAGATCGGCGGGGCCGTCGATCTCGACCCGGACGGGTGCGTCGTTCCAGACACGCGGGACCAGATCGGATTCGGTGGCGGCGTCGGCCGAGACGACCGGGAACACCAGCACGAGAACGAAGAACAGGCGAAACGAACGAGCGCGAAGGAAGGACACGGACTCTCCTCGGTGCGTGCGAAGACTACGGCCAGTCCGAGTAGGGTATCAGAGTGCCACCGGGCACGACCAGCCCGCATGGACTCGCGTCTTCCCTTCGCGGGGCGATTCGCGCTACGCTGAGGGACGACGCTCGCGCCTGCGGCCGGTCGGGATCCGGCCTTCTCGGTCGATCGCTGGCGCACATCTCGCCGGTCCGCAACGCAGTCGGACCGCTCTCGCCCCGAACCCCAGGTACGAAATCCATGCAGCACTGCCAAAGACGGCGGCCGTGGCGCACCGCGGCCTTCGCCTCGACCCTGCTCGTCCTCACTCTGCTCGGCAACGATGCGCTCGCGCGGCGCGGCGAGGCTCCGTACACGCCGCCCGGAAGCGGGCTGCCCGGGACGCCGGCCCTGCAGGTGAGGACTCCCGACGTCGCGCTCCTGAAGGCCGAGGACCAGGCCCGCTACGAGTCCGGCGAGAAGACCTTCCGCTACGCCGAGCCGATCCGGGTGTTCTCGAGCCCGGGCAGCGACGGCATGTGGGAGACCCTTCCCGACGGCACGCGCATGTGGCGCATGTCCGTGGTCGGCAAGGACGCCACCGACATCAACCTCGGCTTCGAGAAGTACGAGTTGCCCTACGGCGCCAAGCTCTGGGTGATCAGCGCCGACCACGACTACTACGAGGGCCCCTACACCCACGAGGACAACGCCGACCACGGTCAGCTGTGGGTCCCCGTGGTCCCGGGCGACGAAGTGGTGGTCGAGCTGCAGCTCCCCGCACGGACCAAGTTCGAGCCGCGCCTCGAGCTGACCCACGTCGGCTACGGCTACACCGACATGTTCGGCCTTTATCCCGACAAGCAGGGCGCGTGCAACAACGACGTGATCTGCCCCGAGGGCGATCCCTGGCGCGACCAGATCCAGTCGGTGGCCACCTACTCGCTCGGTGGCTCGACCATCTGCTCCGGTCAGATGGTCACCGACGCCGAGGGCACGTTCCGTCCCTTCTTCCTGACCGCCTACCACTGCGGCGTGAGCTCGTCCAACGCCGCGTCGATGACCGTGTACTGGAACTTCGAGTCGCCCGAGTGCGGTCTGCTGAGCGGCGGATCGCTCGACCAGAACCAGACCGGCGCGACCTTCCGCGCGCGGCGTCAGGACGTCGACATGGCGCTCGTCGAGCTCGACGAGCTGCCGCAGCCCGAGTTCAACGTGTTCTACTCGGGCTGGGACCGCTCCGGCGTCCCCGCGCAGGGCTCGGTGGCCATCCACCACCCGGGTACCGACGAGAAGGCGATCAGCTTCAACGACGATCCCCTGACCATCCAGACCAGCTGCATCGGTGGCTTCACCCCCGACACGCACTGGCGCGTGGACAACTGGGAGGACGGCACCACCGAGCCCGGCTCGTCGGGATCGGGGATCTGGGATCCGAACAACCAGCTGCTGGTGGGCTTCCTGTCGGGCGGTCTGGCCGCCTGCGGCAACCAGGAATACGACTGCTACGGCCGCTTCGACGTCGCCTGGGACGGCGCGTCGGCCTCGGAGCGCCTGCGCGACTGGCTCGACCCCAACGGAGTCGGCGGCGAGCAGGTGCAGGGTTCGTTCATCTCGAACGACGGCATCCTGCAGCTCAGCGGGTTCACTGCGGTCGAGGACTGCAACGGCACCAGCGACGGCATTCTCGCCCCGGGTGAGACCGTGACCATCGACCTGACCGTCGTCGCCCGCTTCGGCGACGTCACCGGGATGTCGGGCGAGCTCACCACGAGCACGCCGGGCGTGACCATCACCCAGGCCGCGTCGGCCTTCCCCGACGCGCTCAAGGATCAGATCTCGTCGAACACCGAGTCCTTCGTCGCCACCATCGACCCGAGCGTCGCCTGCTTCACCGAGGTCGAGTTCCTCGCCTCGATCAGCGACGACCAGGGCAACACCTTCGACTTCCCGATCACGCTGCCGGTGGGCAACCTGCAGGAGCCGGCCGGCCTGCCGCTGGCCATCCCCGACGGTTCGGCGGCCGGGATCAGCAGCGACTTCACCGTGGGTGAGGACGTCACGCTGACCGACGTCGACGTGAACGTGCAGATCGATCACACCTGGGTCGGCGACCTGATCATCCAGCTGCAGAGCCCGTCCGGGACCACGGTCACCCTGCTCGACCGCCCGGGCACCGACGGCACCGGCTTCGGCTGCAGCGACAACAACATGAACGTGACCTTCGACGACAGTTCGCTGCAGGAGCTCGAGAACCTGTGCAGTGGTTCGAACCCCTGGTACAGCGGGACTGCCGCTCCGGCCTCGCCGCTCTCGGCCTTCAACGGCGAGTCGAGCCAGGGAACGTGGTCGCTGTTCGTGTCGGACAACGCCGGTGCGGACACCGGCGCCATCGTGAGCTGGGAGCTGATCGCCACGCCCGCGCTGTCGCAGGGTGTGTGCGAGCCGTGCGAGGCCGGCCCGTCGATCGCCACCGTGGGCACGCAGGCTCCCGGTCAGGTGTCGATCATGGTCGTGCCCGACGGCAGCGGCGACCGCCTGGACGCGGCGCAGCTGTGGAGCGGTGTCGAAGGCGAACTCCCGAGCACGGTCGACGCGACCATCACCGTGGACGTCGCCGACGCCGCGGGCGATCCGGTCGTCGGCTACCCCGCCGCGAACCTCACGCTGGGTTCGAGCGCGGGCAGCCTCATCGTGTGCGACCCGCAGACCGCCGACGCCGACACCGACGCCAATGGTCGCAGCACCTTCAGCAGCGCGCTGAGCGCCGGGGGCAACTCGGCCAGCGGTGAAGGCCTCGTGGTCGACGGCGTCGACCTGCAGACCCAGTACGCCGCCGGCGGTACCGGCCTGGACATCCTGTTCAACAGCCCCGACCTCACCGGCGACGGCGTGGTCGACCTGAGCGACGTGGGCAATTTCGCCACCCTGTTCAACGGAGACTACAGCTACGCGATCGACTACGTCTGGGACGGCGAGAACGGCCTTTCCGACGTCGGTCGCTTCGTCGAGACCTTCGGTGCCGGCTGCATCGCCGTGACCCGCGAGGCCCGGGTGGCCGCGGCTGACGCCCGCATGAGCGTGGAGTTCGCCGACGGCAGCCGTGCCCGTGCGCTCGAACCCGGCCAGGAGGTCGACGCCTACGTCGTGCTGCGCGGCCAGGACGTCCGTCGCGGAATCACGGCGTGGGAGGCCACGCTCGAGACCTCCGACAACGTGCGCGTGGTGTCGGTCGAGGCGACCGACGGTAGCCTGGACCTGAGCGATGGCGAGGACCTGGTCGTCGGAGCCGGCGCGGCCGAGCTGAAGTCCGACGACGGTTCGATGGTGCTGGCCCGCGTGCGGCTGGCCGTGACCGATGCCCTTCCGGCCTCGATCGAGCTGGCTTCCGGGCCCATCGCCGCCCGCGGCGAGTCCGGACCGGGGATCGTGGTCGAGGGCGAGGGCCTGCGAACCGTCGATGCCGGCCAGGCCACCATGGCCATGCTCAACGGCGACCTCGACGCCGCTCCGGGTGTCGTGCGGACGCTGTCCCTGGCCAACGCGCCGAACCCCTTCAACCCCGCCACCGAGATCTCGCTGCGCCTGCCCGAGGGCGGCGAGGTCGAGCTGGCGATCTTCGACGTGAGCGGTCGCCGCGTGCGCAGCTTCGAGCTGGGCACCCTGACCGCCGGTGAGCACAGCCTGACCTGGCGCGGCGACGACCAGAACGGTCGCCCCGTCGTCAGCGGCGTGTACTACGCCCGGACCTTCGTCGACGGCGCCCCCGCCGGCCCGGCGTTGAAGATGAGCCTGTTGAAGTAACGGCGCAGCGGCGCTCGTTCCAGGAGACCCGGTCGCCGTGCGGTGGCCGGGTCTTCTTCGTTCCACGGGGCGCCCCTCAGTGGGCCACGACGACCGTATCGCTCTGATCCTCGTGGAACATCGGATGGTGGTAGCGGATCTCGTGCTCCTCGACCGTCTCGAAGAAGTCGCCGAGCCGCTCGAGCAGCTCGCGGGGCGGCGACTCCGCCGACCACAAACCGAACACCCCACCGGGATTCAGGTGGGCGACGAGACCCTGCAACCCCTCCGCGGCGTAGAAGGACTGGTGCGACTGCTGCAGCCAGGACACCGGCGAGTGATCGATGTCCAGGAGGATCAGGTCGAAGCGCCGCGCCGATTCGACGGAGGCCATGCGCCGGAAGAAGTCGTCGTGGATCAGGTGGCAACGGGGGTCGCTCATCAGAGTCTCGGCGTCGGGCACCAGACGCCGACGGTGCCAGTCGATCACCGGCTCCAGGTACTCCACCACGTCCACGCGCCGGACCCGCTCGTGGCGCAGGACGGTGGCGGCGGTGCACCCCAGTCCCAGCCCACCGATCAGGACCTCGCAGGGGCCGTCACCCCACACGGCCAGGGGCAGGTCGGCCAGCGCTCGCTCGCTGTGGGTGACCACGCTGGACATCAGGAAGGCGTCGTCCAGCTTCACCTCGTGGACGATCTGCCCGTTCAGCGACGGCGACCGCCTGCGGATCAGGACCAGATCGCCGAGGACCGTGGACCGGAAGTCGAGTTCCTCGAAGCGGGCGGACATCGGTGGTTCCAACGGTACGAGGGGCGGTCGGCGATCCGGAGACCCCGGAGGACATCGCCGCTCGCCCTGGACTCGGTACCACGGCGGGCAGGGAGCGAGCAAGCGCGGTCGTCGTCGGCCTCGGAACCACGCGCGGTGGCCCGGACGGCGCATCCGCGACACCTCGGCCGGCGATCAGGGCCCCTGGTCCTCCCGCGTTGCCCCGGCCTCGAACAGAGCCTTCACGGATCCCCAGCTCGACTCGTCGCCGTGAACGGGCTGGAAGCAGCAGTCGACCTCCGCGAACACGATGACGTCGCCTTGATAGCACTGCTCCACCCATCCCGTCCCGTACCCGATGTTGATCCACCCGGGGCATGCACTGACTTCGGCATCCACGAGGATACGATCAACCATGCACGGCCAGTAGCCGATGAAGTAGCGATACTCCGGATAGGCACAGGAAGCTCCGTCGAGGGGCACGGAGATGTCGTACCACCCAGTCGTCTCGATTTCGAGGCCGAAGACCTCATCTTCGACGATCACCTCGGACTGGTCTTCCGGTGGCACCGGACAACCCGACATCCGGACGGATTCGATCAGCTCGACGCGCGTTCCGAGCTCCATGACCTGGTCGACGCGAGCGAGAACGTGCACCACACGCACGCGGAAGCCCTCGCTGCACTGGGGACAGTCGTCCCACGGATACACCGGGACGGCCAGGTGTGCATGGCCGATCCCGACCTGAGCCGGTTCGGGGTACGCCGGCGGGCCGAGATTCCCTACCACACCATCGTGCGGGCCATCGTAGGTGGGGCCGAAATCCTCGACATACAGAGCAACGTCGTCGATGTCGTCGCCGGCATACGTCGCTCGTGCGCCTTCGCTCACGTCGGCTCCGTCGCTCGCGTGCACTCCGCCGCTCGCGACCAATCCTGCCGACACGGCGATCATCAGGAGGACGAAAAGGGCTTCCGCAGGCCGTCGATCTCTCATCGAGCACCTCCCGGCTGGGATTCACGCCGCTGCCAGCGATGACGACGTCGGGAGTCTATCGAGTCCGTTCGGGCAGAAGCCAGAGTGCTCGTGCATCAGATATGCTTCGCCGCCACACGGCGCGTCGGCCATCCCCCGCAGACCACCGTGACGACCGTCATGGTCGTCGTCGGTGCTCGATGATCTCTTCGCAGATCTGCGCGCAGGGTGCAGCGGCGATACCTCGGAGGCGGTCCGACTTCCGCACCGGAAGTGCGGACTTCTTCCTGGCGCGATCAGACCACGCATCCCTCCAGCCGCTGGTCGGAATCGAGCATCCGCGCCACCTCGGCCGGCGCGTCGACCTGGTCGAGGATCGTGTGGTAGCCGGGCTTGATCGAGGGTGCCCGGCGCACCGCTTCGAGCCATGTCTCACGATCGAAGGGACGCGACCGCACGGTATCCCAGAATCCGGTGCCGTCGAGGACCGCCGCGATACGATCCGTACCCTGGTCCTGGAGCCGGCTGACCACGTAGGTCGCCACGCCGACCTGGATCCCGTGCAGGTGCTGTCCCGGGGTGAGCAGGTCGAGCGCATGGCTGATCAGGTGCTCGCCGCCGCTGGCTGGCCGCGACGAGCCGCAGATCTCCATGGCGATGCCGTTGAGCATGAGCGCGGTCGCGAGCAACCGAATGCCTTCGTCGTCGCGGGTCGGACTCGCCGTGAACTGGTGCACGGTGGCATCGGAGAGGAGCGCCGCGAGATCGTTGACCGGCGTGCCGATCGCGTGGAAGGCCAGCTTCCAGTCGTGCACGGCGGTGATCTTCGACACCAGGTCGCCCACGCCGGAATGCCACAACGGCGTGGGCGCCCGCCCGCACACCGTGGTATCGACGACCACGCCGTAGGGCAACGCACTGGGCAACGACCGCCGCGCGCCCTCCACGGTCAGACTCGCGCCGGGACTCGAGAAACCGTCGTTCGAGAGCGAGGTGGGCACGGCCACGTAGGGCTTGCGCGCGAGGAAGGCCACGTACTTGGCCACGTCGAGTGCGCGGCCGCCCCCGATGCCGACGACCGCATCGCACGCGGCCGGCAGTGCCGTGAATGCCGCCATGGCCGCGTCCATCGAGGCGGCGTCGACCTCTTCGTCGACCACGGGGTGTACGCCCGCGCCGTCGAAGGCGGACCGGACCGTGGCCAGGATCTCCGGAACCATTCCGGCGCTGGTGAACACCGCCGGTGCGTGCCAGCCCGGCCGGTCGAGATAGACGCCCAGTCGCTCCAGAGCACCGGGTTTGATCCGGACCAGCGTGGGGATGGTGATACGGCTCGTGATCATGCGGAAAGGACCTCCTCGACGACCTCTGCCCACGAATCGAAGGGACGGGTCGAAAGTCCCTCGTTCTCGGCGGCGACCGCGAGATCGCCCCGGGCGAACCGAAGCTCCGCCGGCACCAGCCGCGCGGCCGGCAGATCGGCGAGACCGTCGCCGGCGAAGGCGACAGGTACGTGCGTGGCCTGCACGTGGCGTACGACCGCTGCCTTGTCGATGCCCACCGATTCCGAGACGAAGGCATCCTCGGGACGCTCGATCACCAGGCCGCGCCCCGACTCGAAGTGCCCTGGATTGCTGTGGACCTCGACCTCCACGCCGGCAGCGCCGAGCAGCCGATCGATGTACCAGCGGCACCCGGCCGAGACCACGACGACGTCCCAGCCTGCGGCGTCCAATCGTTCGACGAGGGCGCGCAGGCCCGGCTGCAGTCCGACCCGTGGCAGGAGATCGAGCAGGGCCTGCTCGTCGTCGGCCCGCGCGAAGATCCGTTGCATTGCCTCGAGGTGGGTGATCTCGCCGGCCCGATACGCTTCGAACGGATCCGGACCCGGAGACGGCCCGAAGCGCTCCAGGACGAGTTCGTAGACGTCGCGCTCGGTCAGCGTGCCGTCGAAGTCCGTCACCAGCGCGGCGCGGGATACGGTCACGGTCGGATCTCCTCGTCGGCTCGGGGCAGCACCTGCGTCGGCACGATCACTTGCGCCGCGGAAGTCGCCGGGGAAGACTTCCGCCACCCCCGACGTCGGCGGCGGAGGCACATCTCGACTACCGCATCCGCTCCCAGACGTCCACCATCCGCGCCTGCTGCTGCGCGTCGGGCAGCGGCCCGAAGCCGGCCTGCACGTTGTCGCGTGCGTGCTCGATCTTGCCGGTGCCGGGAATCACGCAGGTCACGCGCGGATCGCCCAGGACGAACTTCAGGAAGAACTGCGCCCACGTCCGTACGTCGAGTTCCTCGCGCGCCCACTTCGGGACGTCGTGATCGCGCGTGTCACGGAAGGCCGCGCCGCCCTCGAAGGGGCGGTTCACGATCACGGCCACGCCACGGTCGGCGCACAGCGGGAAGAGGTCGCGCGCAGCCTTGCGTACACCGAGCGAGTAGGCGCACTGTACGAAGTCGATGCCGTCCTCGGCGGCAATCACTTCGGCGAGCTGGTCGACGCCGCGGTCGGTGTAGTGGGTCAGTCCGATGTAGCGAACGGTGCCTTCGTCCTTCATCGAGCGCAGCGTGCGCAGGTGCGTGCGCCAGTCGACCAGGTTGTGGATCTGCACCAGGTCGAGCGCGCCGCCGGCGTTCATCTTCTCGGCCGAGCCGTGGATCTGCCGCTCGCCCTCGTCCCGGCCTCGGGTCCAGACCTTGGTCGCCAGGAAGGCGTCGTCGCGGGCGAGCGTCTCGCGCGCCAGCAGCTCGCCGACCACACGCTCGGCGCGGCCGTACATGGGCGACGAATCGATCACGCTGCCGCCATGTTCGAACAGCACGCGCAGCACCCGTGCGAGACGGTCCATCGCGTCGTGGTCGTCGGGATCGACGTCGAAGGTCTGCCAGGTGCCGAAGCCGACCGCGGGCAGCTCTTCGCCCGTCGACGGAATGCGGCGTCGAAGCATGGCCGAAGCCGCGATCGCAGGGAACGGGAACAGGCTCGCGCCCAGCGCGGTTCCGGCAGCGATGCGGAGGAAATCTCTTCGGAGCATGGCGACCTCGGGGGAGGAACTCACGAGAGCCCTTCCATCGTACACCTCTTCGCTCCCGATCGCAGCGGCTTCGCGATCCGGGACACCGCG
>CAZQHE010000085.1:15458-17945 GCA_964593155.1 uncultured bacterium
TCATTCCCTGCAAGCCGCGTTCATTCCATCATTGACGCACCACACACATGCCTCAAGTATGCTGCTCATGCGAGTCTGCTTGTTGACGACACAGGACCTCGACGCCGATCCCTTCCCCGAGGACGATTGGCCCTGCGATCCACGACCCTTCCTCCCCGACGCCGAGTGGACGCTCACGGTGCTGGAGAGGGAGACGTCGGTCGAGCAGGTCACCCGTCGGATCGAAGAAGGATTCGACCTCTTCTTCAACCTGTGCGACGGCGCCGAGGACGAGGACGACGTACCGGGAATCGAGGTCGTGCAGACGCTCGAGGACGCCGCGGTTCCCTTCACCGGCGCCACTTCGGAGTTCTACGAACCCACCCGCGAGCAGATGAAGGACGCCTGCCGCCGCGAAGGGATCGCGACACCGCGCCACCTCTTCGCAGCGACCGAGGACGACGTGGAGCGGGCGGCCGAGACGCTGCGCTTCCCGCTGTTCGTCAAGCACTACAGCAGCCACGCGAGCATCGACCTGAGCCGCGTGTCGCGCTGTGTGACACCGGCGGGGCTGCGGCGACAGGCGCGCAAGATCATGTCGCGCCACGGGCGCGCCTTGATCGAGGAGTACGTCGACGGAACCGAGTGCACCGTGCTCGTGGCCGAGAACCACCTCGACCCGGACGATCCCATCACCTACACGCCGATCCAGTACCGCTTCCCCGACGGCGAGCACTTCAAGCACGCCGACCTCAAGTGGGTGGACTTCGACGGTCTGTCGTCGTTCCCGGTCGAGGATCCGCGCCTGGCCGACGCACTGCGGGAGATGTCCGCGCGCTTCTTCGTGGCCCTCGACGGCGCGAGCTTCGGACGTTGCGACATCCGGGTGGACCGCGACGGCAGGCCCTTCATGCTCGAGATCAACCCGAACTGCGGCGTGTACTACCCGCCCGACGAGCCCGGGAGCGCGGACATCTGCCTGGCGCACGATGCGGCGGGGCACGTGGGGTTCACGCTGCAGCTCGTCGAGGCAGCATTCCGACGGCACGAAATGGCCCGCGGGGCACGCCGGATCTCTCCCCTGTCGGCCACCGGCTGACGGCGGCACGACGCGGGGTCGGACCCTTGGCGTTCGCGGGGCTTCCTGCTAGAACGCCCCCATGGTCGCTCCCCACTTCTCCACGCTCGACCTGGTGATCATGGCCGCCTACGTGGCGGTCGTGGTCGGCAAGGGTCTGCTCCTCGCGCGCCGCCGCGAGGACACGGCCGAGGGCTACTTCCTGGCCGGCCGCACCCTGGTCTGGCCGCTGGTCGGGATCAGTCTGTTCGCCTCGAACATCTCGTCGACCACCCTGGTCGGCCTGGCCGGCGACGCCTACGCCACCGGCATCTCGGTCTTCAACTACGAGTGGATGGCCGCGCTGGTCCTGGGCTTCTACGCGGTGTTCATGCTGCCCACGGTGATCCGCTCGCGCGTGTTCACCATGCCCGAGTTCCTCGAGCGCCGCTACGACGGCCGCGCGCGCTCGATCTTCGCGGTGCTCACGCTGTTCCTGAACATCGTGGTCGACACCGCGGGAAGCCTGTACGCGGGCGCGGTCGTCCTCGGGATGGTCTTCCCCGAGGTCGAGCTCTGGCAGTTCGTGGCGGTCCTGGCCGTGATGGCCGGCCTGTACACCGCGGCCGCCGGCCTGACCGCGGTGATCTGGACCGACGCGCTGCAGGGCGTTCTGCTCATGGTCGGCTCGATCGTGATCTCGATCGTGGCCCTCGATCGTGCCGGGGGATGGGACGCCGTGATGGCCGCGGTACCCGACGAGAAGCTCAGCCTGGTCCGCCCCGCCGACGATCCGGCCATGCCCTGGCCCGGACTGCTGCTCGGCGTGTCGTTGCTGGGCTTCTACTTCTGGTGCACGAACCAGTTCATGGCCCAGCGCGTGCTGGCCGCGCGCGACGTCGACCACGCGCGCTGGGGCAGCCTGTTCGCCGGACTGCTCAAGCTGCCGACGCTGTTCGTGATGGTGCTACCGGGGACGGTTGCGATCCTTCTCTTTCCTGAACTGAGCGGCACGCCCGACCGCGTGTACCCCACGTTGATGTTCGAACTGCTGCCGTCGGGACTGCTCGGCCTGGTGTTCGCGGGCTTCGTGGCCGCCCTGATGTCGCAGATCGATTCGACGCTGAATTCGGCCTCGACGCTCGTGACCATGGACTTCGTCCGGCGCCGCCGGCCGGACCTCAGCGCACACCAGCTCAAGCGCGTGGGCCAGGGCGTCACCCTGCTGTTCATGCTGCTCGCGGTGGCCTGGGCACCGCAGATCGAACGCTTTCCGTCGCTGTTCCGCTATCTCCAGGCCACGTTGGCCTACACCGTGCCGCCGGTGGTCGCGCTCTTCCTGGTGGGCATGTTCTGGCGACGGGCGAACGCCGCCGGGGCCGTGGCGGCGCTGGTGGTCGGTCTGCTGGCCGGCGGAATCCTGTTCTGGTGGAACGTGATCGACCAGAGCC
>CAZQHE010000086.1:0-5698 GCA_964593155.1 uncultured bacterium
CCCGTCGGCGTGCTCGAGGGTGCGGCGTGAAGCCGCGACCCGCACGCGCCCGTGTGCCTGCCAGGCCGTGTGCGGACGGTCGAGCGGAAGCCCGGTGAGCGGATCGCGAGCGGCGGGCTGGGTGCGGTCGGAGTGTGCCACCGCGGTCTGCAGCCGCCAGCGTCGGCCGCGCATCGACCAACCGGCCGCCGTTGCCCCGGCCCGCAGCGCGGGCGACACACCGACGTCGAACCAGGCCGAACCCGCGCGCCCGAGTTCGCGGTACGTCCACAGCGACACCCGTGTCGGGCGCGCGCCCGCGGCGAGCACCGTGCCCCAGGCACCGTCCTCCGTCACGGCGGGCGACCAGGCGAACACGGTCGTGCGCCGGCCCTCGGCGTCACGTCCGTGCAGCAGCCGACCCCGACCGGCCCCCACGTCGAGCTCCAGGGCCACCCCCGACCAGGCGCGGGGGATCGAGCCGTCGGTCCGCCCGCGGATCCGGCCGGCGCGGGGAGCCCGGGCCCATCCGCTCCGCCCGCGGGCCAGCGCGTCTCCCTCCACCAGGCCACCGCCGAAGCGCGCACGCAGCGCACCGGCCACCACCGACCAACGCCGCCCCTCCACGCGCACCCAGCCGCGGCGCACGCCGGGACCGGAGCGCGTGACCCATCCGAGCGTCGTCCGTCCCTCGCGCAGCCGACCGCCGGTGCGGGCATCGGCGTCCTCCCATCGACCGTCGATCCGCCACCCCCGCACGCGCCCCAGCGTGGCCAGGTCGCGCCATTCCTCCAGCCGGTGGGGATCGACACCGTCGATCGGCCGCAGGTCGTCCCAGGTGTGCAGCTCGCCGGCCTCGCGCAGGACGACGATCGCCTCCGCGGTGGCGTGGTCGGATCCGGGCAGCAGGGCCAGGTCGGCCACCGGGGCGTCGCGCAGGTCGAGCGGTTGCTCGCGCCACGACTCCCAGATCTCGACGCGCTCGGGATCGGTCAGGTCGGCCGCGGCGCATCGGACGAGGACGACACCGACGACGAGGACCACCACGACTCCGACCCGCCTCATGGCCGCCACTCCAGCGCCACGGCCACCGCTCCCTCGCGGGGTCCGTCGACCACCCGGCCCACGCGCAGGCCCCACGGTCGGTGGCGCCCGGCGAGACTCCAGGTGGTGTGCTCGGCGTCGAGCACGAAGCCCAGGTCGAGCGAACCGGCGAGATCGAGCGCCGCACCGATCGACCACGTGCGACCGACGGTATGGCGACGCGGAAGGTGGTCGAGTTTCACACGCAGACCACGGTGGGTGGCCTCGATCCCCAGCGCCCAGCTCCACGCCCGCGCCCGATCGGGATCGTGTTCCACCACGAGCACCGCCCGCGCGGGTCCGACGCGCCGTCGCAGCCCGACGCGCGAGCGCCGGACCACGCGGGGGGCGAAGGACTCGACGGTCACCGCGCGGCGCCCAGACTGGAGCCGTACGGCCGCGGATCCCCAGCGGATCTCGGCCTCGACCTCCAGTTCCGTCTGCCGGACCGACCCGGCATCGGTGCGAGCACCGGCCAGGGCAACGGCGAAGCGACGCGTCGCCCAGCGCAGTTCCAACCAGTCGGTCCGCACCGGAAGGTCGCCCCAGGGCCGGGCGCTGCCGAACTCGACGGCCGTGGACAGGGGGGCGGTCCACCGCCCCGGGCGCACCGACGACGCGTCGTCGCGCCCCGGGGCGGACCGGGCCAGGGGATCGGCCGACGCGGGGGCGGCCGCGAGCATCACCGACACGAGCATCGACACGGTGCGCACGCCCATCAGCGCCGCCCCAGTCCGACGATCCGCCGCCACGCGCGCTCGGCACCGCGCGTGGCCTCGGCGCGCACGTAGACGACGTAGGCACCCACCGGAACCGGACGGCCGTCGGCATCGGTTCCGTCCCACTGCCAGTGGGCGCGCCCCGGCCCGACCGCACCGCGCAGGACGACGACCGGGGCACCCCAGAGGTCACGGATCTCGGCCAGGGGCTCCTGGCCCGGTGTCTCGAGCACGATCTGCAGCAGGTCGTCGCGCCCGTCGCCATCGGGACTGAAGGGATCGGGACCGACGGTCAGGACCGGGTCGTCGGGACGGAACAACTCGAGCGGGTGGGGGCGGCCGGGCGTCGGCGGGCCGGCCGCGCGCATCCATCGCACCCTGCCGCCCGCGATCACCGAGGTCCGTTGCAGGCTCTCGCCGCGCGCACCGAGGTCGGTGCGGGCGTAGACCACCCGGTCGACGACCCGGCCGCGCGGGTCGAGCAACCGCACCTCGTCGGCCGGCGCCCGGTCGCCGGCCCGGCCATCGGTCAGCGTCGGCCAGCCCTCCTCGGGGCGCAGGACGACGACGCCGGGGTCGACCGCGTGCACCCGAACGAGCGCGGCGGGATCCGCGGTGAGGACGAGACGCTCCCCCGCCGCGGTCACGGGGTCGCCGCCGATACGGCGCGGCCGCCCCTGGTCGGCGAGCCTCCAGTCGGACAGGTCCGCGGGCTCGTCGGCGACCAGTTCGACCCACTCGGGCTCGCCGGAGTCGGGACGCGCCTGGACCTCCGCCAGACGCACCGACGCCGGCCCCACCCACACCCGGCTCGTGTCGTCCACCGCGAAGGTCGGATGGCTGGCCACGGCCTCGATCGTGCGGGCGTGCGGGCCGGCGTCGAGGGACAGCGTGACCTCGACGACGACCGTGTCGCCGCGGTCGGCGCGCACCGAGCGTTCGGCGCGATCCGCCCGGAGGACCCCCTCCTGGATGTCGGCCCAACCCCGCGCGATCCAGCGGACCGACCAGTGCATCGGTCCCGGATCGGCGCGCCAGGCCGGATCCCAGTCGGCACCGGCCGGATCGAACCAGACGGCCGGGAGATTCGGCCCGCCCGGAGTCGCCCGCGGCAGGGCGCGGAGATCGCGGGCGTTGTCCCCGGTGTCGTTCCCGTCGGGAACCCGTCCGATCGGCTGACCGGCCGCGTCCGGAACCGCCTCGCCCTCACCGCCCGCCGCGGCCTCCGCGCCCCAGGCGACGGCGTCCACACGGTCGCCGTTCCGGCGGAGTTCGACCGCGTCGGGGCCGTTCTGCAGGCCCAGGCGGGTGGTCTCGTCGGCAGCGGCCACGGCCTCTTCGCCGATCACCCGGAATCCACCCGCGGCGATCCGGGTCCCGGCACGGGCCGACCACACACGCTTGGCGGCGGCAGGGTCGCCGCCGTTCAGGAACCACAGCTCCATCCCGTCCAGAGGAACGGGTCGGTCGCCGGGGTTGAACAGCTCGACGTATTCGGAGTCGCCGTCGGGCCCGGCGGGGTCGTACAGGATCTCGTTGAGAACGACGGCGGAGACGGTCGTGACGAGCACGACCGCGCAGGGCAGCACGGCCACGGTCGGCGTGCCTCTCCGGGAGGCCGGTCGAGGGAGGCGAGGGGCCCCGGCACGGGGCCCGGACTCAGATCAGGCCCCAGCGCTTGCGCAGGCCCCACTCGAGGCCCAGGAGGGCCAGCAGGGGCACGAGGAGCCAAGGGCTGGCCCACAGGTCCAGACGGCCCGCCAGGACGCTCTCGCGGCGTTCCAGGGCCAGCTCGGCGGCCCAGTCCCGGGCACCGTCCGGGCGGAGGAGTTCGCCGCCGGTCCGGCGCGCGAGCGAGGCCAACGAGGCCGCGTCGACGCCGGGATCGCGGAACTCGACGGAGTAGGGATCCACCGTGAGCGACTGCCAGTCCGAAACGAGGGCCCCGGCGGCGTCCTCGAGCGCCACGCGCACGCCGTAGCTGCCCGGAGGCAAGGCAGGGACGGCCAGGCGCCGCCCGCCGGGCGTGCGGGCGTCGTCGCGCATCCGCGCGCGCCCGAGCACCTCGCTGCGCGCGACGAGCGAGTCGGCGTCACCGGACGTCCACTCGAGCCAGACGTCGCTGGACTCGTCGGGTCGCAGACGCGAATCCAGCGCGAGCGCCCGGAGCTCGACGTCGTCGCCCTGGGCCACCACGGGGCCGGGCAACTGCAAGCGCAGTCGGTCGCGGTCACCGCCCTCGGCCAGGTAGGCCAACAGGTTGCCGACCCAGGCGCGGTAAAGGGGCTCGGACTCGTCGTCGCCCAGACGCCAGAACGACCAGCTCCAGATCGGGGCACCGTTGATGGTGGCCACACGCCCCTCACCCTCCTCGCGCACGGCGAGCAGCGGGGTCGAGAAGCGTTCGCCGACCCCGCGCAGGAGCACGTCGGCGTCGGGCGCGACCTGCACCGGCAGCAGCGCCGCCCGCAGGGGCGGTACGGTGCGCAGCCAGGTCGAGAGTTCACCCAGCTCGGGCTCGACCGATAGGACCGGGTGGATCCGTCCGGCCGCGGTGATCTCGGCGCGCAGGTTCCCCTGCATCCAGCGCGACCGCGGCTCCGGCCGCAGGGCGAGCAACGACTCCACCGCGGGACCGGGACGACGCATGCGCGCGCCGTCGCCGGCCAGCACCAGCAGTCCCGCTCCCGACCGGACGGCCGTGGCCACTCCACTCGCATCGGACACCAGGAAGGAGGCGTCGTCCAGGCTGCCGGCCACGAAGAGATCGATGTCGAGGAGCTCTTCCTCGGGCATCGGCCAGGTCAGCGTGGAGTCCGTTCCTGCAATCCGCAGTCCATCGACGGCCGAGTGCACCCCGATCCACTCCAGACGACGGTCCCGTGCCGCGTAGCGAGCCAGGAAGTGGGCGTTCCAGCTCGGGGAGCGCTCGACGTAAAGGACCCGGAGACGGTCCTTTCCGACCTCGAAGCCCACCTGCACACGGTTGTTGCGTTGCACGGTCTCGCCCGGCCCGGCTTCGATCTCGACCGCGTAGTGGCGCAACCCCAGGCTGTCGGCCTCGACCTCGAAGTGTACGGGAAGGCGTCCTCCGTCCCGGGGCCAGGACACGTCGACGGTGTCCACGACCGCACCACCGCGCTCGAGGCGGACCACCGCCGACCCCGGACGCGATCCGTCGGCGACGACCTCGGCGTCGATGCGCACCCGGTCTCCCTGGTGCACGTAGGTCGGATAGCGAACGCGATCGAGACGCAGGTCGAGGGGACCGGCGCTGTCGCCGACGGCGATCGCCCACACGGGCACGTCCAGGCCGGCCAGACCCGGGCCGCGGTCGGTGGTCGTGCGCCCGTCACTGATCAGGAGCACGGCCTCGAGGTTGTCCTCGAGATGACGCTGGGCGCTGGACAGCACGAGTCCGGCGAGGTCGGTGCCCTCGCCGTCGGCCGAGGCGTCGGTCAGAGGATCACGCCCGCGCTCTGCCGAGGACTCCACGCGCCGGGCACCCCGCTCCAGCCAGATCCGCGGTTCCTCGGGGCGCTCCGAGAAACGCTGCACGAGGTCGTCGGCGATGCGGTCGGCCGCCCCCGCCCGCGACGTCCCCTCGGACCCGCCGATCGACATGCTCGCGCTGTCGTCCACCAGGACGACCACGCCCGGCGGGGTCACCACCTCGTGGCTGCGGTGCAGCACGGGCTCGGCCAGCATGACCACGATCAGCAACAGGGCGAGCGCGCGCAGCGTGGTGAGCAGGCGACGCGGCCCGGCCTCCAGGGCCGGCTCGGTGTTCCGGTAGGAGCGGCGGGCGAACTCCAGCGCCGCCAGGACCAGCGCGAGGAACACCACGGCCCCCACGATCCCGCGGGGGCCGAAGGCGATCGAGGCGAGCGGCGCGGCGTCGAAGGGCAAGGCGATGG
>CAZQHE010000086.1:5708-17884 GCA_964593155.1 uncultured bacterium
GGCTCCGGTGGGGGCCGGGGTCGGGGCGCGGGTCGAACGTAACCACGCTCCGTCCCAACGCGCCAACCCGCCGCGCGGTTCCGGCGGGTCAGTCCGCCTCGCCCGTCAGCGCGTCGTCGACGGAGGGAAAGGATTCGAGGATCGAGGGGAACTCGAGCAGCTCGAAGACCTCGCGGACCTCGGGGCGCATGTTCGCCAGGCGCAGGTCACCGCCGCCGGCGCGCTGCAGCCCCACCGCCGAGATCATCACGCCCCAGCCGGCCGAGCTGATGTAGTCGACGTCGGTCAGGTCGAGCACCACGAATCGCACGGACCGCTCGGAGGCCTGCTGAAGGGCGCGCTCCAGCCGCCCGGCGGTACTGGTGTCCACGAACCCCCGGGCACGCAGGACCAGGGCGTCGCGTTCGTCGAGCGCTTCGAAGTCGACCTGCAGTTCGTCCATGGAGCGTGCTTTCGCGAGCTCAGTCCTCCGGGCCGGCGTCGGCCGGTCGGCCCTCGGGTCCGAAGTGTTCGAGTTCGTCGAGCTTGCGCAGACCCTCGAGCAACAGGAGATCGAGGCTCACGTCGAGCAGGATGTCCTCGTTCTCGGGGTAGATCTGGCTGTAGAAGGCGAAGGAACCACGATCGATGCGAACGAGGTGGTAGACGACCTCCATGATCTGGTCCTTGATCGCCTGGGCGAGGACCTCCTCCTCGAGCCCGCCGCTCTCGACGAGCACGGTCCCGATGCGCACGCCGCGGCGGTCCGCCTGGATCTTCGCCCCCTCGAGCTGGGCGGGTTCCAACGCGCCCTTGCGGACGAGCAGGTCGCCGATCCTCTCGATGTCGGCGTCGGTGCGCGCGTAGATCAGACCGCCCTGGTGGAAGTAGACCCGTCCGCGCTGGTCCTCGCCCTCGAGGACCAGCTTACCGGTCGCTTCGGCCTGGTGGAGCAGCTGGAAGATGTTCGCCACTCCGAACAGATCGATCCGTCCCCTGAGATCCACCCCGTACCCCTGACGTTCGGGTCAGGCTGCCGCTTCGTCCAGGGCCGCTCGCGCCGCCGCGAGAATGGCCACCGGAACGCGATACGGCGAACAGCTCACGTAGTCGAGTCCGGCCCGATGGAAGAAGGCCACCGAGTCGGGATCGCCGCCGTGCTCCCCGCACACACCCAGGTGCAGATCCTCGCTCTCGGCGCGACCCAGTTCCACGGCCATCTCCACCAGCTTGCCGATCCCACCCTGGTCCAGGCTCTGGAAGGGATCGCTGGGCAGGATCTCGTGCTCGACGTAGTGCGGCAGGAAGGTGCCGGCATCGTCGCGACTGAATCCGAAGCCCATCTGCGTGAGATCGTTGGTGCCGAAGCTGAAGAAGTCGGCCTCCTTGGCGATCTCGTCGGCGGTCACGCAGGCCCGCGGGATCTCGATCATGGTGCCGATCAGCACCTCGAGCTCGTCGCCCACGCCCTCCTGCTGCTTCACCGCGTGCACGCGCTCCCGGGCCACCTCGCGCATGCGGCTCAGCTCGGACTGGACCCCGACCAACGGGATCATGATCTCCGGCATCGGATTCTTCCCGGCTTTCTCGAGCTTGCAGGCGGCGCGCATGATCGCCTCGCACTGCATGGCGTAGATCTCCGGGTACGTGATCCCGAGACGGCACCCACGGTGGCCGAGCATCGGGTTGAACTCCTCGAGGGACTCCACGATCTGGTGCATCCGCTCGGGGCTGACGTCCATCTCCTTGGCCAGGCGCGTGATCTCGGCCTCGTCCTGCGGCAGGAACTCGTGCAGCGGCGGGTCGAGCAGGCGGATGGTGACCGGCAGGCCGTCCATGGCGTCGAGGATGCCCTCGAAGTCGCTGGTCTGGAAGGGCAGCAGCTTGGCGATGGCCTTCTCCCGCTGCTCCTTCGTGGTCGACACGATCATCTCGCGCACCGCCGCGATGCGCTCCTCGCCGAAGAACATGTGCTCGGTGCGGCAAAGACCGATGCCCTCGGCGCCGAACTCGCGCGCCAGACGGCTGTCGTCGGGCGTGTCGGCGTTGGTGCGCACGCGCAGGCGACGACGCTCGTTCGCCCAACCCATCAGACGGCGGAAGTTGTCGTCGAGCTGTGGTGGCAGGGTCGGCACCTTGCCGGCCACGACTTCACCGGTGGTTCCGTTCAGGGTGAGCATGTCGCCCCGCGAGAAGGTCTGACCGCCGAGCTGCATGGTGCCCTTGGCCTCGTCGAGCAGGATCGCGCCCAGACCCGCCACGCAGCACTTGCCCATGCCACGCGCGACCACGGCCGCGTGCGAGGTCATCCCGCCGCGCTGGGTGAGGATGCCCACGGACGCGGCCATGCCCGCGATGTCCTCCGGGCTGGTCTCCTTGCGCACCAGCACCGGCTTCCCACCGGCCTCGGCCCGCTCCACCGCCTCCTCGGCGGTGAAGACGATCTCGCCGGACACCGCGCCCGGGCTGGCGGGCAGACCCTTGCCCAGGACGTCGAACTTCGCCGAGGGATCGATCATCGGGTGCAGCAGCTGGTCGAGCTGCTCGGGCAGGACGCGCTTCACGGCCTCGGCCTCGTCGATCATCTTCTCGTCGACCATCTCGACGGCGATCCGCACCGCGGCCGCGCCGGTGCGCTTGCCGGAACGCACCTGCAGCATCCAGAGCTTGTTGTTCTGGATGGTGAACTCGATGTCGAGCATGTCGCGGTAGTGGTCCTCGAGCTTGTGCACGATGTCCACGAGTTCGCGATAGGCCTCGGGCATGTATTCCTCGAGCGAGCCCTCCTCCTCGTTGCGCTTGCGGAGGTGCTTGGGCGTGCGCACGCCGGCGACCACGTCCTCGCCCTGGGCGTTGACCAGGTACTCGCCGTAGAAGGCGTTCTCGCCGGTGCTCGGGTCACGGGTGAAGGCCACGCCGGTCGCGCAGTCGTCGCCCATGTTGCCGAACACCATCGACTGCACGTTGACCGCGGTGCCCCAGTCGTGCTCGTAGCCGTGCATGTTCCGGTAGTGGATCGCGCGTGCGTTGTTCCAGCTGCGGAACACGGCCATGACGCTGTCCCGCAGCTGCTCCCACGGGTCCTGGGGGAAGTCGGAACCGTACTCGTCGCGCGTGATCTTCTTGAAGGTCTCGATCAGCCCCTGGAGGTCGTCGGCGGTGAGCTCGGTGTCCAGGTCCACGCCGCGCTCGTCCTTCAGGGCGTCGAGCGCGTGCTCGAACTTCGCGCCGTCGACACCGAGGACCACGTTGCCGAACATCTGGATGAACCGGCGGTAGCTGTCGTAGGCGAAGCGACGGTTGTCGGTCTCCCTCGCCATGCCCTCGACCGTCTCGTCGTTCAGACCGAGGTTGAGGACGGTGTCCATCATGCCCGGCATGCTCACCCGCGCGCCCGAGCGCACCGAGAACAGCAGCGGCTTCGCGGGATCACCGAAGCGGCGTCCGAGCATCTCCTCGACGCGCTCCACGGCCTTGCGGTACTCGTCCACGAGACCCGTCGGGAGCGACTGCGCGCCCTCGTCGTAGTAGGCCGTGCAGGCCTCGGTGCTGATCGTGAATCCCGGGGGGACGGGCAGCCCGAGGTTGGTCATCTCGGCCAGATTCGCACCTTTGCCGCCCAGCAGATTCCGCATCTGGGCGTTTCCCTCTGCATTGCCGTCACCGAAGAAATAGACCTGCTGACTCACGACGCTCGTCCCCGGATTCTGGTGTGGAATGGGATCGGGGCCGGCCGGCCCCTCGTGTCCTGTGACGGCGGCAGGGTAGGGCCCCCGCGCCCGAGGGGCAAGCGCGAAGGGCGTCTCCGGCCGGAGACGCCCTCGCGGAGCCGTGCTGGGAGGGCCCGATCAGCGGATCAAGGTCAACCGGCTGACTTCCTCGCCACCCTCGGCGTCGGTCACGCGGTAGATGTACACCCCGCTGGCCACGTCCTCGCCCTCTTCGTTCTTCGTGTCCCACTCGATGATTCCCGTCTCGCGTCCGTCGAAGACCACGTTGTCGATCTTCCGGACGAAATCGCCCGCGATCGTGTAGATCTCGACCGAGGCGGTCTCGGTCACGTTGAAGAAGCGGATGAAGCGCCCGTCGCCGACGTCCCAGCCGGCCCGGCGGATGAAGGGATTGGGAACGGCGAAGACGTCGGAAAGATCGGTCGCCGGCTCGATGTTCACCTGGAAGAACACGCGGTTGTAGTTCTCGCCGTCGCGCAGTTCGCGGAAGGCGGGCGGCGCCTGCTCGCTCGACTCCAGATCCGAGCGGGGACTGAAGAACATGTCCCGCCGGGATCCCTCCGGCGTGACGTCGCCGGTGAAGCCGTAGTCGAAGGTCGAGACCGCGTAGTCGTAGGAGAACCCGGCGGCGACGTCGCGATCGAAGAACTCCCATTCGTCGGTGATGGGATCGCCCGGCACGACGAAGCAGTTCGCCCGCTTGTCGGCGAAGCAACCCGGCTCGAACTCGATCGCAGTGACGTCGCAGGGGTCGTCGCTGCACGACTCGGGGTTCGTCAGGTCGTAGAGGCCGATCATCTCCCAGATCGGCTCGCCGGTGGCCGGATCGTTCCGGCGCGAACGCCACACCGCGTAGCCCTGGTACGACTGGCCGAACACCCGGAAGGCCTCGCCGGCCTCGATCTCTCCGTTGCCGTCGAAGGTCACCTGCAGGCCGAGCTGCACCGGGACCTCGCCCGCCGGGGTGGCCAGTTCGATCGCCCGGTCGATGTCGATCGGTTCACCGACGCGGTAGGAGCCGGCGCCCGTGGTCGCCAACAGGACACTGCCGTCGGGCATCGTGAGCACGTTCGACACGCGTGGGTTCAACAGAGGCGCTTCGGGATCGTAGGTGATCTGCTGCCAGTCGGTGGCCGCCGTGCTCGACACCCGAAGCTGCCACAGTCCCCGTCCGCGGACCGCCGCCACCACCGTCCGGGGTTCGTTCGTGCGATCCGGGTGCAGGAAGAGCTCGTTGGCACGTTCGGGACTGTCGATCGGACCGGGCCAGTTGCCGGCGTTCTCCTGCCAGGTGAGACCGCCGTCGAAGGAACTGAACGCGATCACGACGGGGTCGGGTTCGTCGTCGTCCACCTGTCCGGTGGCCGGCGGGATGTCGCTGATGGCGACCAGGGCGTCCTGTGCGTCGGGGCCAGGGTCGGGACTGGGCAGTACGAGGAGTTCGTCGACGCTGCGCCGGCGCCCCAGGGGCACGAAGGGATCTTCTCGGAAACACAGCACCAGGCCGCTCAGCCGCAGCTCCCACTCCTCGAAACCACCCTGCACGTCGGTCTCGACCACGCCCCAGTCCTTCAGGGCGAGGTAGATGCGGCCCGGATCCACCCGGCTCACCGCGATGTCGTTGACCACGGACGATGCGTCGCCATTGGTCAGGTTGTCGCAGTCCACCACGTTCGATTCGCCGACGAGCTGCTCGCTCGGGACCATCATGCCGAGCGCTGGCTCGAAGCTCGCACCGTCGTCCACGCTGTAACTGAGTCCCTGGCCGGTGACGTGCGCGAAGATGACGTCCTGGACCTCGCTTCCCCCGGGGGGTATGCACCGGACCTGCTCGAACAGATTGTACGTCACGCCCGGGTCCGGATCGACGGCGGTCTCCTGCTGCCAGGTCGCACCACCGTCGTCGGAGCGCAGGAGACCCTCGCTCGCCGTGAGGATCCACAGACGGTCGGGGTCGTTCGAGGACACGACGACCGACAGGACCCTCGACCCGAAGGGCGGCCGTCCGTCGATCGGCGTGAACCAGTTCCGTCCCCCGTCGTCGCTGCGCAGGATCCCGATCCGGTCGACGCCCACGTAGACGACGGAACCGTCGCTCGAGCTGCCGAGGGCCCGGATATCCGTGCTCGGCATGTACGTCGGGATCCCCTCGTTGGCCTGCGTCGCCCTGCCGGCGCCCGGCGACCAGCGGAAGATCCCCCCGCGGGAGCTGAGGTTGAGGGCCACACTCACGTTGGTGGCCGACGGATTCGCGTGGGCGTTCACCACGGCCACGCGGAGGGCGTCGAGGTCCGTGGCGCCGACGCTCCCGTCGTCCTGGAAGGTGAAGACGATCCGCCTGTCGAACACGTCGCGGTAGTCGCCCGCGACCGAGGCCTGCAGGCGCGACTGGAGATCGGGCTCGATGTCGAGGAGGGTACAGTTCGCCTCCTCGGGCCGGACCGCGGGCCAGGCCAAGCGATTGCCCAGGACGGTCTCGGTCTCGAAGTCCAACGACAGCGTCTCCGGCGAGTAGAGCGGGACCTGCTCGTTCGGAGAACAGGAGGGCTGCGCCCCCACTGTCCCCGCGGTCACCACGATCGCCAGGGCCACGACCGTCCCAGCCAGCCGCCGAGCCGTCCCGCACCCTTCAACGTTGACACGCGAACCCATCACTCGTCGCTCCTCGGCGCCCCCTCGGGACGGAACGCCCTACTCGTCGTTCAGACCCCAACGGGTCAGGAGAATCCATTCGATCGCGGAACGGAACTCCGCGGCCTCGAAGGTCATGGGGTTGAAGCCCCACATGTAGTCCTCGGTGAGCAGCGTTCCGCCCTGCTTGGTGCCCTCTTCCACGTACTGGGTACTGGCGATCGCGACCGGCGCCTCCGTCACCGTGGAGACCGTGCGACTGTCCAGCGTGACGGCCGGGCAGTTCTCGACCAGGTTGTTCGAATTCGGCGGGAACTCCGTGGTCCCGACGAGCCGGTCCTGGGTCTCGAGATGGTAGCGCTCGGGTAGATCCGCGGGCGCCATGACCTCTTCGTCGTCCACGTCCATCCGCGCCACGGCCAGGAACATGGGAGTCTGGCAGTCGCGCACGTTCACCAGCTGCGGGCGGTTGGCCGCGTTGACGTTGTAGAACTCCTCGGACCTGAGCTTCGCCTGGGACTGCAGGTCGCTCAGCTCGTCGGGCAGACCCGTCTCGCCGGCCTTCAGACGGATCTCCGTCGGCTGCAGGCTGGTGACCTCCTGCTCCGTCGGACGGAACTTCGCCACGAAGTCCGGGGACAGGCGGGCGTAGGTATAGCTGTCGCACCGCAACACGCGACGAAGCCGGCTGCTCTCGCCGAAGATCGTGCCCGGGCTGGGGCGGACCTGGTCGACGGTGTCCAGACACCAGGACGTGTACGGGTAGCGCAGGGTCCCCACGTTCACCGTGCGCCCCGCGGCGTCCTCGGTCGTGCCCAGGCCACCGGGCGGCCGCTCCGACGAGTTCAGGATCAGGGGACGCGTGTAGGTCTGGAAGGTCGAGTTGTTGAACTGGATCGACTGCGTGGCGGCTGCTGGACCCACCAGCATGACGTTACCGACGAATTTCTGGTAGATCTCCAGCCAGTTGAAGCGCTGTCCCTCGGGGCTGGGCGGCGCGAAGCGCGTGGTCATGAACGAGGACTGACCACTTCGCAGCAACCAGATCACGGCCCGGTAGTCGTTGATCAACGAGAAGCTGAGCCGGTTCGAGTCGAAGGCCGTGTCGATCACGTCACTCGCCGACGCGAAGCCCTGCACTCCGAGCAGGGCGCGACGCCACTGCTCGTCCCAGCGCCGATCGGTCCGCAGTGTCTGCTCGGTCAGGACCTGGCCGCTGATCGTGTCGTCGTCGACGATCAATACCGGTCGCTGGTCCTTGCGCGCCTTGATCTGGATGACCTGGAACTGATAGGTCACCCGCGAGATCGACCCCGAGTTGTCCCGGACCTGGACGACGAAGTTCGGCGAACCCTGCGCGTAGCCCGTGGGCCGCACGGCGCGTCTCCAACCCGGCCCCCACGGGACGGCCCAGTTCGGGTCGTCCTCGTCGTTGGGATCGACCACCTCGAATCCGTACCGGAATTCCTCGACCACGCCGCCGTAGGAACTCGCATCGGCGCTCCAAGCGAAATCGAGCGGCTGCCCGGCGACGATGTCGAAGCGCTGCAGCGCCGCGGTGCCCGCCGACGTGGTCGTGCCGAGATTGCTCTCGGTCACCGTGAGCAGCGGGAACTTGTTCCGCGTGGTCTTCACGTGACGAACGTTCACGCCCCACTCGAAGGTGGGCGTGACCGCCCCGGCCACGTCCCGCGCCTGCACCGCGAAGAGGAACGAGGTGCCCACCGGCTGCTCGAGGATCGGATAGCGCTTCACGCGCCCGCTGTCCTCGCCGGCATCGTAGGGGATCCACTCGCTCCAGGCAGTCTCGGGCGCGTTGGCGACGGGGTTGGTCTCGCTGAACCGGGTGTCGGTGAGGCAGGGCGTCTCGGGACCGCCGACCTCCAGCAGCAGGTAGCGCACGTCGGCGACACCGCCCTGCTGGTTGTCCGGATCCTCCGCCTCCCACCCGAAGGAGAGTGCGAGCGGGCCCTCCACGCAGGTGGGTGTCGACGGCACCGTCGGCTCGTTGATCGCCACGCGCGGGGACAGCGTGGTGGCCGTGAAACTCACGTTGGCCGGACTGGGATCCGCGCGTCCCCGATCGTCGATCGCCCGCACCAGGAAGGTGTGGGTCTGCCAGAAACGAATGTCCTTGGGGTCGTCGAGCTGGGGGTTCTCGACGTCCGGCTCGAACTCGGGGATGTCCGCCGCCACGATGAAGGTGGAATCGGAGAC
Source organism: uncultured bacterium (assembly GCA_964593155.1). Lineage (GTDB taxonomy): Bacteria > Krumholzibacteriota > Krumholzibacteriia > JAJRXK01 > JAJRXK01 > JAJRXK01. The sequence continues at coordinate 14,267 of CAZQHE010000086.1, forward strand.
CTCGGTGTAGTTCCACTCGCCGGTGGTGTCCGCCGGCGCGAGGATGTTGTCGGGACCGTTGTCGGTGATGATCCACTCGTAGCCGACCACCGAACCGTCCGGGTCACTGCCCGACCAGAAGAAATCGATGCTGAAGGACGCGGCCTGGAGGTTCGGCGGAGTCGCCTCGACCTGCGTGTCGGGGGGCGTGTTGGGAACGCCCTCCCCGATCAAGGCGTCGTCGGAGCAGCCGGTCGCCAGGAACACCAGTCCCAGCGTGATCAACAGGAGTCCGGAGGGCTTGCTCATGATGGTCCTCTCGTCACCGAGTGGGTCTCGGGGGACACCCAGGGGGCCGTCGTTCGATCACTTTCCATGCGCTCATCGCCTCGCGCCGGCACCGTTGCCGAGCGCCTGCTCGTCGGGCCAGAAACGATCGGGAGTGCCGTCGGTGTCGGTGTCGATTCCGGCGTAGATGAAGTAGTCGACTTCGAACACTTCGGACTTCGCGCCGTAGGGGGAGATGTCCTCGGACGTGGTCACCGGATTGCCGTCGGCGTCCCGGTTCAGGTAGAGCTGCATGTTGGCGTCGGTGGCCGTGACGCGACCACGGAAGCGGAGCTTCATCTCGCCCATCTGCTTCAGCATCAGACATCCGACGCTCTTCGAGGTCGCGTTCTCGTCGTTGCCCGAGCTGCCCACGCTCTGGTCGAAGTCGCCGGGGCGCTGGAACAGGGTCAGCGGCACCCAGAAGTCGAGTGTCTGCGCCTCGTCATCGTCGATCACCGGAGCGGAGAAGTCGAGGAAGTCGGGCGACGATCCGTCGACGAAGAAGGTCAGGTCGCGGCTCTCGAGGCCGTCCTCGATCTGGTTCTCCGGGTCGTTCTCGGAATTGATCGAGTAGCTCCACGCGCGCACCGACCCGCGCGGGTCGCGGGGATCGTTCTGCGCGGCCAGCACCGGGAAGTACTCGTAGGTGAACCCCGGGAAGACCTCGTAGTTGCGACCCACGGTGTCCGAGGGTGCGGGCTCGAACAGCAGGCGCCCGCCGCACTCGATCCCCGGGACCTCGACGAACACCCCGTTCTCGAAGGCCGAGGCCATCCACGTGGCCCCCTCGAGAACGGAACCGGCCGGGCCTGCCACGAGACGGTTCTCACCGGTCGCCTCGTTCGGCAGCGTCTGCTCGGGAACGATCTGTGGGGGGAACCCGACGTCGAACCGGAATTCGGCTGGTTCGTTGTCGCGGCGCTCGAGCTCGTCGACCGTCCCCGCGATGTAGGTGTACGCGTAGGGAGCCACCTCGAAGCTCACCACACCGGAGGGGTTGGGAATCCCGAACTGCGAGGCGAACTCGACCGGAGCCTGGTCGACGTCGGCGAACTTCTTCACCGCGATGCGTTCCTGGAACCGGACCTCGAGCACCGGGCTGTTCTCGGGGTCGGTGGGGTCGAACTCGAAGGGCTCGTCGCAGCACAGGATGTCGTCCGGCACGCCGTCGGGCAGGGTCTCCGGGAAGCGGTCGAAGCCCGTGCTGACGAAGCTCACTTCGGCCCGGTACGGAATCCGGTCGCCCTCCTCGAAGGTCCCCGACTGGGCGACCGCCCCGGACTGGTCGCGCACCACGTAGTTCGCCACGGGCTCGAGCACGGTCTGCGGCGGGTAGTTCACCGCGAAGCGCAGCTGCCCGTCCTCGGTCCGGTTCTGCACCAGAGCGCGATCGATCGTCTCGACCGACAGTACGTAGGACCCCGAGCGGAAGCGGTAGGTCGAAACGTCGCAGCCGATGGCCGAGTTCGAATCGCAGTTCTGGTCGTCCTCGTCCTGCGCGACGGCGTTGGCGTAGAAGAAACTCTGCGTCTCGCCGAAGAGCTTGTTGTTCAGCGAGTCGAGGCCGGGGGTGAAGGGCAACGACGCACCCTGCTGCGCCTTGTAGCGGTAGCCGATGATCGGATCGGGGAACTCCGGCGCGACGTTGGGACTGCTCGCTTCCCACTCGATACGGAAGGGCTTCTGGAATCCCACGAAGGGCCGCGAGGTCTGTTCCGGGGAGTCGGCGTCGGCCCCTTCGCGGGGCTCGCCGACCCAACGGAGTTCGCCCCCCTCGCCGGTCTCGGGATCGACGTTCATGTACACCCGGAACTTGATGCGCGGCGTGCCGTTGGCGTTGTTGAAGAACCGCAGCCGCGCCGGGGTGGGATCGATCGCGCCGCGGTCGTCGACCGAGACGATGTGGAACGTGATCTCCTTCTGGATCCCCGACTCGCGGTCGACACTGAAGACGAACACCGAGTCGGTGCGCGTGGTCCACCCGACGAAGCCCTCGTTCTCGGTGACGGTGGTGATGTCGTCGGCCGGGTTGAAGCGCTCGTTCTCCTCGTCGGTCGTGGGGTCCTCCGGGTCGCGCACCGAGGTGTCCATGATGGCGTAGATGAACTGCACGACGTCGCCGTCCTCGTCCGTCCCGTACCAGTAGAGGTGCCGTCGGAAGCCGGTCCCGGTGGTCTCGGCCGGCGCGCCGATCACGAAGGTGTCGGGAGGACGGTTGACCACCACCGGCTCCGGATCGAAGGCCCGGCAGCCGTAGAACAGGGTCAATGACAGCATGAGGACGAGTGCGCCGGATGCGAAAACCGACTCGTTGCGACGCTTCTTCACGTTCCAGATCCCCTCGGGCGACGGGCGTCACCTGCGCAGCGGGCGAGGACGACGGACGGATGGAGGCGCTTCCGGCGGCGAGGACCCGTCTCCGGAAACAAGACGCTGAAATATAGGGGTGCGCGAGAAGGCCTGTCAACCGCTCGGGACGGGTGCATTCGTGAGGTCAAGTCCTTGAATCCCCGTGACTTGGCGCCCCGGGAACCGGCGCCGCCCGCGGCCCCGCGCCCTCGGTGGGGAAAAACGATCGGCGGAGCCGAAGCCCCGCCGATCGCGTGGATCCGAGGATCCACGATCCAGCCGGATCGTGACTACTTCACGAGCACGGCCTTCTTGGTGTCGTTGAAGCCCTCGGTGACGGCCTTGACCAGGTACACACCGCTGGCGACGCTCGAGCCGCGGTCGTCCCGACCGTTCCACTCGAGGTTCAGATCAGCGGTCTGGGCGACGCCGTCGTGGAGCGTCTTGACCAGCTCACCCCGGACGTTGAACACCTTGACCTTGGCCTCCATGCCCGCCTTCGGCAGGGCGAAGCTGACCGTGGTCTTCGGGTTGAACGGGTTCGGAGCGACCGAGAGCTCGGCCTTGCGAGCGCTCGGAGCGGCCGTGGCATCACCCGGGATGCCCGGGTTCTCGCCCACGTACGTCAGGATCTCCTCGAGCAGCAGGGTGCGAGAACTCACACCCGAAACCGCACGCGAGAAGTTGTCGAAGATGACGTTGAACCCGTGCGGGAAGGTGATGTCCACCTTGCGGTCGATGCCCGACACGCGGTCGAACACGATACCCGCGCCGATGCCCGGGAACACCGTGCCGGAAGCCGGATCCACGAACCCGTGCGAGGACGCGGAGCCAGCCCCGAGCGGAGCGATGTTGTCGAAGGTGTTGATACCGAAGCACCCACCGTAGGACACGTAAGCGGTGTTGAAGCCGGCCACGTTGCCCGTCGGCTGGACGACCGGAGCCGTCTGGCCGCCGATG
>CAZQHE010000087.1:0-17160 GCA_964593155.1 uncultured bacterium
GGCTCCCACCAACAGCAACAAGCAGCCGAACCGATGCGACCCACCCTGACCGTCGCCGCGGCCGCGGCCGTCGCGTTCGTCATCGGGTGCTTGGTGCCTACGCTCGTCAACGAGCAAGAGCTGCACGAAACCCGCGTCGAGCTGCTGCGCAGCCGGCAGGCGCTGGTGCGCACGCTCGATCGGCGCGAGCAGCGAACGGCTCCCCCGTTGCGGCCTGACGGCGGGTATCGCGAGATCGCCGACCGCGCCGCCTCTACGAAGAAAACTCTGGCGACAAAGCCGCGCTTTTACAGGAAGTGTTGGCGCGCCCGGGAGGACTCGAACCCCCAACCTTCTGATCCGTAGTCAGACGCTCTATCCAATTGAGCTACGGGCGCGAACTGTCGGCGCGGAACACTAGTCGCGGTGGATGGTTTCGGCCACCTGTTCTTGACGCGCCGGGCCACCGCGGCGGCGGTCGGCTGGAAAGAACTGGCGGAGAGGGAGGGATTCGAACCCTCGGTGCCGCTACAAACGACACACTCGCTTAGCAGGCGAGCACCTTAAGCCACTCGGTCACCTCTCCGGGACAAGGCATCGAACGTAGCAACGGGGTGAAAGAGTGTCAAGATTGCCCCGGAAGCCCCTGGAACGGGGTCGATTGGGGCTTTCGGGGGTGCCGGTCGGGTGCGACGGCTTCCGGAGCGGAAGTGCCGGTGGGCGGCCTGGGTTCCGGGGCGGAACTTCCACAGGTGTCGCCGGGATGCGACGCTTCCGCGGCGGGAGTCGGTGCGCGCCTCCGGCGTTCCCCCGCGGAACTTCCACTACAGGTGTTACTGGGGCACGACGCTTCCGCTGCGCCCCCGGCGTTCCAGCGCGGAACTTCCACACCTGTCACAGGACCGGTCGCTTCCGCCGCGGAAGTCGGGGTGCGCCTTCCGTGTTCCAGCGCGGAACATCCCCAACCGTTACCCGGGCCGGTCACTTCTGCGGTCTTCATACGCGCGGATCTCCCGAGACACTCGCTTCCGCCGCGGAAGTGGGTCAGGAAGAATTCCGACATTCCGACTTCCGCACCGGAAGCGGGCGGCTCACTCGCCGCCGCCGCCCTTCTTCTCGTCCTTCTTCTTGCCGCCGAGTCCTTCGAGCAGGCCGCCGAGGCCCTCCTTCACCTTGTCCTCGAGGGACGACTCCTGGCCGCCGGCGTTGGAGTCGGGCTCGGCCTGGCCGCCGCTGCCGCTGCCGCCGCTGCCACCGCCGAGCAGATCGCCGAGCGCGTCCTCGATGCCACCGCGGTTGCGGTCGATGAGGTCGTCGAGGGCGCCTTCGGCCTCGTCGCGGAGGGCGTCGCGGCCGCGGTCGGTGGCGCGCTGCTGGAGTTCGGCGAGGTCGATCTCCACGTCGGGGCTGCGGCCGGGACCGGTGACGTTCACGCCGAAGGCGATGCGTTGCTGCTCGTCCTGCAGCAGATCGGCCACGGGCTGCAGGGCGCCGAGCTGCGGGGTCATGCCGGCGGGCAGGCGGACGTCGAGGCGGACGTTCGTGGTGCCGTCGAGGCCGACCCAGCCGTCGGCGTCGACCTCGGTGCGGCCGCGGATCAACAGCTTCTGGAAGAAGACCTTGCCCTCGCGCACCTCGAGGTCGGCGTCGAGGGCGTCGAAGGTCAGCTGCTTCCACTGCTCGGCGTGCTCGCCGAGGAAGCGGCTCACCTTGGGGCCGAGCAGGTCCTCGGCGGCCAGGTTACCGGACTCGGCGCGGAGATCGGCCAGGCCGGTCAGGGCGGCGATCACCTGCTCGGGCTGGGTGGACAGGGGGCCGTCGAGGTCGATCTCGCCGCTGAAGTCGGTGTTCAGGGCCTGGGCCAGAGGTCCGGCGAAGGGCTCGAGCAACGTCGTGGCCGACACCTTCGACGCCTGCAGGTCGGTGGTCCACTGCGGGGTCTCGGAGGTCCAGTCGACGTTGGCCGAACCGCTCAGGCTGCCGTCGCCGAGCTGGCCGCGGATGTCGCTCACGTCGAGTTGCTGCTCGACCACGGTCGCGCGGGCGCCGAGGTCGCGCAGGGTGTAGCCGCTGGTCTTCACGGTCTCGGCCGACAGGTCGATGCGGGCGTCGAGGTTCGCGGGCGGGGCGCCGATCTCGGTGGCCTCGCCGGTGGCGGCGTGGGCCACGCGCACACCGAACACGTCGTCGAGCCAACGCCCGTCAAGCGACGCACTCTCGGCGGTGACCATGGCCGCCTGCAGCGCATCGAGGTCGAGCTCGGAGGCGCGCACGTCGCCGCGCACCACGATCCGCTCGGGCCATCCGCCGGCCTGCATGGTGGCCGTGGCGTTCAACCCCGGTCCTTCCACCCGGCCCTCCTCGAGCCGTGCGCTGCGCAGGTCGCCGCGCGCCACGAGGCCGCGGGCGAACACCGGCTCGGTGAAGTCGACCAGGCCGATCTGCATCTGTTCGGAGCGCACGGTCCAGGTGACGGCCTCGGCAGCGCCGGTCGTGGGATCGAAGCTGCCGTCGGCGGGCACGCGCAGGTCGGCGGTGGCCTGCACGCGGCCGACCACGGTGGGCCACTCCGAAGGTCCGGCGGGCTCGGCGCCGTCCTCGGTCGCGGCCAGCGCGCTCAGGCGCGGCCACCACTGCACGCCCAGCCCGCGGACCGCCGCCACGTCGAGGTCGGCGTCGACGTTCGCGGTCAGCGGAGCATCGAGCGCGAGCGGGACCCCGCCACTGCCGTTCACGGTGCCCAGCGCACCGCTCAGCTCCAGCGCATCGAACGACGCCCGGCCGTCGGACACGGCGAAATCGGAATCCACCTCGATCAGATCCGTGCGGTCGAGCAGCCGCACGCGGAATCCCTCGAGCGTGCCCTCGACGTCGAGCGGCGCCAGGACCGCGGTGGGATCGTCGGGATCGGCCGCGGGCAACTGCCCGGCGTAGCGCACGTCGGCCTTCACGGCACCGGCCAGCAGATCGAAGTCGTCCAGGCTGAAGCCCTCGGGCAGCGTGGCCGGATCGACGTATCCGCGTCCGATGTCGGTCCACAGCTTCGCCAGGTCGGCGGCGGTGGTCAGCTGAACGTCGAGCTCGGGAGTGCCGTCGGCGGCCAGGGTCCAGGCAGCGTCGCCGTTGGCGCGCACGCCGCTCAGCTCGACCCGGCGCACGTCGACGTTCCCGCGCGCTCCGTCGACGGCGGCGGTCAGAGCGAGCTCCCACTCGAGCTGCGGCAGCTCGACGCGTCGTGGCAGCTCGCCGCCCTCCATCGTGAACGAACGCAGGCTGCCCTCGACGTCGCCGCTGGCCTCGCCCTCGCCCACGCGCAGCGACGCGCGGTTGTCCAGACCGCTCAGCGTGATGGACTCGCCGGTGGGCTGGCGGACGACGATCTCGCCGTCCTCGATCGACAGCAGTCCGAGCGCGGCGGCCATCCCGGGCGCGGCCTGCGACGAGGCAGTCCCACCCCCACCATCGGCCGGCGCCGGCTCGGCGAGTGCGATCTCCACCCGCGGGCGCACCAGGCGCACTTCCTGGATCTCGGGCGCGCCGCGCAGGATCGACCACAGGCTCGCGCTCACCAGCGCGCTCTCCAGGTCGATCTGCAGGTCGGTCCACACCTCCGACGCTCCCGACGGATCCTCGATGCGCAATCCCTCGAGACGCGCCCCGAGCGGGAAGATGCTCACCGACGCGTCGGTGGCGCTGCCCTGCAGTCCGGTGTTGGCCTCGAGCTGGTCGAAGGCGATCTGCTGGATCTTCTCGGCGGGCACCAGGAGCACGGCGACCACGGCGAGGACGACGACGAGCGCCGCCACCGCACCGACTCCGATCACCACGCGACGGATCCGGCGTGACCGCTTCGGGCCCTCCGACGACGTCGGCTTCTCTTCGCTCATGACGGGGACCTCCGTTGGGGACCTCGCGGCGCGGCCGCGATCCGGGCGCCGCCGACGACCACGCCGTCGCGGTAGAAGACCACGGCCTGCCCCACCGCGGGCGCGCGGTCGGGCGTGGCCAGCTGCACGCCGACCGGCCGGCCGTCGGCGTCGCGCTCGAGCGCGGCGACCTCGACGCCGGGGTGACGATAGCGTGTCCGGGCCACGAGGCCCTCTGCCGAATCCACAGGGTCGCGCCACACCGCCTGGTCCAACACCAGGCGATCCCCGAGGAGATGCTCCTCGCCGCCCACGACCACGCGGTTGCGCGCGCCGTCGAGCGCGACCACGAAGCGCACGGGACCGCCGCCCAGGCCCAAACCCTTGCGCTGGCCTACGGTGAAGAACTCCACGCCGGGGTGCTTGCCCAGCAGGTTGCCCTCGACGTCGACGATCTCGCCGGGGCGGGCGCCGTCGCCCAGCAGGTACGACCGGTCGCCGTCGGGCACGAAGCACAGCTCCTGGCTCTCGGGCGCGTCGGCCACGGGCAGACCGTGGCGCCGGGCCAGGTCGCGCACCTCGTCCTTGGTGCGCTCGCCCAGGGGCATCAGCGTGCGCTCCAGACGTGCGGAAGGGAGCCGGAACAGGAAGTACGACTGGTCCTTGGTGCGGTCGACGCCGCGGGCCACGTAGCGCGTGCCGGTGTGTTCGACGATGCGCGCGTAGTGGCCTGTCACCACGCGCGAAGCCCCGATGCGATCGGCGAACTCCAGCAGCTTCGGAAAACGGATCTGCGTGTTGCAGCGCACACACGGGCTGGGCGTGTGGCCGGCGCGGTACTCGGCCACGTAGTCGTCGACGACGTCGCGCTCGAAGTCGTCGGCCACGTCGAGCACCACGTGCTGGATGTCCAGGTCGGCGCTGAGTTCGGCCGAGGCGTCCACCGCTTCCTGGCTGCAACAGCTGCCGGCGACGGCCTCGTTCGCGCCGAGCGGAGCGAAGCGGCCACCGGTGGTGCAGAAGTTCCGCGTGGTCACCGCCACGACCTCGCAGCCCGCCTCGGCCAGCAGCAGCGTGGCCACGGCGCTGTCGACGCCACCCGACAACCCCACCACGACACGTTCGCCCCGGGCGGGACCCGGGGCGGCGCGGAAGGGGCTGCGGTGCGGCCCGTCGGTCATGCGGTTCCTCCGGTCGGCCCTAGCGGCCCTCGCCCACGTCCGGGGTCTCGGCCGACATCAGCTGCTCGATCACGCCGATGTTCTCGGCGCTGCGGCGGCCCAGATCGCTGTTGGGATCGATGTCCACGGCCTTCTGGAACTCCACGATCGCCTCGCGATAGATCTGCGAGTCGGCGAAGAGGATCGCCATGTTGTAGTGGGCCAACTGCGATTGCGGGTTCACCTCGAGCGCCTTCTCGAAGTACTCGATCGCCTGCTCGTACTGACGCTTCTTGAAGAACACATTGCCCATGTTGCAGAGGGTGCGGTCCTCGTTCGGGTCCAGCTCGAGCGCGCGGTCGTAGCTTTGCAGCGCGTCGTCCAGACGACCCAGTTCGTCGTACACGCTGCCCAGGTTCACGTGGGCGCCCACCAGCTCGGGCTCGAGTTCGATCGCCCGCTGGTAACCCGCCATGGCCTCCTGCAGCTTGCTCGCGTCGAAGGCGTAGTTGGCGTGGTGGAAGACGTAGCGCACGTCGTCCGGCGACTGCTCCACCAGCTGGGCCATGCGCTCCATGCGCAGCTGCGCGTCGGGCAGCGAATCGAGCTCCTGCTGCAACGCGGTCGGCAGGTCGGTGTCGACGGCCAGGACCGGCGCCGCCGGCACCAGAAGGAGCAGGGCCAGGGCCAGGATCATCCAACGCTGCGTCATGGTCGTTCCTCCCAGGGGACCGTTCGGTGCGGCCGGGGCGCGATCAGTACCAGCGCTCCCCACCCGCGATGCTGAGCACGATGCGGAAGACGTCCTCGCTCGCGCCGTTCTCGTCGAGATCACCGATACGACTGTAACCGATCGAGAGGTCCGCGCGCGCGCTCCCGCCGCGCAGGTACACCCCGCTGCCGAGGGTCACACCCCATTCGGTGACGTCGGAACCGTTCAGTTGATAGTGCCACTGCCGCCAGTACGCACCCGCGCGCAGCGGAAGCGTGGCGCCGAAGCCGCGCCGTCGTGACTCGCGCTCGAGGCCGACGCGCCACTCGATCTCGTCGTTCAGGTCCTGGGCCGGTGCGTCGGGATCGAAGGCCCCGTCCTCGCCGAAGCGGAACGAGCGACCCGAGTACGAAGACCATTCCTCGGCGGTGTAGTCCAGGCCGGCCGACCACTCGCCGGGCAGATCGAAACGCAGACCAGCACCGTAGCGGGCGGGCATCTCGTCGGTACGCTGTCCGTCGGAACGATCGCTCAGGGCCACGCCCCGCTGCCGGACCTCGACGTCGGCGTCGAAACCGCTCACCCAGTAGCCCGCCACCGACACCGGACCGACGTCGTGCACGGCCAACGACAGCTCTGTGGCCGTGCCCTCGTAGATGTCCTCGCGCTCGTCGGTGGGATCGGTCGCCCCGCTCGACGGCAGGTCGAGCTCGTACTCCATGCGCACGTTGCCGCGCAGCAGGTGGAGTCCGGCCCCCACCGTCACCCGGTCGGCGAAGCGCCACGCCGCCTGGATCGGCACGTCGAACAGCGTCCCCGAGCGGTCGAGGGTCTCGGTGATCGCGGGATCCGGTGCGTAGTCACGCACGATCGTCCACTGCGTCGACCGGCGCGCGCCGAAGCCCAGGCCGAAGCCGCCGTCGTCGAACAAAGGAAAGCCCAGCCGCACCGTCGGCGTGCTCAGGCCGTTGCGTTCGAGCACGCCGCCGACGTCCTCGCTGCTGCGGCGCGCGAAGACGTTGCTCACGCCGATCGTCACCTGCGTCAGGTCCACGAGCTGGGTCGCCTGCATCACGCTCGCGTTCACCGAGTCGCGATAGGCCAGGCCCATGCCGCCGCGGCCCTCGATGCGCGCGTCGCGCAGGGTGGTGGGCTCGCCGAAGTAGCTCATGCCGAACAGCGAGTCGGCGCGCGCGCCGGTCGGCAGCAGCGTGAGCAGGAGAAGGGTCGTCGCACAGATCGTCCGCTTCATCGTCGCCCTCCTAGCGCCACGAGTCGGCCGGCGGGGTGAAGGTCACGCGCACCGTCGGCCGCTGGTCGGGGAAGGGCGAGTCGGGACCGTGGAAGTTCACGGTGTCGAAGTCGAATTCCTCGCTGTCCAGGAGGATCAACAGACCGGTCTCGGTCGGATCGACGATACCGTTCACCACGCGCTGCACGTAGGCGGTGATGTCGAGCTCGAGGATCGGCAGATCGAGGATCGACAGCGGTGCGCTGTCCACGAAGATCAGCGACTGGATCCCCTCGCCGACGTTGCTGCGCCCCGGGTTCTCGCGCGTGGCCTCGGACCGTCGGCCCTCGTAGCAGAGCACGGCCAGGTCCTGGGGCTGTCCGTCGCGGTTGGGCGTGCCCAGCGTGCCCGCCGGATCGGCGCGCAGGGTGAGGATGGCCCGGTTGATGGTCGCGTTGCGCGGGAGCACGTCGTCACCGAGGCCCAGCTCGATCCAGGTGCGCACCGGGTCGTGCGAGCTCAACAGTCCGCCTTCGCCCGGCGGCGGAGCACGCTCGAGCACGGTGAAATCGATCAGTGCCGGCACGCCGATCACGATGTCGCCCAGCAGGTTGCCGTTCTCGTCCACGGCGGCCAGGTCGAGCAGGATCTCCGGCTCGATCGACTCGTCGATCTCGGTCGGCGCCAGCTCGCTGCCGGCGCGTCCGAAGCCACGCCCGGCGAAGGCGATGATGTTCGACTCGTTGGGGAACTCGAAGACCTCGTCGCCGGGGGCGAGGTCGAACAACGCCAAACCGTCGTGGTCGTCGGCGTCGACCCACGCCTCCACCACCGTCTCGGGCAGGGGAATCTCGTAGTTGCGATCGGACTGGGTCTGTTCGAACTCGGTGATCTCGTCGCCGAGTAGCGCGTCGATCGAGGCCGCGGTGGCGTCGTCGGTCTCGATCGTCCTCGCCGTCGACGTCACGCGGATCGAACGCGGCGGCTTGGGCACGTCACCCTCGTCGGGGAGTTCGCGCTCGAACAACGCGAGCTGGATCCGCGGGTTCGCCACGAAGTCCTCGTCGAACTGCACGGTGTCGCTGTAGTCGACCGCATAGTCGAAACTGGTCTCGGGCTCGAGACGCTCGCGCAGCCGATCGCGCAGGACTTCTTCGTCGAAGTTGAAGCGGATCACCGGCGTGGCGCGGAAGCCGCCGCGCTCGCGGTTGCCGAGGAACAGAGCCTGCCGGTCGACGTAGGGCCGCGAGGTCTCGGGCTCGACCGTCTCGATGCGCTCGAAGCGGATGGCCGGTGCCTCCACCAGGACCGAGTCCTGGCTCACGTCGAGCGGCATGCCCGATCCGGTGTCGGCGAAGTCGTCGCTCTCGCAGGCGGCCAGCGCCAACAGGCCGGCGGCCGCCACGCAGTGAGCGGTGAAGGTGCGCAGTCTCAACGATTCGCCTCCTGCGGGGTCGACGCCCCGGGTCGCATCTCGGTGCCCAGACTCAGTCCCGCGAATCCGAGCGAACGCACCACGTCGATCAGGTTCACCACGTCGGCGTGGCGCGCGGCCGCCTCGGCATTGAGGATCACCCGCGCGTCGGGGTCGGCCTCCTTGCGGCGTCGCAGTTCGGCCACCAGGTCCTCTTCCTCCACCACCGACCCGTCGATCGACACCTGCCCGTCGGCGCGCAGCGCGATCTCGGTGGGCCGCCGCTGTTCGGCCTCGGGCGCCGGCTCGCTCGTCGACGAGTCGGGCAGCTCGAGCTGCAGTTCGCCGGCCCGCCGGAAGGTCGAGGTCAGCATGAAGAAGATCAAGAGCAGGAAGAGGACGTCGATCAGCGAGGTCAGGTTCAGCGTGACCCGCCGGCGCCGCTTCACGGGACGGAAGGCCAGCTCGCTCATGCCTCGACCTCGGCCCCGAGCTCGCCGCGACGGCTCCTCCACCGGGCGAGAAGCCGGCTGGCGTGACGCTCGATCTCGATCACGTAGGCCTCGCTGCGCGCGGCCAGCAGGTTGTAGGCGACCAGCGTCGGAATGCCGATGCCCAGGCCCACGGCCGTGGTGATCATGGCCTCGCTGATGCCCTCGCTCAGCACCTGGGGATCGCCCAGGCCGGCCACGGAGATCGATGCGAAGGTCTTGATCATGCCCAGCACCGTGCCCAGCAGACCCAGCAGCGGCGCGACCCCGGCGATGGTCTCCAACCACACCAGGTTGCGCTCGAGCTTCGGGGTCTCCTGACGGCCGGCGTCGAGGATCACGTCGCGCACCGTCTCCCAGGGCATGCCCTGGGCCTCGAGGCCAGCGCGGAGGATGTCGCTGAACACGCCCGGATTGCGCTCGCACACCGAGATCGCCACGCTCAGGTCCTTCTGCGGGTCGGCGGCCTCGGCCACGTGCAGGATCTCGCGCGGCACCACCCGGCTGCGCCGCAGCGCCAGGATGCGCTCGAAGGTGATCACGCTGGCCAGGATGCTGCACAGGGCCAGGGGGATCATCACCGGCCCGCCGCGGAGCAGGAAATCCAGCATGCAGTTCCTCCAGCGCGTCGGGCGCGCGACTCGGCCGGGCAGGGCGCTCGATTCCGGCCCCGCGCACGAACCGCCAGGCTAGGCCAGGCGCGGGGTCGTGACAAGATCAGGGGTCGGGTCCCGAGCCACCGCCGGATCGGTGCCTCAATCGCGTCCGCGGTAGGTCACGCGCACCGTCAGGCGCAGCGTGGGCTCGGGGAAGTCCTCGGGCAGGGGATGGTAGGGCGCGATGCCGCGGAAGTTCCCGACCGTGGCCTCGCGCAACGACTCATGACCGTTCTCCTCGAGCACCTCGAGCTTCAGCAGACGGCCATCGGGTGCGATCTCCACCTCCACCAGCTGACTCCCCTCGATCAGGCCGAGCCAGTAGGCATAGGGCGGCACCCAGTTGCGATGGAACTCGCGGCTGAAGCGCTGCAGCCATGGCGCCCAGTTCCAGGCCACGGTGTTCAGACTGACGTCGCCGAAGAGCGGAACGTTGCCCTGGGGATTGTCCATCTCCTCCTGGTAGAGGTCCTCGCGGCCCGGCCCCACCCGGAAGCGCGGATCCGGCGAGACCTCCACCCGTCCCGGCTGCAGGGATTGCCTCGGATCCCCGCGGGCACTGCGCAGCGAGCCCTCCTCGCGCTCCGGAGAGCTGCCGGTCTCGCCCTCGCGGATGCGCTCGCCCACCTCCGCGCGCTGGCCGCGGCGTTCGAGTTCGTTCTCGGTCGGAGTGGACTCCTCGGCGTTCTCGTCCTGGATCGGTGCAGGCTCGTCGGCCTGGTCCTCCTCGGGAGCGTCGGGCCGCCCTCCCCCCACCGGGCTCGGCTCGGGCGACGGCTGCAGGCCGACCTGCGGGGCGTCGCCCTCGCCCTGCATCCGCGGCATGTCGGTGGTCTCGTCGCCCTCGGCGGTGTCGCGCGCGCGGCTGTCGACGTTGCTCAGCACGTCGGCCTCCTCGGGCGGGAGGTCGGCGCGATCCTCGGGCAGTTCGGTGAAGAAATCGGGTTCGTCGGACGCGTCGCGATCCGGCTCGTCGGCCGGAGGAGGGGTCGGCGCGAAGACGAGTTCCACCGGCGGGCGCGCCGTGGGCTCGGCGTCGGCGGAGAAGGGATCGAGCAGATGCACGCCCACACCGACCAGCACGTGCCAGACGAGGGTGAGGAGCAGAGCGTACAGCCAGCGTCGTGAACTGCGCTCGCCCGGCGACTGGTCGGTTCCGGCCATGCGGGCTCCCGCGAAGTGTCGCTGTGGTGTCAGCGGAGGATGACGGACGTGGCCATCGTACGCTCGGGCCCGACGATCCGCACCACGTACCTGCCGCGCGCCAGACGCTGACCGCGGTCGTCGCGGCCGTCCCACGTCGACTCGAACCAGCCGCCGCCCACGGCACGCACCTCGACCGACCCGACGGACCGGCCACGCAGGTCGTAAACGTGCAGACCGGGAACCTGGTTCCCACCGGTCCGGAAGCGGAAGGTCACCTGCCGGCCCCGCACCCGCGGCGGCAGCACGATCGCCTCGCCCGACGCATCGACAGAGGTCGCGTTGGTGTCGTCGGTCGTCACGGCGCGGTCGAGTTCGTTGCCGAGGGCGTCGCGCAGCACGTACTCGGCGTCGGGTGCGGGCGGGTCCGGATCGATCCCGGTCCACCGACCCACGGACACCAGGCGCACCGGGACCGGTTCGCCGTCCGCCACCCGGGTCACGCCGAACTGATCGGCCACGCGGGCGTCGGCGACGACCTCGATCCGCGCCTCGTCGCCGACGAGCGTCGACGTCAGACTGCCGCTCACAACGGGCACGCCCTCGAAGGGATCACTGCGCAGGAACACGAGCATGTCGGCCGCGCGGTCCACCCCCACGAGGTCGGGAGTGCCGTCGCCGTCGATGGGTACGAGCTTGAGGTCGCCGGGGCGTTCGCTCAGGCGCACCGGTCGCGGGTCGTCGATCACCTCGCCCGTGACCCCCAGCCCGAAGTGGATCGAGACGCGCGAGGCGCTGGGCGACGACAGGACGACGTCGTCGAAGCCGTCGCCGTTGATGTCGGCCACGGCGACGTTCTGGGCTCCGAAGGGCGCGGTGTTGGCGGCATCGGTCGACGAGTAGAACCCTCCGGCCAGGCTCGAGAAGATGTCGAAGGTCGACGACTGCGCGTTGGCCACCACCAGGTCGTCGAAGCCGTCGCCGTTGAACTCGCCGAAGTCCACGTCGCGGGGTTCGCCGCCGACCGGGTACGACACCGTCGCGTCGATCCCCGACTCCTCGCCGAACAGCAGCACCACGCGATCGGTCTGACCGAGGGCGACGAGGTCGGTGTAGCCGTTCCGGTCGAGGTCGCGGGCCCGCAGCACGACGGGAGTCTGGGGCAACCCGCGCGTTTCGACCTCGGTCCAGGCGCCCGGGCTGGTCTCGGCGAAGATGCGGAGGCCGCGCAGCTGCCGGTCGGCCACCACGATCTCCAGACCGGCGTCGCCCTGGACGTTCCCCAACGCCAGGTCCAGACCGCCGGCCAGCGGGATCAGCAACTCGAGCGGGCCGAAACGGCCGTCGGATCCGGACGTGGCCCGGAAGACGCCCTCGCCGGCGTCGAGCAGGAACAGGTCGACCCCGTTCGTCGCGTCGGTGTCGTGCAGCACCAGTTCGTCGGGCGCGGCCGGCAGGGGCAGGACCTGCAGGGTCTCGAGCCCACCGCCGGTGACGCGGTACACCCAGGCCTCCCGCGACGTCGGCGCGAGGACCACCAGGCGCCGCCCGCCGGCCTCGTCGGGGCCGACCACCAGACGCTTGGGCGCTCTGCCGGTCGGCACGGCGCGCGGCATGAGGAATCCGTCGCCCAGGGGCTCGATCACCTGGACCGACTGCTCGGTCGGCAGCGGCACGATCAGTTCGGAGATCCCGTCGCGATCGACGTCGACGCGCAGCGGGTCCGCCGGGTCCTGCGACAGGTACCAGAAGCGCGTCGACACGAAGCCCGCGCCGTCGTCCTCGAAGATCCCGAGCCGCCCACGAGCGGCCTCGGCCACACCCAGGCGCACGGTGTCGGCGGCCGGGGCCAGCGGGAGTCCCCACCGTGTCCCCGGCTCGACGGGGAACCGCGCCCGCTCGGTGACGGTCACGCCCGTCGGATCGATCACGCGCAGTTCACCGACGCCGTCGACGAGCACCAGGTCGTCGATCCCGTCGTCCTCCAGATCCCCGGCCTGCAGGGGCCCCGGCTGCTCCACCCCCCAGCGGCCGACCTCCACCCCGCTCGGCGCCTCGAACAGGACGACGTCGCGGGACAGGAACCCCGTCTGGCTCAGGGCCAGGCGCGGAGGACGGGCCGGGTCGCGCAATACCACGAGCGAGGTCGGCCCGTCGCCCGCGGGGAACGTTTCGTCGGGGACCAGCACCCCCTCCTCGTTGCGGTACCACACCAGCGCATCGCCGCCGCGCAGGGCCACGACCACGTCGAGCCATCCGTCGCCGTCGCGGTCGAGCACCTCGACCGCCGAGCCCCTCTCGATGCCCGGCAGGACGGTCTCGGTGAACAGCACGCCGTCGCCGCCCGGGGTCTGGCGCAGGACCACCAGATCACCGCGCAGACCGTCCACCCACACGATGTCGACGAGCCCGTCGCGATCGAGATCGCCGGCGGCGAGGTCGGCCGCCTCGCGGCCCGGCGTGGGGATGTTCGACCGTCCCGAGAAGTTCCCGGGCGTGGCACCCCGGAGCACGGTGACGGTCCGGGTCGACGGCCCGTTGGCGACGATCTCGAGGACTCCGTCCTCGTCGACGTCGAGGACCACGACCGCCGTGGGCGCCCCCGGGGAGTTCAGGGTGGCTGGGCGCGGATAGAACTGTGCCTCGACCGGGAACGCGGTCGAACAGAGCGCGACGAGGACGAGAGCGGCCCAGCGGCGGTCGAACCACGGCCGGCGGCCGGCGAGACCGCGGATGCACCGGGTGTGGAGGCGTGGGCGCACGGCTCGGTCCTCGGACACGGGGATGTCGAAAAGCTACGGCGCCGCGCCGGCAGGGGGCAAGATCCGCAGGAAAACGGCTGCATTGACAGCCACTTGCCGGTGATCGTACATATAACGGTTCGTCGTTCCCACGTCGCTCGCCGACGTCGATGCCGTTGCCAGGAGTTCGAATCATGTCCACAGTCCCGCGCCCCCGGAAGGATCGGCGGCACCGCTCTGTCCCGACGCTGCTCGCGCTCGCCGCGTTCTGCGCCGCCGCTCTCTTCGCGTCTCCTCCGGCCGGCGCCCAGGACCTCGACGATCTCGACGACCTCGACGAAGGCGTCGTGCTCGAGGAGGTCTTCGAACCCGGGGTCGAACCGAACACCTGGGAGCTCTCGGCGTCCTTCGGCCAGGCCGACTTCGCGCAGGACCTCCTCGAGTCCGAGCAGATCATCGTCGACGTCGAGGAGAACGAAGACTTCATCGTCGCCGACATGAAGCTCGCCGGTGAAGCCAGCTTCCACCCGATCGTCCGCATCGGGCGGACGCTCGGCCGTAACTTCGCGATCGAGGTCGGTGGCGGCTTCGCGGTCGGCGACTTCGAGCAGGAACTGACGAGCGATCCCATCAAGCTCACCGACCCCCTGAGCGACAACGAGTTCACCGAAGAGGAGCGCGAGAAGGGTTCGTACTTCTCGATGACGGGCGAACTGAACGCTTTGTGGTACCCGCGCGGCGAGGGCCGCGTGCAGCCCTACGTGATCGGCAGCATCGGACAGCAGTGGATGGAACTCGACAGCATCTACGTCGACGGCCTCACCTCGTCGATCCAGTACAGCTACGGAGCCGGACTCCGCGTGATCGGCGACGACCTCTACTCCTTCCGGTTCGAGATCCGCAACTCGCACTCGACGATGAGCTTCGACGCGAACGACGAGTTCGTCACCATCGTCGAGCCCAACGGTGGCGGACTGATCGACGTCGAACTCGGTCAGCTCGACGAAACGGTCACCGAGGGCGGAGTGAACGAGCGCCTCGACCCGAACGTGTCGTACGACGACGTGTCGCTGTCGACCCTGTCGTTCACGCTGGGATTCGTCGCCGCCTTCTAGAGCCACCGACGGCGCCCTTGGCCTCTTGCACCGACCCGCGTCGTCGTCACGGCGCGGGTCGGTACGTGAAGGCCTCGGCCAGGTCGCGTCGGCGCACGGCGTCCTCACCGTCGAGGCGCGCGATCGTCAGGGCCACACGCAACGCGTGTACGAGGGCGCGGACACTCAACCCCCGGTGATCGGCCACCGTCGCCGCGAAGGACCGCGCCTCGGCGTCGGCGGGGATCGCATCGGCCGACAAATCCGTTCCCGGTGCGGCGCGCTCGTGCTCGCTCGTCCGGCGGACTTCGCGCACGCGCTCCACGCGCTCGGACCAGCGGTCGAGCGGATCCTCGTCGAAGAGTTCGTCGGCCGGCTCCCGATCCATCTCCACCCACAGGTCGATCCGATCGCGCAGCGGTCCCGACATGCGGCGTCGATGACGCTCGACCAGGTGCACCGGACACCGGCAACGATCGAGGTGACTCCCCGCCCAACCGCAGGGACAGGGATTGGCCGTCGCCACGAGCTGGAAGCGGGCGGGGAGCCGCACGCGCTCGCCGGCGCGGACGAGTTCGATGCGACCGTCGGACATCGGTTCGCGCAGCCGCTCGAGACGGTCGGCTCCGAATTCGGCGATCTCGTCGAGCAACAGGACGCCGCCGTGGGCCAGGGTGATCTCGCCGGCGCGCACCGGCCGCCCGCCGCCGATCAGACCGACCACGCTCACGGTGTGGTGCGGTGCGCGCAGCGGTGGACGCCGGTCGGCGGGTGCCGGCAGACCGCAACTGCTGCGAACCCGGCGGCAGGTCCGAGCGGTGTCCCGGTCGAGATCGGGCAGGAGCATCGGGAGACGACGGGCCAGCATGGTCTTGCCGCATCCCGGCGGGCCCTGCAGCACCAGGCCGTGTCCTCCGGCGCCGGCGATCAGCAGCGCTCGTCTGGCCCGGGCCTGGCCGCGGACCTCGAGCAGGCTGCGGGCCGCGTGCCTCGGATCGGGTGGCACGAGCGGCAGCGACCGCCCGCCACTGCCGGCCGCGGTCGTGACGGCACGGCGCGGCTCGTGCCGGAGATCGCGCAGGTGCGCCACGGGCAGCAGCGTCACGTGGTCCACGTCTTCGAGTTCGGTGGCCTCGCAGGCGGGGACGACCATGTGGTCGACTCCCAGGTTCGCCGCGTCGAGCGCCAGGGCGAGCGTTCCACGCGCCGGACGAAGCGCACCGTCGAGCGCGAGTTCGCCGACGAACAGCGTGCGGCGCAGACGTTCGCCGTGCGGCCGCGGGATCTGCCCCGAGGCCAGCAGCAGGGCCACGGCGATTGCCAGGTCCATGGCCGCGCCGTCCTTGCGCAGATCGGCCGGAGCGAGACTGACGGTGATCCTGCCCTCGGGCCAGCGGAAGCCGGCGTTGCGCAGGGCGGCGCCCACGCGTTCGCGGCTCTCGCGCAGGGCGGCGCTGGGGAGTCCGACGAGCGAGAAGCCGGGCAGCGACGACGCGACGTCGGCCTCGACGCGCACGCGCCGGCCCTCGATGCCGTGGAGGGTGCCGGAGAGGACCCGCGCGAGCCCCGCGCGGACGGTGGGTGCGGACACGATGCCCGCCCTTCCGGGAGGTCCGGAACGGCATGGCCGGGGCCGGGCGGTGCTGGCGCGGCCGCCACACTGTTGTAGGCTCCCGGGTCGCCGGTGGGCAGCCTACCCGCCCGCACCCCGCCGGGGCAAGGGTCCCGGTCGCTCCCGTCCGCCGAGGTGACCATGACCACAGAACTGCGCGCCCACGCCCTCGACCTGCCCCTGTCCCGCGCCTTCCGCACGAGCCGCGACTCGAAGACCGTCGCGCGCAACGTGCTGGTCGAGATCGACGCCGAGGGCATCGTCGGCCGCGGCGAGGGCGCACCCATCCCCCGCTACGGACAGAGCCAGGAATCGGCGCTCACCGCCCTGCGGTCCTTCGAGCTCCCGACCGCTCCACCCTTCGACCAGGACTCCTGGCTGCAGGCCTTCGACCGTGACCACCCCGACCAGACCGCGGCCCGCTGCGCCCTCGAACTCGCCCTGTGGGACTGGGCCGGTCGCCGCCTCGGCCGTCCGCTCGGCCAGCTGCTGTCGATCGAACCCGGCGACGTCGCCCCGAGTTCGTGGACGATCTCGATCGACGATCCCGACGCGATCGAGGCCCGCGTGCAGGAGGCGGGCGACTGGCCGGTTCTGAAGGTGAAGCTGGGCGGCGGCCCCGACGACGAGACCACGGTCGAGCGTCTGCGCGCGGTGACCGACCGTCCCTTCCGCGTGGACGCCAACGAGTCGTGGCCCGAAGCCGAGGCCCCCGCGCGCGCGCAATGGCTCGCCGAACGGGGCTGCGAACTGATCGAGCAACCCTTCCCCGCCGGGAACTTCGACGCCACCGCCGCGCTGAAGCAGGTCTGTCCCGTCCCCCTCGTGGCCGACGAGGACGTCCTCACCGGCGTCGCCCTCGACGACCTCGCCCGCGCCTACGACGGCCTCAACGTCAAGCTCAGCCGCCTGGGCGGGATCCGCGAAGCCGTCCGCTGGATCCACGCGGCGCGCAGCGTGGGCCTGGACGTCCTGCTCGGGTGTTTCGTCGAGAGCAGCGTGGGGATCAGCGCGGCCAGTCACCTGGCGCCCCTCGCGCGCTGGGTGGATCTCGACGGGGC
>CAZQHE010000088.1:0-16757 GCA_964593155.1 uncultured bacterium
GGGGCGAGCCGATGGGCCCGCCCCGCTGGGGAATGCACAATCTCGGAGGCACAGAGGATCACAAGAACCCAGTTGCTCGGAGTCACGACTCTCAGGCAGCATCACCCCACAGCAAGGCTCCCGACCGAGAACGACGCGGTCCGTCTTGCGCTCCCGATCTTCATCGACGGCCCGCTCCCATGTGTCGCGGCGACGATTGCCTCGTCGTGACGGTGCCGGTGTGGCCGCGGGTCTCGACGCGGCGACCGGCACGGAAGAAAGGTCGGCGCATGCCCGAGAACACGAAACACGTCCCTCGATCCTGCCTCGCGACACTGATCGCCCTGATCCTGGGTGCCACGACGACACCGGTCGCGGCGGATTCCCAGGGCCCCTACATCGGACTCGACGAGGACGAGGTCCTCGAAGTTGTCGAGCGCCTCCGCGGCTTCGCCCTGGACTACGAGGCCGACGACCGGACTGGAGTCGTCTACCTCGATCACAGTGCACGCGTCGAGGTGACCGGCAGTGAGTACAGGATCTCGCGGAGCGGTGTCCTCCACGCGCTCCGCGAGTTCGACGAGGACGAAGCGACACGGACGGTTTCGGTGCAGCCGGGAGAGGAGGTCGTCCATGCCCGAGGGTGGATCGCCGAGGGCGACGACGCGGTCCGCTGGTTGCCGTCGAGCGACGTGCGCATCGACATCAGCAGCGAGGACGGACGGGGCGAGGTCGTCCTGGCCTTTCCCAGACTGCAAGAGGGGCAGACCTATGGTTGGTCCGTCGTCGTCCGGGCCGAGAAGACCATGGGCGCACGCTTGTTCCCGATCGATGCGGACGTTCCCGTTGCCTACGGTACGTTCACGCTGCAGACCAACGGCAGGATCGGCTACACGGTCCAGGCCTTCAACGTCGGACGCGACGATTTCGCGATCCAGACGGGTGAGCCTCGGAACGGCAACGACTCCCGGATCCAGTGCGTGTATCGCGATCTGCGGCCCGACCGTGTCGATCCGCTCGGACTTCCCTGGCGTCAACGGCGCGCTCATCTGCTCCTGAACTTCAAGGGTCGTTTCGCCGAGGACCTCGGCCTGTGGATCACCATCAGGAGCTGGAACCGGATCGCGCTCATGTTCGAGGAAGAACTCGCGGAAGCGGTGGAGACTTCGGGCTCGATCGAGGATCGGGCGGAGCAACTGGTCGAGGGGTTGCAATCGGAGCGCGCGCGCTGCGATGCGCTTTACCGCTTCGTCCGGGACGAGGTCGCGACGCTGGATCTCGGCGAGAGTCTCGAGTTCCGGAGTTCCGAGGAGGTCCTGGAGGCGAGGGCCGGAGACGGGATCGACAAGGCCGCGCTCCTCGTCGCACTCATGCGGAGCGTCGGTGTCGACGCCCGGCTCGGCTTCGCGCGCAACCGTTACGCCGGTGGCCTCTTCCACGAGGATCCGGGGTTCTGGCAGTTCACCGACGGTGTGGTGGTCGTGGGCGATCCGCGGGTGTCGGCGACGTTCTACGTCCCGGGTGTGGAAGGTTGCCCGGCGGGAATGGTCCCCCCGCACCTTCGCGGGGTGGACGTGGTGCTGTTCGGCGAGGACCTCGAGAAGCGGAGCGAGGAACTCTACCGGAGGGCCTATGCCGAGGACGGTGGCGTGCGGCGGCGGCTGGTGCAGAACTGGCTGCGGAGGATCCGTGCCGCGGATTGGACACAGATCGTCGCGATCGGAGGAGATCCGCGCGCGGTCGTCGGGGTGGTGCGGGAGACCAGGGTGGTCGATCCCGAAATCGCAGCCGCGAACGTGTCGCTCACGTCCGAGGGGATCACGACCCCAGGGGCGTGGGCGCGAAGTGGGATCCCAGCCGAGGAACTCGCGCGTCGATACAGCGAACAGAGGGGGCGGGACCCGGAGACCGTGCGCGAGGCTTCGGTCGAGATCTCGGCGGACGACGCGGTGGTGACCTGCCGCTGGGTCGAGGAGACGGCGTTGCCACCGCGGATGGGAAACGCCTGGATCCTGAACGCGGACGTGGTCTTCGGTACGCCCTTCCTCGATTTCTGGAAGGGCGGAGATCGGGGCGTCGTCTACATCCCGATGTCCTGGGAGCGGGTCCGGCGCACGGTCGTTCCGCTGCCTCCCGGGTGGCGTCTGGCCGAAGAGCCTCCGTCCGTCGACATCATCAATCCGCTGTTCCACTACCGTGCGGAGACCAAGGTCGAGGACGGACGGCTGGTCGTGGAGCGGAGCTTCCGTTTCCGGGCGGGCGAGCGGGGCGAGCGATCCCTGCCCGTTCTCGATCGCGATGCGGAGCAGGTCCTGGATCACGAGACCCTCGACCTGGTGCTGGTGCCCGAGGCCGCGGACGACACCGCCACGGCCTCCGGCGACCGATGACGGTCAGGGATGCAACGCGTATCCGACGTGAACCGATGCCGAGAGGCCGATCAGGTTCTCGAAGGGACCGGCGTCGAGGTACTGGGCCTCGAGTCTCAGACCGACATTGACCCCGGCGTAGGGACGTTCCACGCCGAGGATTCCCGTGAAGGCCAGGCCGTCGTTCCGTCGGTTCTGTGCCGAGACGTCGCCAATCTCGCCGAGCCTGGTGAACCCGACGCCGAATCCGGCGAAGGCTCGGCGCGACGGATGGAAGGCCAGGCCCTCGACCGACACGGTGATCACACGATCGAGGAGATCCGTGCTCGAGACCGTGGCCGAGGCCCCGACGGCGAAGGCGCGCACCGAACGGCGCGACATGCGCAGCGAGACCCCGACGGGATTCGTGGGGAAGCCTTCACCCGCGCCGGGGTACTCGAAGCTCTCGTTGGCGTCGAGGCGCCCGGCAAGGACGGCGACTTCGAGGGTCGTGTAGGCGGGCCCGTAGTCGGTCGGCCCGTCGAAATCGGGATCGACGGCGGCGACGTCACGCGGGACGTCGCCGGTTCCGATCCGCAGCGCGTCGTAGCGGGCATTGCGGTCTTCACAACCGGGATCGACGCGCAGTGTGAGGGCGTCCCAAGCCGGACCGGTGTGGTCGGCGCGAGCGATTGCGCGTCCATCGTAGTGCAGCACGACCTGCGCCTCGCCGCGCTCGATCACCACGCGGTGCCATCCTTCGCCGGCGACGGGTGCGCGGCCCGGTTCGGCGGCGACGGACTCGCCGTCGAGTTCGAGGCCGAGGTTCGAGGTCGTGTCCGGACAGACCCGACCGAAGCGAAGAACCTCGGCACCGGCCGCGCCCACGACGACCTGACTGGCCAGGGACGGACCGGTCGCAATCCAGACCTCGATCCATCCCTCCGACAGAGGGGTCGGGAGGTCGTAGCGCGCGACGGGAGCACTCTCCTCGGAGAGTTCCAGGGCCCCGAAGCCCTCGCGTTTCTCACTCATACCGATCAGTCGGCGGGGGGAGGTCTCGCTCCCGGGGAAGGCCCAGTCCTCGCCGTTGAAGGCGGGCTCGAACCCTTCCGCGTGGAGGACCTCGCCGGAGGCCGTGGAGGAGACAGAGATGGTCAGTAGGAAGAGAACGGTCAGTGCGGTGCGGGGTGCGATCGCAGGACGTACACGGCGCATACTGGGCTCCATCGGGTCGGGCTGGAAGTCCCGGCCGACGACGGCGGTCGACTTCGCAGCGAAACCATTGGGTGGGGAGCCCGACTCGAGACGGTACCAGCTCCTGACCGATCGTTCCAGAATCCTTCGGCTGTTGCGCGTGGCCGGAGTGCTCGGATTCCTCTGTTCCGCGCCCGTCGACGCGCCCGCGGCGGAACGTGACCCGCTGTTCGCCGCCGCGCATCCGCAGGCACCGGTCCTCGTCCTGAGCGATCACGTCCGGGTGTTCGCCCACTACGACTCCGACCGGGCGGGAATCTCGGGAACGCACACCCGCGAGATCGTCTACTGGATTCGCGATCGGCGCGGTCGAGACGAGGTCAACCGGCAGTTCCGATGGACCTCGCCCCGCTGGACGGCCGAGAAGTTCGAGATCGAGATCGAGTCGACGGATGGATCGACACGTCACACCGACGGCGACGACCTCGACTGGATCCCCGTGTCCGACGCCGACGGAAGCGTGTACAGGCTCGACAGCGAAGCGGCCTACACGGTGGTGCAGGGTTTGCGGACGGGGGATCTCCTGCGCGTCCGCTCCCGACATCGGATCCGTGGCCTGCACGGTCTGCGTCAAGTCGAGTGGGGTGGTGCCGCGAATCTCCCTGTGGCGCGACGCCGTCTGGACCTCGCGTATCCCGATGATCACACGCTCACGGTCGGCATTCGTGCCCCGGAGGTGGTCGCCGGACATCTTGACACGACCGACTCCGGGGACGACGGCACGCAGTCGCGCACCATCGTCGTCGACGCATCGGGACCGGACGGCGATCCGTTGGTGGCGCACGGTGGCGAACTCGTCATCACGCCGCACTTCGTGGCGGTGGGTGACGACCTGCCGAAGACCGTGTTCGCCGCGGGGCCGGACTGGGAGGCGGTCGCGCGGGGCTACGCGCGGCGCGTGGACAGCCATCTGGTGGCGGACGAGGCACTCGCCCGGACCGCCCGCGCGATCGTCGACGGTGTCGACGACGAGCGAACCCGCGTGGAACTGCTCTACCGTCATGTCCAGGAGACGTGCCGCTACCTGGGACTTTTCGACGGCCTGGGCGGAATCCTGCCCCGTCCCGCGAGCGAGACGGCGCGAAAGGGCTTCGGCGACTGCAAGGGGCTGAGTGCACTCCTGATCGCCATGTGCCGGGCCGTGGGGATCGACGCGCATCCCGTTCTGGTGCGAACACGGCAATCGGGTCCGCTCGACCCCGGTGTTCCCAATCTCGTGCAGTTCGATCACTTCATCGCCTGGGCCGACGTCGCGGGCGGTCTCTGGCTCGATCCCACCTACGACTTCTGTCCAGCCGGGCTCGTGCCCACTGCCAACGCCGCGTCGCCGGTCCTGCTGTTGCACCCGGATCGGCCGGGCCTGGTCGAGATCGGAACGGACCGCGCGCGGGCCGGCAGCCTGGACTACGTGATCAAAGCCGAAATCGACGCACACGGGGCCATGGACGCCGTGGTCACGGAGACGGCGACGGACACGGCCGGATTGTACCGGCGCATCAACCTCGCGGACACCGAGGTCGATGCCAGGGTCCTCGCCCGGGCCGTGATGAATCGTTCGCTGGCACGGTCGGTGGTTGCGATGCGGCCGACGGAGGCGGGCTGGGGGCAACCGACGGTGACGGAACTCCACTTCGCGGCCGATCGTGCGGGCACGAAAGCCGGTGACATCGTCTACCTGCCACGTGCCCTCGTCCGTGTTCCCCGCGAGGTCACGGGCTTCTCCGACCGAAGCGCGCGCGGTGACCTGCGCTTCGTGGCCGACCGTTCGGAGCGGTGGGCCGTGGCGCTGCCGCTCGGCGCCTCGGTCGAGCCCGACAGCAGCCGGGTCGAGGCCCCGGGACTCACCTGGACGTACCGGGTACGGCTACGTCGGGCGACGATGCTCGTCGAGCGGGAATACCGGTGGGACCGGCGCGAACTCGCGACCGGCGAGCTCGAAGACCTCGAGGCCGCGATCGATCGGATCGTCGAGGCAGAGCAAGGGTACCTGACGATCCAGATGCCGGCCGAGCGCTAGCTCCCCGCCGCCGCTTCCTTCGTCTTCTGCTTCAGGTCCATCACCCGCATGCCCTCGCGCACGGTGTCGAGGATCAACCGGATCTCCTCGTGGGTGATCCGGAAGTGCGGGGTGAAGCGCAGGCCGTTGTGGCCGCCGTGGATCATCGCGACACCGTGGGTGCGGAGGAAGTGCTCGAAGCCACGATCGCCGACGACGGTGTAGCGGGCGGGATCGAGTTCCGCGTTCACCATGAGACCGGTGCCCGACACCTTGCGGATCCCGCCGGGGAACTCGTCGGCGAGCGCTTCGAAACCGGCGCGCAGTTCGGCGCCACGCTCGCGGATGTTGCGGCGCATGTCGTCGTCCACTGCATCCAGAACCGCGCATCCCACTTCGAGGGCGCGAGGATTGGTGGTCATGGTGTTGCCGTACACGCCGGGCTCGTACAGGGACGCCGCCTCCTCGCGCAGGGCGAGGACCGACAGGGGGTACTGGCCGGCGTTGAGGGCCTTCGAGTAGGTCTCGGCGTCGGGCGCGTCGCAGTCCTCGAAGCCGGGGTAGTCGACCAGGCTCAGGCAGCCCGCGGCACGGAGCGCGGCCTGGATGGAGTCGACGACCAGGAGCGATCCGTGGTCGCGTGTGAGCTCGCGGGCGACGTCGTAGAACTCGCGTTCCAGCGCCAGGCCGGGTTCGCCCTCACCCATGACCGGCTCGAGATAGACGGCCTCGATGAAGGCGTTCTCGTCGTCCGCGCGACGGAAGAGCGCGCGCAGACCCTCGACGTCGTTCGGTTCCACGACGTGGAGGTGATCCGCTTCCTGGAACGAGGCCAGGTGCTTCTGGTACATGGCACGCGTCGAGTCCGAGACCCGCGCCGCGCGGTAGGTCCGTCCGTGGAAGCCCTCGGCCAGAGAGACCTGCCACAGCGTCTTGCCCTCGTGCGGTCCACCCTCGCCGGTCATCCTCAGGGCGTGGATGTCGCAGATACGTGAGGCCACGCTCACCGACTCCGAACCGCTGTTCATGCAGATGAAGTGCGAAAAGGGGCAGTGGCCGCGCTGGTGGCCGATCTCGCGCTTCAGGCGGTCGGCGAGGCGCTTCTGGCTGAACTGAGGGGTCATGACGTTGGCCATCACCCAGGGATGGGACAGGGCCTCGTCGATCTCGGGCGGCGCATGGCCCAGTCCGAGCATGCCGTAACCGCCGGAGTCGTGCAGCACGGCGCCGTGGGTCGTGACGATCCACGGACCGGCGGCGGCCAGCGGCACGTACGGGTTGATCGCCTTCGGCGTGTAGAAGTTGACGAAGTCGTCCTGGAGGCGCTCGACGAGGGTCTCCTCGTCCAGGGCGAGGTCGTCGCCCCATTCCGCACGCAGCGAGCGGTGGATCTCCACGGCAGCGGTGATCGCGCGGCGGAGATCGGGGTCGCGCTCGGCGAAATCGGCGATCGTCCGGTCGGAGATACCTCGGGTGACGCGGTCTCCGCCGTACTCGCGGATCTCGCGGAGGGAATCGGCGTTCATGGTGTCGGTCCTCGTCGATCGACGCCGCCGGCGACGACGGCGTACGGAAGCCGGGATGTCCAACCGGCCAACCTAGGGCAACGAGGAGACTTCGGTCAAGAAGGGGGGCTCCCCGCGGTTCATCGGGTCGCTCCCCGATGTGACCGCTCGGGCGCCGCGCTCTCGCGTTGGACGTCCTCACCGAGAACGGCGGTGACCGGTCACGAGTCGGGAACCGGCACTGCGGACCGGTCCCCGGGAAGGGCGACGGGCTCCCGGCCTCGGATCCGTCGCAGCCAGGCCGTCGTCGTGATCCAGGCCACCGCGCCCGCGAGCACCGACCACGACACCCAGTCCCCCGTCGTTCGCAGGGATCCGGTCCCGTCACCGATGACGTGGATCCAGACCAGCAGTGCCACCGCGGCGAATGCCTCGCCGAACCGAGCCCCCATTCCGTCGACGACGACCTTGGCGTGGGACCGCAGGGTCCGCGGCAGGGCGAGGTAGGCCTGCTCCCAGTTGCTGCGGTGGATCGACGATTTCAATCCCCCTTCGGTGAGCCGGAGGCCGGCGCGGGCAAGCAGAGTTCCGCCGCCGAGCACGACGGCCGAAGCGCCGAGCAGCAACCCGGTGGGGAGCACCAGCAGGCTCCCCTCGATTCCCACTCCCGACTGCAACCTCGGCGTGACCCACCACTGCAGGATCAAGCCGATCGCCCCCACGACCGTGTAGAACATCGAGAAGAACTCGATGCGTCCGCCCTCCACCGATCCCGAGGAACCGGCCGCCAGGTAGAACTGGTACTCGACCAGGACGCCGACCAGACCACCCAGCACGGCGAGGGCCAGCAGGAGCCGTGCGTACCGGTGACGGAACACGGTCGGCGACGAGGGTGAAGACGTGGCGTCGGCCTCGGTCGCTGGGCGGGGCGATTCCCCGGCCAGGGTGGAGGGGAACCGGGACTGCGTCCGGACCGTCACGGTCACTGCCGCGAGCAGGAAGACCGCACCGTGGTACAGCAGATCGACGGGCTGGCAGACACTGGAGATCATCCGGGCGTACAGACCACCCACGATCCCACCCGCGATCGACGAGGCTCCGATCCGGGCGTAGCTGTGCGCGAGGATCCTGTGCGGGCACGTGTCCAGCAGGTCGGCCCCCAGCAGCCACGACGCCGAGAACATCACGCCCCAGATCAGGGGTACGAACGCGAAGAACAGCGACGGAAGCAGCCCACCCCCGGGAGTGGCGAACGGCGCGTAGGCCAGGAGCACGGCAGCGGTGCCCAGAGGCAGGCAGATGCGCACGACGCGCGGCCCGAAGCGCCGCATCAGGGCCAGCACGGTCATCGCGACCGGACCCGACAGCAGCGCGATCCCGACGTACGCCCACGGCATCTGTACGAGACCGTCGTCCCGGACGTAGAGAGCGTCGCGGGCCGTCTTGACCACGATGAAGGCCGCGGTCATGAGCCCCAGGGTCAGGGCCACCCGGCGGGTACGCGCGCTGGCATCCGGATCCACGGGGGACACCTCGTGAAGATCGAGCGTGGAGTGGGTGGCACGGATCGGATCGAGCTGGTGGCCCGGATCAGTCACCCATCGGTGGCGTCGTGCGCCGGGACCTCCATCGGTCCCGGACGAACGAGCCGCACCCGTACAGGACACCGACCGCGATCGTCAACGGGACCAGAACAATGCACGCACACACGGGCAGCTCTCTTCGTCCCGGGGGAATCCGAGTGACACCGACGGGTGTACGGGATACGGCGTCCCGTCGTGACGATGGTCGTCAGGTCACGGTCGACCAGTACGACTCGGACCCCTGCACGAGGTGGGTCAGCTTGCGGCACACCCGCGACGGATCGCCCTCGAACCTCCGGAAACCCGGAACGATGCGGTCGACGATCCAGACCCACCGCAGGGGGAGTTTGTCGATCCGGGGCCAGCGCCCGTGGCCGGCGAGTTCCGGTCGGCGCCGCACGAGGATGTGCCAGTAGAAGCTCGTGAAGAACGTCAGGAGCTCGTGGGCGGTCCTCGCCTCGAAGTCGAGGGACGAGCCGACGGAGAAGGCGCGGGCGAAACCGCAGCTGAAGCCCTCGAATCTGGGTTGGACGACCTCCTGCTGCTCGTGGCGCAGCAGGGCGCAGTTGCCGGCCCACACGAGTCGGTGCCCCTCTTCGGTCCGTCCCTCGGCGGTGGCGCGTCGCCCGTCTTCGATCCACTCGAAGCCCTCCAGCAGCACTCCGCCGCCGGGGGTGTCCCGGCCGAGGTCTCGGAGTCGTTCCAGTCCCTCGGTCTCCGCGTCGTACACCAGATGGGCCCAGAAGATGTCGTCGAAGATCGCGTTGTTGATCCGCCGCACGGTGTCGAAGTCCCGTAGAGGTCCCCGCAGCAGCCGGTCTCGGGCCTCGAAGTCCAGGCGACCGGAACGGCCGGTGAGGAGTTGGAGCGGACGCACGAGCAGGCGGGCGTGGTTCGACGCGAAAGCGGCCATTCCTGCCCATTTGAGCAGCTCCGGGTGCCGGAGGTAGGCCGTGGCGTACAGGCCCGAGATCGCTCGGTTACGGGCGATGATCCGGTCCTCGGCGGGGAGGGCGTCGAGGACGATGCGGCGGGCTTCGTCGGCCGAAGTGGCCGCCCGGGCGCGACGGCGCAGGCTGTCGTACACCGTCTTCGCGCGTCCGGTCTCGCAGTGGATGGTCGCCATGACTCGCAGGGGGCTCGAGCGGTGGTCGCACGCCGGTCGGGTTCGGGGATCCTACACGTTCGAGCGATCTCTTGCAGTTCCCGGCCCGGTCTCGCCCCGCCGCTCCGACTCGACGGGTACCCACACGTCCACGACCACGGGCAGGTGGTCCGACGCCACCTGGGTGAGCCGGTTGCGCGGCACGTGCACCGCCTCGATCCGCAGGTCGTCGCTGGCGAAGACGTGGTCGATCCGGCGCATGGGCAGGCGGCTGCTCCACGTGTTGAGTTCGGGAACCGGAGCTCCGCCGGTAGGGGGTGTGCCGGCGTTGCGCAGCAGCGGATCGAGTCGGCGCAGGTTCGCCGAACGGCCGGGCGCGTTGAAGTCCCCGCACAGGACCATCGCGCCGTCGAGGTCGGGGTGGCGCAGCCACTCGGGCCCGAGCAGGGCATCGACCTGCAGACGACGTTCGCGATCCAGGATGCTCAGGTGCGTGTTCAGCACCTGCAAGCGTGTACCGTCGACGCTGACCTCGACCCACAGGACGCCGCGATCCTCCAGGCGCATGCCCGAACGCCACCGTGGCAGTTCGCCCGACGACACCACGCGGACGGGGTAGCGCGACAGCACGGCGTTGCCGAAGTGACCGTCGTCGACCTCGGTCACCGCGTGGAAGTGGTAGTCCACCTGCAGGGCGTCGGCGATGGCCCGGGCCTGTTCGGTGTGGCCGGACCGGCGTCGGCGATGGTCGAGCTCCTGCAGGCAGACCACGTCGGGCTGCTGACGGGCGATCACCCGGGCGATGCGCTGGGGCGAGTACTTGCCGTCCATGCCGCGGCAGCCGTGCACGTTGTAGGTCATGATCCGCACCGACTGTCCGGACTCCGCGGCCGGGACGTCGTCGGCCACGCGGGCGTCGTCGCGATGGGCCACGGTGCCCTCGAGCACCCGCATGGCCAGGGCGCGCAGGGTCTCGGCCCGCAGCACGGCGGGTACGGGGGGAGCCTCGGGCGGGAGGATCGCGAAGGCGGAGGTCTCGCCCGGCCCGGGGCCTCCGTGGGCACCCCGTTCGAACTGCAGCGACACCGGGCGCTCGCGGTCGAATCCCATCAACACGAGGTCGCCCGCGTTCTCGTGGCGCACCACGGCGAGGGCATCGTGGGTCACCTGGTGCAGATAGGGGTGGTCGGGGCCGAAGACCTCGGAGGCATGCTCGGGCAGCCGGAAGCGACGACCGTCGTTGCGGTGCACGTGCACGCTGCCGTCGGGACCGTCGTACAGTACGAGCGGGACGCGCGCGTCCTCCGCCACCGCCCGCGCCAGATCCTGCCGGACCTCGAACGAGACCTCATCGGGCAGGGTGACCGAGCCGACGGGCCCCTGGTTGATGACGACGAGTTCATCGGGCCGGCCATCGGTCGGACCCTCGGTCGCCTCGGGGAGTGCGTCGTCGGCCGAGATCCGTCCACCCCAGCGCAACCACGACGGCAGCTCCAGGCTCAACCACCGCGATCGGCCGGACTCGCTGCGCGGCGAGTCGTGACCGGGACCACTGGCGGTTTCCATGCGCGGTGTCAGGACCGATTCGACGGCCCGTCGGACCATGGCCGGCATCGGCTCACCGAAGGCCTCGGTCCACGGCGTCGTCTCCTCCTGCCCGTGGTCCGAGTAGATCCACACCTGGTAGTCGCGCAGCGGTGAGCGATGGGCCGCGTGGAAGATCCGGCGGACGGATTTGTCGATGCCCCGCAGGGTCCACGTGGCGAAGCGCGAACGGGGGCCGCGTCGGTGGGCGTGTTCGTCGTAGCCCAGGAGATTCAGGTGGATGACCGGCACGCCGCGCTCGGTGTCGACACAGGCCCCGGCGGTGACGATCTCGCGCATGACGGCGGTCACGGCCACGCGCTCGGGGATGAAGCGCAACTCGGCCATGAAGTCGCGTCCGCGGATCGTACGGCCCAGGAAGTCCCAGATCGCGAAGGCCGCCTCGACGACCACGGTCGACAGCACGCGCACCACGCTCCACAGGTTCCACAGCACCAGCCCGAGCCAGCGCAGCGGGTTGAGGGCGCGGAAGAGCATGTCGAGACCGGCGGTCGACGCGCAGAAGTGGGCTTCCTCGGCATCGCCGGCGAAGACGTTCGACCAGGCCGAACCGTGACGCAGCAGTCCGCGGTGCTCGCGTAGCAATCGCGTTTCGACGATCGAAGCCGCGTAGGGATCGTTCATCGACATGATCCGCCGGAAGCGACGGTCGTAGTAGGCGAAGGTCGGCACCGCGGTCCGCACCCCGTAGAACAGCTCCGCCTGGAACCCCGGTGTGCTGCTGGGCAGCCCCGAGTACAGCGAACGCACGGCGTGGTGCTCGTCGCGCACGAGGTGGGCCAGGAAGGGCATGCGGCCGTCGTCGATCGCCTCGCGCAGGATCGCGTCGTCCAGACCGTCGACCTGGACCAGCACCAGCCCCGGCTCGCCGTCACCGCCGACCGACGGGGGCAGACCGAGCAGGAAGGCGCTCCACCGGTTCCGGCTCAGGAGCCGGCGGATGCGGCTGGCCAGGATCTCCAGGCGGTCGAGCACGGTGTCGGACCTCGCGGGACGGGTGTTCGATACGCGCCATGCGTGCCCACGGGGTGTCCCCTGCCCCGCGGGGAAAGTTGGTGGAAGTGATCGAAAGTGCCAGTGTGCGCAGGCGCCGGCACCGCGGACCTCCGCTCGGTCAGTGCTGCAGCAGGAGCTGGACCATCATCATGGTCATGAAGGCCAGCGTCAGGGCGGTGGCCGCCGCGCTCGTCGACAGGTGCTCGAAGGAATCGGGAACGAGCTCGGAGAACACCATCCAGATCATCGCGCCGGCGGCGATGCCCATCCCGACGGGAAGGAAGGGCTGGAAGGTGGTCACGAAGAGGAACGACGGAATCGCCATCAGAGGCTGGGGAAGGCTCGAGACCACGCTCCAGCCCGCTGCCTTCCAGACCGAGGTCCCCCGCGGGACGAGCACCAGACTGATGGCCAGGCCCTCGGGGATGTTGTGCACCGCGATCGCCACCGTGATCAACACGCCGAGCTGCGCACTCCCGCCGAACGACACGCCAACCCCGATGCCCTCGGCGAAGGAGTGGGCGGTCATGACTCCGAGGATCAGCAGGGCCTTGCGCGCGTCGGCACCACTGAGGTCGGCGACGTCGGGGGAGTCGTGCTGGTCCACCCATCGGTCGGCGATCACGACGAGCACCACGCCGACGGCCATGCCACCCAGGACGAGCCAGGCGTCGTGCTGCTCGCCTTCGGAAACCAGTCCGTGGCTGGCCGCCATCATCAGGCCGCCGGCGATGGCGCTGAACACCCCCAGCCATCGCCGCGGGAAGTCCTGGGTGAAGGCGAAGGGCACGGCACCCAGTCCGGTGGCCAGGGCCGTGATCAGAGCGGCCACGAAGATCGTGGTGAGAGTGACCTCGAATTCCACGGACTACCCGAGCGGAAGATGGAACGGACGGCTGTCGGTTCCAACGATGGCCCAGGTGTACCGTGCCGCCCGTCGGGATCGACCCGCCGTCGCTGTTCCGGCCCCGCCCCATGCGCAGACGGGACCCGACGGACGGGCGTGTCGCTCAGCGCCCGGTCGAAGCCACCCGGCGGTCGAGGACGCCGGTCGCGGCCCAGTCGAGCACGCCCTTGACCACCTTCTCGGCGTCGCGCTGGCGCAGTTTGACGTCGCGAAGGGCCCAGGCGTGCGAGGCGTGGGCCAGGTTGCGGATCTCCACGAGCAGCGACAGGTCGGTCGGGGCGTAGCGCAGCACGTAGTAGTCGTAACCGCGCACCCGCGCGCCCGCGCCGAAGGCCGGGAGCAGATCGCGGGCGAAGTCACGCGAGGCGCGGTCGCGGCGGGCGTGGAACACGGTCACCGCCTCGGGCGACCGCGGGCTGTTGTCGGCGTGCAGACTGATGAGCACCGTGCGGTTCGAGCCGGCCCTCTCGGCCAGCTCGCGGATCGTGCGGACCCGGTTGCGCAGGCCGTGGTTGCCACCACGTGGCCACGAGGACGCTGCGTTGCGGCGGTTGATCCGCGCGCTGTTGTACACCTCGTTCTGCTCGTTCACGAAAGTGGCGGTGGCCGGATCGTTCGAACGCAGCAGGTGGTTCGGGCTCAACAGCGATAGCCGGACGTCGGCACCGTGCAAGCGAAGGAGTACCGCCACGCGCAGGGTGATGTCGTAGACGTATTCGTCCTCGACCACGTGCACCGTGCGCTGGTCGTCGATGCGTGTCGGCACGATCGTACCGGGGTCGCGGCCGCCGTGGCCCGGATCGAGGATCACGGTCAGGCCCTCGAGCGAGTGGCTCAGCCGTCCGAGCGAGGAGACCCTCGCCTCGAACGATTCCCACAGCCGCCGCGCCTGCTGGTACGTGGTACGCGGTCCATGGGCCGAGCCCTCGCGGTGGTGCCGGCTGCGTTGCGCGCTCGCGCGCGGTTTCGAATAGAGGTATGGCCCGTTGCTCGCGGTGATCACCGGGACGGCGCGGCTGCGCGGTACGAGGTCGTTCCACGGGATCTCCGACGGCGACAGCAGCCCCAGGCCGGTGTCGTCGTCGCCCAGGAGCGGACGCACCCGCAGGCGCTGGCCCGGGTGGATCACCGACCCGCGCAGGGAGTTGGTGGTCCGCAGTTCGCGAAGGCTCATCTGGTGGAGCTGGGCGATCTCGCCCAGCGTGTCGCCGCGACGCACCACGTGCGTGGCCCAGCGCGGCGCGTCGGAGCCGCTCGCGTGCACCCGGAGTTCCTGGCCCGGATGGATCCGATCGCCGCGGAGGCCGTTGAGCGTCTTCAGGTCGCCGAGACTCATCCCGTAGGCCCGGGCGATCTCCCAGAGGGCGTCGCCGCGTTCGACCACGTGCACCCCCGTCGCCACCGTGCGCAGGCGCAGCTTCTGGCCCGGGTGGATCCGATCGCCCTCGATTCCGTTGAGGTCGCGGAGGGTCCGGACCGACACGCCGTGCTCGCGCGCGATCCCGATCAGCGTGTCTCCGCGGCGGACGAGGTGGACCGCCTCGTCCCGGCTCGACGGTTGGAGCTTCAGCTTCTGGCCGGGATGGATCCGGCTTCCCCGCAGGCCGTTGAGCTGGCGCAGCGTCGAGGTCGGGACCCCGTGGAGTTCGGCGATCTCGCTCAGCGTGTCCCCGCGCCGCACCACGTGGTACTCGCCGCCCAGGCGCGGGATCCGCAGTTCCTGGCCGGGGAGAATCCGGTTGCTGCGCAGATCGTTCCACTGCCACAGGTCGGACACGGTGACCCGGTACCGCTGGGCGATCCAGCTGAGGTTCTCGCCCGACCGCACGCGGTGGACCACGACGTCGGGGTCTTCCTGCGCCAGCGTCTCCGGCGCGGCGAGACAGATCAGGACGGCGCTGAGAAGGGTCCGGACGAGACCTCGGCGGACGGTGGGACCTGGCGACACGACGGCACGCGCGGGCATTCGAGTCCTCACGGGCTCGAGGGCGGCGGGGTGCGGGTCGGCTTCCAGGGGTGGGCGCGGGGACGCCCGGCGGCATTATGCGGAGGGTGGGGGCGGTTGTAAAGCAGCGGATCAGCGGAATCCGGCCGGCGGCCGGGCCTGGCCGAGCCGGTGGCCGCGCCCCTACGATGGGGGAGCCGTCGTTGGCGACGGCCGTTCCTCGGACCGGGAGGTCACCGTGAGCCCGCAGATCCGCGCCCAGGCCTGGGAGCTGCTCGACAGTGCCGTCGTGACGCACCGCGGCGAGCCCGTCGGCTCGGTCGCCGCGCGGGACGACCGGCCCGAGACCGTGAACTATCACCATGTCTTCGTCCGTGATTTCGCCGTCTGTGCGCTCGCCCACCTGCTCCGCGGGGATTCCGACGTCGTCCGCAACTTCCTCGACCTGCTCGTCGATCTGCAGAACCTCGAGAAGCAGATGGACTGCTTCGAGCCGGGCGAGGGGCTGATGCCGGCCAGCTTCGACGTCACCGTCGAAGACGGCCAGGAGGTGATCCGCCCCGACTTCGGCCAGAGTGCCATCGGACGCGTCGCGCCGGTCGATTCGGGCTTCTGGTGGCTGATCGTGGCGAATGCCTACGTCCGGGCCACCGGGGACCGCTCGCTGATCGAGACCGACGGCTTCCAGCGAGCCATCCGTTACGTCCTCGACATGGCGCTGACGCAGCGCTACGAGATGTCGCCCACGCTGCTCGTTCCCGACGGCGCGTTCATGATCGATCGACGGATGGGGGTGTACGGACACCCGATCGACGTCCAGAGTCTCTTCTACGCCGCCGTCCACGCGGCGGGCGAACTGCTCGTTCCCGATCAACAGGGATCCACCTACCGCGACGCCGCCGACGCCCGGGCACGGCATCTGGCCCATCACCTGCGGACCTACTACTGGCTCGATCTGCAGCGTATCAACGAGATCCATCGCTACGGGCTCGACGAGTTCGGGGCGACGGCCGTGAACAAGTTCAACATCCACCCCGACACCATCCCGGAGTGGTTGTTCGACTGGATTCCCCGCGAGGGGGGCTATTTCGCCGGCAATCTCGGACCGGGACGGATCGATTTCCGTGTCTTCGGCGCCGGCAACCTGCTCGCCGTGGTGAGTGGGCTCGCGACCGACGAGCAGAGCCAGGCCGTGCTCGACCTGTGGGAGGCGCGCTGGGACGACCTGGTGGGGGAGATGCCCCTGAAGATCTGCTTCCCCGCCGTCGACGGTCGCGACTGGAGAATCCTGACCGGTTCGGATCCGAAGAACACGCCCTGGTCGTACCACAACGGGGGAAGCTGGCCGGTGCTCCTTTGGTTGCTGGTCGCGGCGGCGTTGCGTGGTGACCGCCGAGGGCTGGCCGAGCGCGCCGTCGAGGTCGCGGAACGACGCCTGGCCTCCGACCACTGGCCCGAGTACTACGACGGTCGCCGCGGCCGCTTCGTCGGACGTCGCGCCGATCGCAAGAAAGCCATCGTCACCCTCGCT
>CAZQHE010000089.1:0-16739 GCA_964593155.1 uncultured bacterium
CGGCGACCACCTGGTCGACCTGCTGGCCGAGGGTGGCCACGAAGCGCTCGGCGAAGCCGGGATCCATGACCACGTTCTGCGCCCGCTCCGACTCGCGGAACGACGCGAAGATCGCCTGTTCGGTCTCGGGGTGGACCGTGAGCACCCAGATGGTGCGGTTCTCGTCGGCGTACAGGTGCGACAGCTGCCGGCTCAGGGCCATGCGCACGCGCTCGACCAGGGCGTCGACCTGTCCCTCGTTCACCGTGCCGGTCGACGCCAGGGTCTCGAGGATGGTGACCAGGTCACGGACCGGCACACGCTCGTGCAGCAGTCCCCGCAGCACCCCGTGCAGGACGGTCAGAGAGACCTTGTCGCCGAAGACCTCTTCGACGAGCGCCGGCGCGTGCTCGCCGAGGCGGTCGACCATGTCTTTCACGTCCTGGCGGGTGAGGATCTCGTCGGCGTGGGCCTTCACGATCTCGGCCAGGTGCGTGGCCACGACGGCACTGGGTTCGACCACCGTGTAGCCCGCCATCTCGGCCTGGGACTTGTCGTCCTTCTCGATCCACACCGCGGGCAGGCCGAAGGCGGGTTCGGAGGTCGCGATCCCCGGCACGTCGGCCCCGCCGTCGCGCACGCGCATGGCGAGCAGGCGGTCGAGGTGGAGTTCGAAGCGTGCGATCTCGACGCCACGCAGCTTCACCACGTACTGGTTCGCGCCGAGCTGCAGATTGTCGCGAATGCGGATGGGCGCAACGTTGATCCCGAGCTCCGAGCCGGTCTTGCGCCGCACGTTCGTGATGCGCTGCAACAGATCGCCGCCCCGGCCGGCATCGACGATCGGAATCAGGCCGTAGCCGATCTCGAGTTCGAGGCGGTCGACCACGAACATGTCGTCGCCGTCGGACTCCTCCTCGGGCGCCTCGGCCTCCTCGGCCGCGCGCGCCGTTTCCTCCTGCTCCTGGCGGATCCGACGCTCGTTCTGGCTACGCGACATGAAGCCCGCGATCCCCGCCCCCACCGCCAGCAGCAGGAAGGGCAGGGTGGGCAGACCGGGCACGAAGGCGAATGCACCCAGGGCCGCTCCGCTCACGAGCAGCGCGCGCGGATCCTGGACCACCTGGGTCGCGATGTCGGTCCCCAGGTTCAGGCCGCTGTTGTTCCGGGTGACGACGATGCCGGCGGCGGTGCTCACGAGCAGCGCAGGGATCTGACTGACGAGGCCGTCGCCCACCGTGAGCAGCGTGTACACACGCGCGCTGTCGCCCACCGGCATGTCACGCTGCAGGG
Organism: uncultured bacterium; assembly: GCA_964593155.1. Classification (GTDB taxonomy): domain Bacteria; phylum Krumholzibacteriota; class Krumholzibacteriia; order JAJRXK01; family JAJRXK01; genus JAJRXK01. The sequence goes on from CAZQHE010000089.1 coordinate 1,273, forward strand.
TGCCGATGGCCAACCCACCGATGATGTTGATCGCGGTGATCACCATACCGGCGATCGCGTCGCCCCGGACGAACTTGCTGGCACCGTCCATGGCCCCGTAGAACTCGGCCTCGTCGGCGATCTCGCGGCGCCGCGTTCGTGCGTCATGCTCGGTGATCATGCCGGCGTTGAGGTCGGCGTCGATCGCCATCTGCTTGCCCGGCAGCGCGTCGAGGGTGAACCGCGCCGAGACCTCGGCGATGCGGCCCGAACCCTTCGTGATCACCACGAACTGCACCACGACGAGGATCAGGAAGACCACCACGCCGATGACGAAGTTGCCGCCCACGACGAAATTGCCGAAGGCCGCGATCACGGCACCGGCGTCGGCGTTGCTGAGGATGAGGCGTGTACTCGCTACGTTCAGCGCGAGCCGGAACAGCGTGACCATCAACAGCAGCGACGGGAAGACCGAGAAGTCCATGGGCCGCTTCAGGTAGACGGTCACCAGGAAGACGGTCATGGCGAAGGCGATGTTGAAGGTCAACAGGACGTCGACCACCCCGGTGGGCACCGGGATCACCATGAGCACCAGCACACCGATCATCATGCCGGCGGCCAGTACGTTGCCGTTCACCACCGATCCCTGCTGCACGTCCGTTGTCCCGTCGGCCATGACGAACTACACCCCCGCCGCGTCGCTGCGCCGGCGATCGGCGCGGTAGACGGCGGCCAGCACCTGGGCCACCGATTCGTACAGATCCACCGGCACGAACGAGTCGACCTCGGCCGTGCGGTACAGGGCCCTCGCCAGGGGCGGGTTCTCGATGATCGGAACGCGGTGCTCGCGGGCGATCTCACGGATGCGCAGCGCAAGGTGACCCTGACCCTTGGCCACGACCTTCGGTGCACCCTCGGTGGCACGGTAGCGCAGCGCCACGGAGTAGTGGGTCGGGTTGGTGACGACGACGTCGGCGTCCTTCACCTCTTCGAGCATCCGCCTCTTCATCTGCTCGAGCATGAGCGACCGTACACGAGCCTTGACCTTGGGATCGCCCTCCTGGTCCTTCATCTCGCGCTTGACCTCGTCCTTGGTCATCTTCAGCTGCTCGGAGTGGCGGTGCCGTTGCCACCACATGTCGATCAGGGCCAGCACGAGCAGCGCGGCGAGCATGCGGAACAGCAGCTCGCCGAGGATCCTCACCGCCTCGGCCCAGCCCTCGACGAGGGCCAGCGTGGACAGGCCGATCAGGCGCGGGATCATGTCCTGGATGGCCAGGGCGGCGATCCCACCGAGCACGGTCACCTTGAACAGGTTCTTGCCGAGCTCGAACCAGGTGGTCTTGCTGAAGAAGCGGTTCTTCATGCCCTCGATCGGATTGAGCTTCTCGAGGCGGAAGGAGTAGGCCTTGGGCGACCAGTTCCAACCGACCTGGGCATAGGCCACACCGGTGCCGGCGAAGAGCACCGCGAGCGCGACCGGGGCGAGGGCCAGCATGCCCTTCTCGCCGGCGGCCAGCAACGTGGCCATGGCGTCGGTCGTTCCCTCGATCCGGCGCACCCCGGCTTCGCTCAGGTAGTGCACGCCGACCGCGCGGAGCTGCTGGCCCATGAAGCCCACCGCGGCGATGAGCGCGGCGAAGGCCACGCCCAGGACCGCCACCGAGTTCACCTCGGCGCTGCGGGCCACCTGGCCCTCTTCGCGCGCCTTGCGACGACGTTGGGGTGTTGCCTGTTCGGTGCGGTCACCGGCGGGTTGTTCGGCCACGTCCCGTCACCTCCCCACCGGTCCGGCCCAGATGATGTCTCCGAGCCGATCGGGAAGGTCGCGCAACGTGCCGGTGATGGTCTCGCCGAACAGCGGAACGGAGACGGCGATCACGAAGACGCCGACCAGGATCTTGATGGGAAAACCGACCACCAGGAGATTCATCTGCGGCACGGTACGCCCCAGGACACCGAGCGTGAGGCTCACCAGCATGAGCGCGGTGATCACGGGCAATGCGATCCGCACCGCCAGCGAGAACAACGTTCCCACCTGCGCGATCGCCTCGAACATGCTCTCGGGAGTGGGAACGAAAGTGCCGGGCGGCATCGCCTCGTAGCCCTGCGCGAAGGCGCGCAGCAGGTTCACCGGACCGTCCACGGCCAGGAAGATCAGCACCGCGATCAGGTTGAAGACCTGGCTCACGGTGGAGATCTGCATGTTGCTGGTCGGGTCGACGACGTTGGCCAGAGCCAGGCCCATCTGCACGCCGATCATCTCGCCGGCGAACTGCACGGTGGCGAACATGGTCACGGCCGCGAAGGCCAGCAGGAGACCGACGAGGATCTCGATCGCCAGGGCGAAGGCCAGCATCACCGGCGTGGCGGGGGCCACGGCACCGGCGGCCAGGATCGTGGGCATCATCGCCGTGGCGAAGCACAGAGCGATCGCCACGCGCACGGGACTTGGTACCGTCCGCACACCCAGGATCGGCAGGGTCGACAGGAAGCTCAACACCCGGGCCGAGGCCAGACCACCGATCACCAGGGTGTTCATGTCGACGGCCCAGTTCACGACAACCCCACCGCCACGATGCGAGCGAAGATCTCCTGCGTGAAGGTCGTCAGCTTCGACATGATGAACGGCAGGGCCAGCACCGCCGTCACCATGACCGCCACGATCTTGGGCACGAAGGTCATGGTCATCTCGTTCACCTGGGTGGCGGCCTGGACGATCGAGATCACGAGGCCCACCACCATGCCCGCCACCAACATCGGCGCGGCGGCCAGGAGCAGGGTCCATACGGAGTCCTGTGCCATGTCGATGACCAGATCGGGGCTCACGGCGTCCTCCTCATACCGGCACGTGGAAGGCCGAGACCAGGCTGCGGGTGATCAGATGCCATCCGTCGACCAGGACGAAGAGCAGGATCTTGAAGGGCAACGACACGAGGATCGGCGGCAGCATCATCATGCCCATGCTCATCAGCACCGAGGCGATCACCATGTCCACGATCAGGAAGGGCAGATACAGCATGAAGCCCATCTGGAACGCCGTCTTGAGCTCGCTGATGAGGAAGCTCGGGACGACCACCGACATCGGCAGCTCGCTCAGGTCCTCCGGACGCTCGCGCTGGTTCAGTTCGAGGAACAGGTCGAGGTCCTTCTCGCGGGTCTGCGCGAGCATGAAGTTGCGCAGCGGGATCATGGCGGCCTCGATGGCCTCGCGGTCGGTCATCCCGCCCTGTGCTTCGCCGTCGACCTCTTCCTGCGCGGCCAGGTAGGGCTGGATCGCAGTGGTATTGATCTGCTCGAACACCGGCGTCATCACCACGATGCTCAGGAACAGCGCCATGCCGGCCAGGATCTGGTTGCTCGGCGTCTGGTGCGTGCCCAGTGCCTGGCGCAGGAAGCCGAGGACGATGAGCATTCGCGTGAAGCTGGTCGTGAGCACGACGATCGACGGCGCCAGGGTGAGCACGGTCATCAGCATGACGATCTTGATCGTCGAGCTGAGGTTGCCGTCGCCCCCGCCCTGTACGCTGAAGGTCAGCTGGTCGTCGTCGGCCGCGACCTGCTGCGCGTCGGCGGTCGCCGGCGCCAGGCACAGCGCGGCCACCAGGAGCAGCAGAAGGGTCGCGGGTCCACGTCGGTCACGCATCATGGTGCCGCGTAGCGCAACGGGCGTGCCGCGTCCGGGTCGTTCCCGGTCGCCCCACCTCGAAACGCAAGTCGTTGTCTTGGAATCTGTTACACTATCCTGCGAGCGCGCTCCGGCCGGGCGGCCGGCTGGCATGCGCACCCGAGGTGGTCAGCCTCTGGCCACCTTGGAGGCCGGGCCGGTCGCGGCGCGCCGCGCGCGCAGGAGCTCGAAGGGCCCACTCGTCGACGGGGCGGGATCGAGTTCGGGCAGACGGTCGGCGTCGAGGGTCTCGAGCAGCATCGACTCGCGCCCGCGCTCGTAGACCAGGTGCACCTGCCCGAGCACCCGCACCGCGCGCACGCTGGCGTCGGGTGCGATGCGCCAGGCACCGACCTGGGTCACGGGTCCGCGGGAGCTGCGGCTGCGGTCCAGCAGGAAGCGCACGCCGTGGGCCAGGATCAGCACCAGGGCGATGACCGCGATGGTCGCGGCGAACCACTGCCACACCGGCGAGTCCATGACGCTCCTCAGCCCTCCTGTCCCAGGTCGGGGCGATCGGCGAGCTCGGTGATCTTGACCGCGAAGTGGTCCTCCATGACGACCACCTCTCCGCGGGCGAAGACGGCGTCGTTGACGAGGATGTCGACGGGCTCGCTGGCGAGCTTCGAGAGCTCCACCACCGACCCCGATCCGAGATTCACGATGTCGTGGATCTTCATCCGGCAGCGTCCGAGTTCCACGGTGAGCGCCAGCTCGACGTTCATCAGCAGGTCGAGACCACCGCCACCGGTGCCCGCGCCCACGCTCCGGGCGTGTTCGATCATCTCCGACGCGGCGTCGGGGGTACCGGCGCCACCGGGATCCATACCCTGGTCGGCCATCTAGACATCCTCCCTGCGGCCGAGGATCTGCACCGCTCGCGATCGACCCACGCGGCCCGACGTGCCCCGGAACATGGGCTTGCCCTCGACGTCGACGTCGAGTGGCCGGTCCACGTGGTGTTCGAGCGAAAGAACGTCGCCCGTCTTCAGCGCCAGCAGCTCGTCGAAGCGGATCCGGCGGGAGCGGAAACGCGCCGCCACCAGCGCCGACGCCGATCCCACCAGGCCGTGCGCCTGCTGCTTCTCGGCCATGCGATCGGCCGCGTTGCGGACGTCGATCCCCTCCCGGGGGTCGAACTCCTCACGGACCGGTTCGAAGGCCGCCAGCGGGATCACGAAGCTCATGATCGCGCCGACCTCCTCCATGGTCACGTTGTACTGCAAGTTCAGGACCGGCTCGGCCTCGGCGAAGGCGTTGAGATAGTTCGGGTTGTTCTCGATCTGGACGAGCAGCGGGATCACGCGGTGGACCTTCTCGGTGGCCGCGCTGAACTGCTCGAGGATCTTGCTCAACACCTTGCGGGCCAGCCCGGTCTCGATCTCGGTGAAGTCGCGGACCTGGCTCGGCGTCTCGATCGGACCACCGAGCAGTTTGGTGAAGAAGGAGAACATGAGCGAGGCGTCGACGTGCACGAGGACCACGCCCGACAGCGGCTCCATGGAGCACACGGCGATGCAGCTCGGGCTCTCCCAGCCGGAGAGCGTTTCGCCGAAGCTGTTCACGCGCATGCCGGCGAACGTGTAGTCGCAGTTGCAGCGCATGAGGTTCGAGAACGACAGGCTGGCATCCTTGGCGAAGCTCTCGCTCACGCCGCGGAGGTTCCGCTCGAAGGTCTTGCTGAGGTTGTTGTTCGGCCGGTTGAAGTCGAAGGCGCGGACCGCACGTTCACGCGCGTCGTCGAGATCGCCGCGGGGGTCGCCCGCGGCGTCGCCGCCCCCGCCTTCCTGGGCCTCGAAGTCCGAGGCGTCGTCCGCTGCCTCTTCGAGGAGGGCGTCGATCTCTTCCTGGGAGAGGTTGTCCACGGTCGTCTCGAGCTCCTCGACGCCGGCCGTCGGGCCCTGGCGGCTACTGCACGACGAAATCGCTGTAGTACACGTTCAGCACCTTGCCCTCTTCCACGAGGGACTTCAGTGCGTCCTTGATCTCGGCCTTCACGGCTTCCTTGCCCTCGAAGCTCAACAGGTCCTGCACGCTGTGGTGGCTCAGGGTCATGATCGTGGCGTCGCGGAACTCGGCCATGCGATCCTCGACCTCGGCGGCCGCCTTCGAGTCGGCCGCCTCCACCGCGATCGTGGTCCGCAGGTAGCGCGGCCGCGCCCCGGAGTTCAGGCTCACGATCATCTCCTCGAGGCTCACCAGCACGCCCCTGGCCTCGGCCTCGGCGATGCCCTCGCCGTCGCCCTCGACCAGCTCGATCTCCCCCGACGAGGTCGTCGGCTGGATCAGGAACTTGGTCAGGGCGAAGGCCATGGCCGCCTGCAGGGCGACGATCGCGACGACGATCACCGCCTTGTTCTGGAGAAGGCCCGCCTTCGCGGTCTTGGCTTCGGCCTGTTCTTCGGCCACGACGTCGCTCCTCGGTTGTGGCGCCGGTTGCGGCTGCCCGCACGCCCAGTGGCGCGAGGGCTACCGCTCGACCCTCTGCACGGATCTCGCCAACCCGTCGGTCCGGCGCACGAAGATCTCCACGCGGCGGTTCCGGTGCCGGCCCGCGTCGGTCTCGTTGGTGTCGATCGGCCGGAACTCGCCGTATCCGACGGCTGCGAGCCGTTCGGGGGGCAATCCGCGGTCGATCAGGTACTTCAGGACGGCCGTCGCGCGGGCCGAAGAGAGCTCCCAGTTGGACGGGAACTGCTCACTGTTGATCGGAACGTTGTCGGTGTGGCCCTCGACCCGGATCTCCGTGTCGAGCTTCTGCAGCGCGGTGGAGAGCTTGTCCAGAAGCTGCGTGCTGGGCGCGCGCAGCTCGGCCTCGGCCGGCTCGAAGAGCATGGGCGTGCTGATCTGGATGCTCACGCCCTCCTTCTCGAGCGTGAGCTGCACCTCTTCCTGCAGGCCCTCTTCCGACAGCGCCACCCGGATCTGCTGCAGCTCGTAGAGCATCCGCTGCCACTCGTTGGTGTCGGCCTGCGGGACCACCACGTCGGGCTGCTGGATCACCGTTGGCGGCGAGGCCATGACCCCGAACGCTCCCTTCAGCGAGTGGATCGCCTCGTGGAACTTCGCCTCCTGGATCGAGGAGAACGACAGCAGCATCACGAAGAACGCCAGCAGGAGGGTGACCATGTCCGAGAAGGTGGCCATCCACAGCGGTGCGCCCAGGGGCGGGTCTTCCTGCTTCTTACGCTTGGCCATGGCCGACGCCCGCTCCTAGCGCGTCGCGAGTTCGTTCTGCTGCACCGGCGTCAGGTAACTCTTCAGCTTCTCCTGGACGATGCGCGGGCTGTCACCGCTCTGGATCGACATGATGCCCTCGATGATCATCTCGCGGGTGTGCAACTCCTCGTTGCTGCGCGCCTTGAGTTTGCCCGCGAGAGGCAGGGCCACGAGGTTCGCGATCACCGAACCGTAGAAGGTGGTGAGGAGCGCGATCGCCATGCCGCTGCCGATGGAGCTCGGATCGCTCAGGTTGGCCAGCATCTGCACCAGACCGATCAGCGTTCCGATCATCCCGAAGGCCGGCGCGAACATGCCCAGCTGCTCGAAGATCGCCTTGCCCTCCTTGTGCCGCGTCTCGAGCGCCGAGAGGTCGGTCTCCATGATCCGGGCCAGCAACTGCGGGTCGGTGCCGTCGACGGCCAGCCGCAGTCCCTTGGCCAGGAACTTGTCGGGCTCGTTCTCGGAGTCCTCCTCGAGGGCCAGCATGCCCTCCTTCCGGGCCCGCTCGGCGTAGCTGACCATCTTCTGGATGATCTCGGTGGGGTCCTCGTCGTCGTGGAACATGGCCTTGCGGACCACCTTGGCCACGCCGAGGACCTTCGGAATCGGAAAGTTCACGAACAGGGCCGCCAGCGAACCGCCGATCACCGTCAGCATCGCGGGCACGTCGAGGAACATCCCCAGATTCCCACTGCTGAGGATGGCGGCCAGGATCAGTCCTGCCCCCCCGACCAAGCCTCCGATCGTCGCCAGATCCACGGTTCTTCCTCCTCGGACCCGCGGCCGGTCCGCTCAGCCCGGCACCCGGACGGGGCGCCGGGACGGTCCGGACCCGCCCTCAGGCGTCCGGATCTGCCGCAACGGCAACGGGATACGCGCCCCGCACTTGCGCGCGGTAGGCGATCGCCCGCCGGACGATCTCGTCCACGGACTCCGTCACCATGATCTTTCGACCGGTAGTGAGGCTGACTAAAGTGTCGGGTGTGGCCTCGACGTACTCGATGAGGTCCGCGTTGAGGACCAGACCGGTGCCGTTGAGCCGTGTGACCTCGATCATCGCGTGGGCTCCGTCCTGCGGTGGGGCCGCCGCCCCGGGGTTCTCGAGCCTGCTCCGGGGCGAGCCGGACGCCGGTCCGGCCCACCCCGTGCCCTACCGGGCCTAGACGATGTTCACCAGCTCCTGCAGCACCTCGTCACTGGTGCTGATCACGCGCGCGTTCGACTGGAAGGCGCGCTGGGCCACCACCAGACGCGTGAACTGCTCGGACAGGTCGACGTTGCTCGCCTCGAGCGCTCCCGAGTTGATCAGGCCGGCGTTGCCCTCGTTGGCGAAGCCCATCACGGCCGTGCCCGAGTTGCCGCTCACGCTGTAGGTGTTGTTGCCCTGACGGACCAGACCGGAGGGGTTGTTGAAGACGGCCATGCTCATGCGCGCCATGTTCAGAACCGTGTCGTTGCTGAAGCGGCCCGTGACCACACCGTCGCGGTCGATGTCGAAGTCGATCAACCGACCCACGCCGTAACCGTCCCCGGTCGACTGGATCTGGTCGCTCGAGTTGTACTGGGTCAGGCCGTTCACGCCGCCGATGGTACCCGGGTCGATGCTGATCGACACCGGCTCGGCGCCGCTCGTGCCCTGGGCCTGCGGACGGAAGCTCACCTGGCCACCGCCGTCGGTGTACAGGAACGACACCAGGCGCCCTTCCTCGTCGAAGGTCACCGTACCGGTCTCCCCGGCGGTGATCTCCTCGTCCCCGTCCAGGCTGGCCTTCCAGTCCCAGACGTTGAAGCCGGTCCGCTTGGTGAAGGCCAGCGTCAGGTTGTGCGTGTTGCCGAGCGAGTCGTAGACGGTGTTGGTCACCGAGAAGGTCGCGGCGTCCTGCGCCTCGTCGATCACGGAGAAGTCGATCGAGGTGCCGATGTTGCTGAACAGGTTGCCCTCTTCCCTCAGCGCGATGTTGTCGATGCCGCTGGCCAGGCCCACGTCACCCTGCACGTCGATACGACCGTTCGAGTCGATCTCCACGCCGTCGGCATTCGAGATCCGGAAGGCCTGGGTCAGGCGGCTGAGCATCTCGGTGAGGTCCGTGGAACCCTCCTCGACCTCGAACACGACCGGGGTGATCGCCTCGCCACCGAGCGTGCCGCCGATCTGGATCGACGTGATCATGTTCCCGGCGCCGTCGTCCTCGAACTGGAAGTTGAGCTGCTTGCCGTCGGCATTGTACAGCTCGCTGATGACGTCGGTCTCCTCGGCCGGGCTCAACAGGCTCGCCGCCGAGGTCGCGGTGTTGCCCGGCTGGATCTGGTTGCCGAAGAGCATGACCTGGTTGAAGCTTACACGGCCACCGGCGAGTAGCTTGATGTCCTCCATCAACGGATCGCCACCGGCGTTGCTCACGTTGAACGCGCCGTCCGCATCGAGCGTGACCGTGGCTCCCGGGGCACCGTTCGCCCGGAGTTCGGCCTGGAACCAGTCGCGCAGGTCCTGGATCGTGGTGCCGTCGAAGCCGTCGGCGACCTCACCGATCTCGAACTGGGTGTCGGGGATGTCCAGACCGCCGATCTGACCGGTCAGGGCGATCACGTCGCCGTTGGTCAGCTGCAGGTCCTCACCGTCGGCGCCGGAGTGCAGGAACCGCAGGTCGTCGGTCGCAGCGGCCGTCGCGAGCAGCGGGCCGGTCTGCAGCAGGTGCGTGCCCTGGGCGTCGGACTCGCTGTCGAGGTTGCCCCACACCTTGATCGACTGCGTGGCCTGGGCCGGCATGACAGTGCTGGGATCGATCTGGATGTCCTGGACCGCACCCGAGACGAACTCGCCGCGCTCGTTGGCCAGCGTTCCCTGGACCTTCATGCCCGTGCCGGCGCTGACCAGCGTGTTGTCGGCATCGAACATGAAGTTGCCCGCGCGGGTGTAGGCCTGCGAGTTGCCGTCGCTGAGCACGAAGAAGCCCTCGCCCTGGATGGCCAGGTCGGTCTTGTTGCCCGTGGTGCGCAGGTTGCCCTGGGTGAATTCGCTGTCGATGGCGCCGACCACGGCACCCAGACCGATCTGCTGCGGGTTCACACCACCCAGACCGCCGCCCTCGTCGGGACGGGTAGCCGACTGGATGTTCTGGGTCAGGATCTCCTGGAAGGTCACACGGGCGGACTTGAAACCGACCGTGTTCGCGTTGGAGATGTTGTTCCCGACCACGTCGAGTTCGACAATGTTGGCCTCGAGGCCCGTGACCCCGGCGAACAACGAACGAAGCATGAGCTGGTCTCCTGTCTGGCTTCGGTGCCGCCCTCGGGCGACCTCCTGGAACATCCTTGTCGGATCTCGGTGGGAGGCTTCAGGCCTCCCGGAACTCTCGGAATCAGCCGATCCTCAGAAGGGCTTCCCACGGATTGCGGTCGAAGGTGGAGCGGGACGTGCCGCCGAGCATGGAGGACACCGGTGGACTCCAGGGATTCTCGTCGGCGGTCGGCGGGGTCACTCCGGTGCCGTCGCCACCGGAATCGCCACCGTCGTCTCCGCCGGTCCCGGTGTCCGGGACGTCGTCGTCACCGTCCACGGTGACCACCACCGGGTCACGCTCGGCCATCCCGACCTCGACCACGTCGCCCGGGGTGTACAGTCGCCCGTTCACCTCGAGCATGATGTAGTTGTTCTCGAACTGGACGGTGTCGACGACACCACTGCTGAAGGCCACGGACTTCATGAAGTTGCCGCTCCGGTCGACGGCGGAGATCTCGAGCGAGTAGTCGCCGTCGGGAACCGCGTTGCCGTCGTCGTCCTTGCCGTCCCACTCGATGCGATTGAAGCCCGGCTCGACCACGCTGGCGTCGAGGGTACGAACGGTGGCCCCGTTCGCGTCGCGCACGCGCGCGAACACCGTTCCGGCCTCGGGCACACGGACGAGGGAGCGCGAGGGCTGGCCGTTCTCCACACCGATCTCGTTGCCGGCCACGGTCACGCGCTTGCCGGCCACGCTCATCATCATTGTGTTGTTCAGACTCTGGCTGTAACCCATCTGCTCCTTCAGATTCGAATTCACGCGCTCGAGCTGTTCGAGCTGACTGAAGGTCGCCAGCTGCTGCACCATCTGCTCGTTGTCCATGGGCGACAGCGGGTCCTGGTTCGAGAGCTGCGCCGTGAGCAGATTGAGGAAGTCCATCCTCAGCTCACTGGCGCTCTCGATCTGGGTCCCGAGTCCCTGGTCGGCCGACGAGCGGGTACTGCCCTGCGCCTGGTTGGCCGATGCGGCGGGATTCGTCACGTCGAACACGTCGTCCTCCGTTCGGTGCGACTAGGCCGTGGCCTGCTGCTGGTCGCGGGCGTCACGGCCACGTCCGCGGCGTCCCCGTTGGTCCTCGGCGCCCGATTCCGTGGAGTCGTCCTGCTCACGGCGGGTGCGGGTCGGGTCGTTCTCGGGATTCTGGCGGCCGGGCTGACGCTCGGCGTCGAGGCCGCGGTCCGTGGTGCGCACGGTGACCTTCGCCGGCTCGAGTTCTCGCCGGATCAGTTCGTCGACCATCTCGTCGACCTCGGCATCGAGCGCCTGCGCGGCGTCACGATGGGCCGTGACCAGGATCACCTCGAGGCCGCCGGTCCCCCGCGTCACCTGCAGGTCGACACGTCCGAGATGCGCCGGCTCGACCGTCACGCTCGCCTGCCAGGTCTCGCGCGTGCTGGCCAGGAGCTGGTCGCGGGCCTGCTGGGCCATGGTCTCGACCACGGCCTGCCGCAGACGCGCTCCCAGGTCGACGGTCTCCGCGCGCACGGTCTGGGCCGGGTTCACGGGTCGTGGCGCGGGGTCGGCGGGTCGGACGTCCTCGAGGATCGGCTGGCGCTCGCCCAGACCCGTCACCCGGTCGTGCGTCCCGGTGTCCGACGTCGCCGGCGCCGCGGTGGCGCCCGTGGAGCTTCCACCGGACAGGTTCGAGGTCGATCGCGCGGCCTGCCCCTCGGTGCTCAGTTCGTCGGACACCTCGGGAAGGTCCTGCAGATCCAGGGCATCGAGCTCGGCGGCCGTGACGTCGGCCATCGACGGTGCGCGATCGCCGCGGTCGGCGCGCATCGCGGCCCGCGCACCGAGATCGGTGGCCCTCTGGGCGGCCCCGGAACGATCGCTCGATCCGCGCTCGTGGCGACGCACGCGAAGGCGCGCCATCGCGTCGTCCAGGCGCGCGTGGCGGGTCGTCGTCTCCACGGTCGCGGCCGCCGTGGCCGGAGCCGTCACGGTCTGTTGCTCGGTGCGTGCACCGGCGAGTTCGCGCTGGGCGGTTCCGACCGTGAACACCTCGGGTTGCGGGCGGAGTTCAGGACCGTCGACGGCGGCCGTGGTCGCGACGGCCATCATCGGCGCCGGTCGGTCGCTCGCGGATGCCCGGAGCAGGACGTCCCGGGCCTCGATCCGCACCCCGCGACGATCGGCACGCGCGGTGCCGGTCTCGGCGGCGGTCGGGGTCTCCGCCCGGGTGGTGGCCGTCGTCGGCGGTATCGTGCGCCCGGGATCGGTCGTGCCGTCAGCGGAAGCCGTCGCCGTCGGCGAAGCCGACAGCGGATCCACCACCGTCGGCTGCATCAGCACGTCGGCCGTGGACGCGGTCGTCTGCCCCCCGGCGCTCTCCTGTCCGGCCGGCGCCGTCTGCTCGGCCGCGACCGTTGCGGCATCGAAGGCGGAGGTCCGGGTGGTCGGCTGCGACGTGGGCGCCGCCGTCTTCGCGCTCGCATCCGCGCTCACGGAGGTGGTCCCCGGCGCCGGCTGCCACGGGACACCGGAGACGTCCGTCCCGCTCGGAACGGTCCGGTGCGTCGTCGGGGATTCCGACGGCTCGCCGTCGACGGTGACACCGCCGCTGTCCACCGTGACCGGTACGGCCGGGTACAGGACCGCCTCGTCGCCCGGAGTCGGGAGCTTCGTCGTACGCGAGTCGCCGCCCTGACCCGCGACGGTCGGCGGTGTCGCGGCGAGCAGGGACGCGGCGGCGGTCTCGGCGGCGGTACCGGCGTCGTCGGGCGGCGTGTCCGGCGTCGCGACACCCATCGACGACAACACCGCGGCGAAGCCCTCCCAGGACCCGTCGGTGTCGGCGGCCGGAGTGGTGGTCGTCAGGGGCGTGCCGAAGCCGCCGAAGAGTTGCAGCCACCACGAGGCCGCGGTTCCCGGTGTCATGGGATTCATCGCGCACCTCGCAGGCTGAGCTTGGTACTGAGTTCGGCGGCGAGACTCGGTTCGACCTCGGACAGCAGCTTGGCCGCGGTCTTCTCCTTCATGCGCACGAGGATGTCGAGCGCCGTCTCACGATCGAGCGAACTGAACACGGGAGCCGCCGCGTCGGCCTTCATGGCGTCGAACATCTTCGCCAGCTTCTGCGCGCTCTTGCTGCGGGCCTCGCCGTAGCGGACCTGCTCCTCGCGGAGCTCGCCGATCGCCGTCTGGATCCGGTCGAGCTGCTCCTGCAGCTGCTGCCGCTGCTGGGACATGCTCTCGCGCAGGGCGAACAGGCGCTCACGCTCCCGCGCGACCGACTCGCGTTCGGCCTCGAGCGCAGCCATGGTCAGCTCGGCGGCGTCGACGTCCTCGGCCGCGAGCTGTCCGCCCACACTGTTCACCGCGTTCTCCGCCGACAGCTTCTGCGCGTAGAAGTACACGCCCGCGAAGATCACGAGGAAGCTGACGGTCGAAGCGATCAGGATGGTCTTCATGCGCAGGCCACTCCGTCGAGAGTCGACCTGCCCTCACGCAACGCCGGTGCCACGTGCCGATCCGGCCCGGAAGTCCCGATTCGAAGCGGTTCCGGGGAATTTCGAGGCGATGCGGAGCGAGGGAGCGGAAGGGGATACCCGCTCCGACGGGTAGGACTTGCCGTCAGGCGAGGGGGTCTTCCCCGTACCGACTCTGGATATCGTCCAGAAGCTTCCGTTCTTGAGCGTCGATTCCGGCCTGCCACCGGGCACGGGCACGATCGCGCAGACGGTCGACCACCTCGACGGCGTGATGGGCGTCGATCGCACGCCGGCGTGCAGCCTCGGTGCGCTGGCGCGCGGCCTCGAGTTCCTGCCGGGCGGTGTCCTCGCGCCGGGCCAGGGCTTCGGTCGTGACCAGACGTGCGCGGAGGTCCAGAGGCGTGACCGGTGCGGTGTCGACCGTGCGCAGCCGTCCGTCGTGGTCCAGACGCTCGCGGCGTGCCCGGTCGAGCGCGTCCATGGCACGGGCCTCTTCGGCCTGCGCCCGCGCGAGTTCGAGCTGCTTCTGTTCGAGCTCACGCTCGCGCAGTTCGAGCACCTTCTGCAGTCGAAAGCGGAAGTGCGCGGGCATCAGCCCGCCGCCTCGGCCAGACCCGCGAGGAGTTCACGGGTCGTCTCGATGGGCACGTGGTCGGTGAGGCCCTGACGCAGGAACTCGTCGATACGTTTCCGCAGGTCGAGCGCGCGGTCGAGGTCGGCGTTCGTACCCCGGGTGTACGCGCCGATGTTCACGAGGTCCTCGTTGTCCTCGAGGATCTTCAGGAGGTGCGAGAGCCGCCGTGCGTGTTCCAGCTGGTCGGGCGTGGCCACCGTGCTGGCCAGGCGACTGACGCTGCCCATGACGTCGATGGCGGGGTAGTGTCCCTTGCGGGCGAGGTCCCGACTCAGGACGATGTGCCCGTCGACGATCGAGCGCACGGCGTCGCCCACCGGGTCCTGCAGGTCGTCGCCCTCCACCAGCACGGTGAAGAACGCGGTCATGGCGTTCGTCGCGCTCGTTCCGGCGCGCTCGAGCAGCTTGGCCAGAACGGCGAAGGTCGACGGCGGGTACCCACGCGTGGCCGGAGGCTCCCCGACGGCCAGACCGATCTCGCGCTGGGCCATGGCGAAGCGCGTGACGGAGTCCATGACCATCATCACGTTGTGGTCGCGATCGCGGAACCACTCGCCGATCGCCATCGTGGTCTGCGCGGCGCGCACACGGAGGACGGGACTCTGGTCGGAGGTCGCCACCACCACCACCGAACGCGCCAGGCCCTCGGGGCCGAGATCCTCCTCGACGAACTCGCGGACCTCGCGCCCGCGCTCGCCGATCAGGCCCACCACGTTCACGTCGGCGTCGCTGTGCCGGCTGATCATACCCAGCAGCACGCTCTTGCCCACGCCACTGCCGGCCATGATGCCCACGCGCTGCCCGCGCGCGCAGGGCACGAAGGCGTCGATGGCCCGCACGCCCGTCTGCTGGGGAAGCTCGACGCGCTGACGCTGCATCGCGTGGGGAATCCGGGGCTTCGACCCGGCGTGCTCCCGTGTCTCGACGGGCGGCCCGCCGTCGAGCGGGCGCCCGAAGGCGTCGATGACCCGACCGAGCAGTTCCGGACCGACCGGCACGCGGAACGACTGGTTGCGCGTGGTCACCCGTTGTCCCGGTGCCACGCCGTGCAGGTCGTCGAAGGGCATCAGCAACAGGGCTTCGTCGCGGAAGCCGACGACCTCGGCGGTCACCTCCCGGCGCCCACCCTCGGCCAGGATCCAGCAGATGTCTCCGACCGAGGCCCTCAGGCCTCGCACCTCGATGATGGTCCCGACCACCTGCGACACGCGTCCGATCGGCCGCGGCAGGGGAACCGAGCGGACCAGGGT
>CAZQHE010000090.1:0-12179 GCA_964593155.1 uncultured bacterium
CGACATCTCCTCGCCGAAGACGAAGCCCTCACCCTCGCGTAGCTCACCCGTGGCGGTCGCGTCCCAAGTGGGAAGGCGTCGCGCCGATTCGATCCCCAGGACGGCGTCGGCCTCACGGATCCGCTGCCGCGCCGTGCGGACGTCGAGATTCGATTCCAGGGCCGTGTCGACGAGCGAGTCGAGCGCCGCGGTTCCGAAGTCGGTCCACCACCGCGCGGAGGAGGGCTCGGCCCCGCTCCGCGCGAAGCGTCCGGGTGCGCTCACGCCGGTGTCGACGGGAGTCGGTGAGGGTCCGCATGCAGTCAGGAGGACGATCCACAGCAGTGCGGTGGAGTGGCGTGGTACGCGGGAAGGCATCGTCGGCATTCGGCCGGGGACGGGAGAGTGCGACCCGCACAGCATAACGGGAAGCGGGCGTTCGTCACATCGGACATGACACGGACCGTGACCCCGCCCCCACGAGAACACCCGGCCGCCTCACGGCGACCGGGTGTCCCCTTCGGACTCGGCGGAACCGGGGCGACGGCCCCGACCGCGTCGTTCGCTCAGTCCTTCGCGTGGCAGTCGTTGCAGCGCGTCGGTGCGGCGTACGCTTCCTCGCCCGTGTCCATGTCCTTGTGGCAGCCCACACAGCTGATGTGGTAGGCGTTCTTCTTGAGGCTCATCGACGAGCAGTCGGGCACGTCGGAATCGGCCGGTTCGAAATGGCACGAGACACAGGTCTCGACCTCGGTCTCGGCGACGTTCTCGAGCGTCAGGCCTTCGGTCGTGTGGTGGCAGGTGACGCAGTCGCTGAATTCGAAGTGGGCCGTGTGCGGGAACTCCACGAGTCCCTTCTTCTCGCCACAGCTATCGAGGGTCATGACGTCCGGCAGGCCGCCCTCTTCTTCTTCGGCAGCACTGGCGGGAACGTAGGTCGCGCCCCAGACGAGGGCGAACACGGCGGCCAGGGCCAGACATGCGAACGCCGCGGTGCGGATGCCTCTGGAATCGATCATGGTTGGTTCCTCCGAGTTCGGAAAGAGGTTCGCGGGTGCGAGATGAAAACGGTGATCAGAATCTTCCCGACCAGCGCCGCGATCCTCCACTGAGCCTACGCGCAGATCGTGAAATTCATAGAGTGCGCCTGTACCGATTCGGTGATCCGCACGGAAGCGACACGGGGAACTTACGACATAGCGTCAGGATTCCGTGAAGCACCCCGCTCCGATCGTGCTCGGAGTCGAGCCAGGATCGCGTCCGTGACCTGCTGGGTGGTCGCTGCTCCCCGGCTCACGACATCGGGTCCACCGGGCAGGCGCAGCATGTCGTAGGTGCGGACCTTGCCCTGGGCCACGACGTCGCCGACCGCTCGACGCACCGTCTCGGCCCTCTCGGACTCGCCGACGTGGTCGAGCAGCATGGCCGCCGACAGGATCATGGCGATGGGATTCACGATACTCGGCTGGAGTTCGGCGTACCGGGGCGCCGAACCGTGCGTGGGTTCGAAGACCGCCGCGTCGTCGCCGATGTTCGCCGAACACGCGAAGCCCAGGCCACCCACCAGGCCGGCGAAGGCATCGCTGACGATGTCGCCGAACAGGTTGGCGGCCACGATCACCCCGTAGTCCTCGGGCTTCCGGGTCAGCCACATCATCTGCGCGTCGACGTTCGTGCTCCGGAGCTGGATCTCGCGGAAGTCGGCATGCACCCGCCGAGCTTCTTCCTCCATCATGCCGCTGGTCTCGCGCAACACGTTCGGCTTCTCGCACACGGTCACGGAGCGGTAGCCGTGCTCACGCGCGTAGTCGAAGGCCGCCATCAGGATCCGGCGCACGGCGTGGCGTGTGAACACACGGGCGGAGATCGCCAGATCCTCGCCCGGTGTGTCGGCGAAACGTGCCCACTTCGGATGCAGGGACAAGGCATCACGCACCGCCGTGGGCGGGTCGGTCCATTCGATGCCGGCGTACAGACCCTCGGTGTTCTGGCGGACGATCACCGCGTCGATCATGGGTTCGTCGATCGGTTCGGTGGTTCCCCGACGAACGAAGTTCAACGGATTCCCGGCGAAGCTGCGGCAGGGACGTATGCAGACGTCGAGATCGAAGAGCTGCCGCAGGCGGACGATCGGACTGGAGTAGTCGAAGCCCTGGCCGCGCAGGCCTTCGTCGAGATCCTCGGCGGCCTCTTCCTTCGGTCTGCTCGTGATCGCACCGAACAGGCCGAGCCGGTGGCGGTCCAGGAGAGACACCGTCTCGTCGGGCAGTGGGTTGCCCGTGCGCCTCCAGCACTCCCACCCGATGTCGGCGTGGACGTAGTCGGCGTCGAAGCCCGTCTCCTCGAGCACACGCACCGCTTCGGGCAGGACGACGGCCCCGATCCCGTCCCCGGGCATGGTGACGACGGTGTGCCTGGCCATGACCGAGGACCTCCGGGTCAGGGCCGCAGTTCGCGCCGAAGCATGGACTCGATCCCGCCCGCCGCCACCAGCGCCTGGGGTAGCTCGCCCAGTGGCGGGAAGGGAAAGGTGCGCCCGTCGTACCGCACGACGCCGGCCGCGAAGTCGACGGTCACCGTCGCCGGCGCCACGACGGTGGGACGGTCCGAGACCGGCAGGAAGGATCGGAGGTGCTCGACGAACCCGGGGCAGGCGACACAGGGCAGACCGTTGTTGTACGCGTTGCGCAGGAAGGTCTGCGCGTAGCTCCCGGCGATCACCAGCCGGATGCCGGCCGCGGCCAACGCGGTGGCTGCCTGCTCGCGGCTGCTGCCGCGGCCGAAGCCGAATCCACCGACCAGGACGTCGCCCTCGCGAACGATCGAGGCGAAGTCGGGATCGTGGTTCGCCAGGACCACCCGGGCCATCTCCTCGGGGTCCAGGTCACGATAGGTGTGATCCTTCCCGTACATGCCGTCGGTGTCGAGATCGTCTGCCCACACGACGATCGCGCGACCCTCGATGCGCTCCGGAAAGCCCTCGGCGATCACGATCGGTCGATCGGAGACGGGATCGGGCTGGTCTCCTCGTTCGAACCTTGCCTTCACCACCGGAACGTCGATCGGCACGCCCGACGGCGCGCTGATCTCGCCCTCGAGCGCCGAAGCCGCCACGACGGCTGGACTGGCCAGATAGGCCTCTGCGTCGCGCGAGCCCATGCGCCCCCGGTCATTGCGAGTGGTCGCACTGATCGCGACCTCGCCCGGCTCGAGCGCTCCCTCGCCCAGGCCGATGCAGGGCCCACAACCCGGCGGCAACGCGTGGGCGCCGGCGTCGAGCAGGGTCTGCCAGGTCCCGTCGGCCTCGGCCGCCGCCTGCACGTCGGCACTGGCCGCCGCCACGTAGAACGACACTCCGTCGTGCACGTGACGCCCCCTCAGCACACGGGCCGCGGCCTGCAGGTCCTCGAGTCTCCCGTTCGCACAGCTCAGCAGATAGGCCTTGTCGATCTTCGTGTGACGGGTGCCGGCCTCGGCCAGCGTGGCCAGGGCACGGACGCTGCCGGGGCCCGCGACCACGGGCCTCGAGGTCGACAGATCGAACTCGATGTGCCCGGCGTAGACCGCGTCGGGATCGGCGGCCGGGGGATGGGTCGACCACTGCATGAGTTCGGCCTCGCAGAAACGCTGCTCGTCACGCGCGGCCAGTGTGTTGCGCACTCTGCGCATGTGGTCGATCGTGACTTCGTCCACCGGAAAGATCCCGGCGAGCGCGCCCCACTCGGTGGCCATGTCGGCGATGCTCAGCCGCGAGTCCATGCCGAGCGTGGCCACCCCGTCGCCGGTGAACTCGACGACCGCGTTCCGGGCCTCGCCGTCCGCGAACATGCCGCACAGGGTCAGGATCACGTCCTTGGCCATGACTCCCGGGAGGAGTGCTCCACGAAGTTCCACCCGCAGGGTCCGGGGCACCTGCCACCAGAACTCGCCGGTACTCCACACCGCCGCGGCGTCGGTGCGGACGATCGGCGTGCCCAGCGCACCGAGTGCACCGTACATGGTGGCGTGGGAATCGCTGGCTACGCACAAAGACCCCGGAACCACATACCCCCGTGACACCATGATCTGGTGTCCGATCCCGGCGCCCGCCGGGTGGAAGTCCACGCCGTGGTCGCGGGCGAAGGCCTCGATCGACGCGTACCTGCGCTGGTTGGCCTCGCTGTGGTTCTGGATGTCGTGGTCGAGCGCGAACACCGGCTGGGTGGTGTCGTACACCCTGCCCGCGCCGATCGCGCGGAACTTCTCGATGACCGCGACGCTGTTGTCGTGGGTGAGCACGTGACGGGGTCGCAGACCGACGACGTCACCGGCACGGACGCGGCGCCGCGGCCCGCGTGTCACGTGGGCCTGGACGATCTTCTCGGCCAGGGTCTGGCCGCCCACGGTGTTCACGACCGGTCCTCCTGGCAGAGCCACATGAAGTTCCGCGCCGAACCGAAGTCGTCGAGCATCCAGACCGCCTCCTTCACCCGCTTGCGACCGATCTCGCTGAGCACGGGATCGGACAGGGCATCGAACTTGGCCCCGATCTCGTGATCGCTCAGGGGATTGTGGGGATCGCCCTTTGCGTGGTCCAACTTCTCGGAGAACTCGCGGCCGCTCTTGGTGCGGATCCTCACGACGGCCTGTTGGAGCTCGGGGAACACGGCCTCGACGTCGGGGTCGGGCATGATCTCCACCTTGCCCAGCTGCGCCCGCAACACCGGGTCGGTGATCCTCTCGGGCGTGAACTGCGCCGGGGTGACGTTGCGGTCGACGATCGCGGCCGCGATCACGTAGGGCAACGAGTGATCGGCCGTCTCCTTGCTCTGCGGGTCGTACTTGCTGGGATCGGCGAGGATGTCCGCGGCACGGGCCGTCGTCCGCACGAGAACGCTCTCGATCTCGTCGGGCACGAGGTCGTTGTCGCGGACGATGTCGAGCGTGGCCGAGATCGGCGCGTGGGTGAGGGCCTCGGTCGGAAAGGCCTTCATGCCACACCGATCGATGCGCCAGGTCTCTCCCAGGCCGTCGGTCAGGGCGTCGAGGTCCCACTCGGGGCCCAGGCAGTGCACCAGCCCCTCCTTGCCGTCGATCACGTGCTGCGGACCGGTGTATCCCCGCTCGGCGAGCAGCGCGGCCACCATGCCCGCCTGCGTGGCCATCGGATCGACGGCGTTCTTCGCCATGCTCAGATCGCCCGCCGTGACCGCTCCGTAGGTGGCATGGTGCGTCGCACCGATACCGATGGCGTGCTGGATCCGCTCGGCGTCGAGTCCGAGCAACCTGCCCGCCACGACGGGAGCGACGAAGGCGGTCAGGGTGGCGTGGTGCCAACCCCGCTCCCGGATTCCGGGAAAGGCGGCCTCCGCCAGGCGCATCTCGAACTCGTGGCCCAGGACGACACCCAACAGCAGATCGCGTGCGTCGAGATCCTGACGCTCGCAGGCCGCCATGGCGGCGGGAATGATGTCGCTCGGATGCACCGGATCCTGCCGCCAGTAGATGTCGTTGTAGTCCATGGAGCGGATCATCAACGCGTTCGCGAGGGCAGCCGAAACGGGATCGGTTTCGTGGCCACTGGCCAGGACGCTGCACGCTCCCGTGCCCGCACACTCGGCGAGCACCTGCAGGGCGATCTCGCAGTCTTCCTGCTGGAATCCACCGAATGCACACCCGACCGAATCCAGGAGGAAGCGCTTGGCCTGGTGCAGGACCTCGGGCGGAATGTCGTCGAAGCGCAGGCCAGCGGCCCAGCGAGCCATGGCCGCGGTGACGGTGTCGGACATGTCGCACCCTTCCGTCCGGCGCGGGGCCGGACGCACGCAGAGGAGCCGAACGCGGAGACGATCGACACGACGTCCCCGGTCCACCGGATTCGGAAACGGTGCTCAGCGTGGCACCGCCAGCGCTGCGATCGACAGCGTGGAACTGTGAGAACCGCGCAGGCCAACGGGCCGAAAATGTGAGCTGTGTGCGCTGCTGTGATGCACACGCACCGGAGGAAGGGTTGAGGGGCGGAGGGATCCCGTCCGGGTCCCTCCGCCCGTGGCCGTACGCGCGGGGCGTGGGCTAGAACGCGGCCGTGAAGCCGACCACGGCCCGTGTTTCCTCGATCTCGAGATCGTAGGTCAGCTCGGCGATCATCCGCAGGTTTCGCGCGTGGAGATGTGACCACGAGGCGGTGACCGTCTCGTAGTCGGTGGCGTCGTCGTCCGAATCGATCCAGTTGTACAGAAGGACCACGGCGTCCATGCCGTCGGGCCCGGCCGGCATGATCGTCAACTCGCCGATCACCCCGTCGGTTTCGATCTCCGGTCCTGCGCCGGTGGCATCGCTGTCGGTCCGGTGCAGGTACTGCACACTGGCCGCGATCTTGTCGAAGCCCACGTGGACGTCGGGACCGAAGACCTCGACGTCGTTCTCGAAGTCGGTGCCGGTCGCGCTCAGGGCTTCGGTCGTGGCGTAGTAGGTGCCGGCCGCGGTGACCGGACCCGCCGCGTACACCAGACGTCCGAGGTAGCCCTTGTCGGGATCACGATCGAAGAAGTCGTCGCCGCCGTCCTCGGCGGCGGCCAGACCGTTGCCGTTGACCACCTCACCGACGAAGGACAGTCCGACCGGGGTGTCGTAGGTCACCATGACCCCGCGGTCGTAGGTGAGGTTGGCGATCGATCCTCCCGGCTGCGCCTTGTAGATCTCGTAGTCCTCGAAGCTCAGCCGGAGCTCGCGCTTCATCATGGGGTCGGAGATCTGGAACTGGCCGACCATCACGTCGAGGGGCTGTCCGCCGAGGTCGTTGAAGTGGAGGTAGGCGTCCTCCACGCCGACGACCTCACCTTCCTCGGCCATGTAGAAGTAGACGTAGTACCCGACCCCGTCCATCACACTGCCACCGCTGAGCAGCTTGATGCCCCAGGGGACCTGCAGATCGGCCACGTCGTCGTCGTCCTCGCGCGTCTCGTAGACGCCGTAGGCATCCAGACGCACGGCCAGCGGCACGTCGCGCTGGAGCAACAGATCGGGATCGCCCGTGTCCTGGTAGGCCCGGCGGGGCTCCTCGCCGTCGGGAAGACGGAAACCGTTGCCGGCGAAATCCTCGCCGTAGGCCTTCAGCCGCGGCGCCGGCGCGTGGCACGACGTGCACGACAGGTTGTACTTGCGGGCGAAGGCGGGAATCGCGTTCGCCTGCGAGGCGAAGGTACCCACGAGCAACATCGCCACGACCACCGGGAACAGAAGGGTCCTCGTCGTCTTCATCACCAGTTCACCACCTCGACGGAAGTATCGGCTTTGCCGACGACGACGGCCTCGGTCTCCTCTGCGGGGACGTCGAGGAAGTCACCGACGGACTTCACGAGCTTGCGGTAGCGGAGGACGGCCTCGAAGCGGAGTTCGCCGTACGGGACGTCCTGCGGCACCGTGAACAGATAGGTCTCGGTCTTCGTCTCGCGGGGTGCGATGCGGTAGTCGGTCCCCAGGCTCGCCGTGTTCCACTGCATGATGGTGCGACGGCCCTGTTCGTCGAAATAGGGCAGACAGAAGATGCGGTCGCCCTCGTACGCGGTGGAATCACGCGGCAGACCGGCGAAGTCCGGATCGTCCAGCGGCTCGCCGATGTCCTGGTACGCCAGCTCGTTGCTGGTGATCGTCTGCTCCTCGCCCTCGAAACCCTTCTCCTCGACCGGAAGGTGATGGCGATTGCCGTCGGCGTCGATGGCGTGGACGGTCACCCACAGCTGCCGCTCCTCGGCCGACCCCGACGGCACCTTGTGACCGGCCTTGCCGTTGAACAGGGCGAGCTTCAGCGTGACGGGATCACCGGGAAGGCACTCCGGGTGCTCGGTCCACATGACCATCTCGATCACGCCCGCCAGCTTGCTCTGGTGATGCGCGCCGTGGAAGAGATGGTTGCGCCGGTCGTCGACCACCTCGGCGCCCATGATCGCCAGCCGTCCGCGCCCGGGTGGCATGTGGCAGTCGTGGCAGGTGATCCCCATCTCCGGGTAAGGACCCTCGGCGTACTCGAGCTGCGTGCTCTTCACCCAGACGTCGTAGGGGCTCTTCTCGTTGTGGCAGGTCCCGCAGAACTCGGCGCTCTGGATGAACTCGCTCTTTGCCGTGAGGTGATGCGGAGACTCCATGCCCTCGCGTCCGCCCCACTTGGTGCGGCCGGGCTTCACCAGGTAGTTGTAGTTGAACGGTACTTCGCCCTCGAATCCGACCACCTGGTGGCACATGTCGCAGGTCACTGCTTCCTCGGCCATGCTCCCCTCGCCCGGTCGGGGCGGGGGCGTGTCGCCGGCGAGGAAGGAGACCGGAGCGTGGCAGCCGTTGCAGCCGTGCTTGACCTCGGCCACCTTCTCCTTCCGCTCGGCATGGGGTACGGCGAGGCGGAAGTACTCGATCTCGTCCCAGTGGTGCGTGTAGGCCTGGCTCATGAGCGAGCGCCGCCACTGCCCGGCAATGTCCAGATGACAGCCGGTGCACTGCTGGGCTCGCTGGAAGTCGTCGTAGGAGAACTGACCGTGGGCGTCGTCGCCCGAGGGGATCGCCCTGAGTTCGTCGTCGGGGAGAATTCCCGTGACCGGCTGGGCGAAACACGGAGACAAGAGGCACAGAACGAGGAAACCCGCTGCGCACGAGGCGAAGCGGGAGGTCTCTGGGGCAGGCATGGATCCTCCGATGCGTCGAGCACCCACCGGAGCGGGTGCCGGATCGCGTGACGGTCGGAAGCATCGCGAGGACAGGTGGCTTCGACCGTCACGCTCTCGAGTCACTGCGCGAGGCATTACATTCTATATCAGCCCCGGGCGGTCGGACCCATGATGTATGTGCATCAGATCCGCTGCGATCACTCGCCTTCGCCCACGCGGTGCTCGCGCAGGTGCTCGAGTTCCTCGGGACCGAAGTAGGCGGCACTGAAGTCCGAGATCAGTTCGCGCAGCTTCTCGGTGATCGAGGTGTCGATCATCTGCTTCGACTTCATGGCGTGGACGAGCATCTCGTGCAGCAGCGTGAGCTTCTCGACGTACTCGGCGTCGTCGGTCCCCGCCGGCTTGATCCTCTGGTGCAGGAAGTACTGGCTGACGATGTGCTGGAACTCCACGGCGTGTTGTTCCTTGTTGGTGATCCAGCGCACGATCTGGTTGTAGTTCTTGTCGCCCTGCTCGGTCAGGGCCTCGATCTGGTTCATGGCCTTCTCGATCGTGGTCACGTGCTCGCGCAGCATCTCGATGCGCATGGCGTCGCCGTAGATCCCGCAGGGGACCTCGCAGTGGGCTCGCACCGCGGCCGGGGCGAGGAGGACGACGAGAAGGGCAGTGCTCAGGGCACGGCGCATGGCGATACCTCTCCGGGTTGAGTGTTCACTCGGGGTGCCACGCAGTGTAGGACGAGGCGCGATCGGGCGCCACGCGAGTCGTACCGGGTCAGTGAGGCGCGTCGCGGACCGGTTCGAAGCTCATGTAGTCGGCGTGGTGGACGATGACGGCCTCGGTCGAGCGCTCCACCAGATCCCCCTCGGCCGCGTGCGCGGCGATCACGTGGCAGACCGCGTCGGGAACCCCGCACTCCGTCGCCAGCGCCACGCCGCTGAAGGGATGCCGCAGCGCTCGGCCCCGCTCGCTCTGCACCGCGACACCGTCGATGCGGTCGTACTCTAGCAGTTTGCCCACGTCGGCCAGGATCGCTCCGGCCACCACGGTGTCGAGATCGATCCGCAGGGCGCGGCCCATGAAGTCCTGCATCGCCTGCGCGCTACGCCGGGCGATGTGCACGACGCAGCGCTTGTGCTCCATGAAGGTCGCCAGGCAGTCCGCGACCACGAGCGTGAAGGGGATCTGCCGCAGATCGTCGGGGGTCAGCGGACTGCGCTCGAAGGCGAGCTCCCAGGTCCGGGTGACCCTCTCCCGCAGGTCCTCGTCTTCGATCCAGTCCAGTTCGGGCCAGAGGTGTTCGAGGTCGGCCCGGGTCACGGAAGTCATCGGTGTGTCTCCATCGCGACGGGAAACGTCCCCAATCCATGATGCCAACAAAGCATGCCGGACGCGGCGGCGACACGCCGGAAATCGTGAGGTCGGTGTCGTATCGACGACGAGTGATCGGGGAGTCCCCCACCCCACCCACGTGCGCGTCCCAGGAGTACTGCCCATGTCCGCCGGGACGCCGCCGCGCTCGCCCGGACGCATCCTGTCGTTCCGATCCCAGGCGGGAGGAGCCCGATGATCCGCACCCTGGCCGACTTCAGGAACTTCGAACTCGAGGCCACCGACGGCACTCTCGGCCCGGTGCAGGACCTCTACTTCGACGACGCGACCTGGCAGGTGCGTTATCTCACGGCCGACGTCTCGGCGTGGTTACCCGGCCTGTCGATCCTCCTCGCCCCGACCGCCATCGACGCGACCGACCGCGATCGGCGCGTGCTACGGACCCGTTTCGACCGGCGTCAGATGCAGGACAGCCCCACGGCGATCGAGGACGACGCGGTGTCCGAGCGCAACATGGAGCGCGTCGGCGATCCCGCGTGGCAGCCGTTCTGGCTGACGACGTCGAGTCAACTCGGCGCCACCGCGCCGATCACCCCTCTGCGCACCCGCGTCTCCGGTGAGAAGACCGGCGACACCGGCAGCGGCGCGGATCTCCGCAGTGCCCGGGAGATGGTGGGCTACGCGGTCGAATGCGAGGGACGACGGGTGGGCACGGTGTCCGACGTCGCCTGCGACGACGAAGTCTGGCGCATCCGCTACCTGGTGATCGACATGGTCGCCCCGACCGAGGCACGCCGGATCCTGATCGCTCCCGACTGGACCCACGCCATCGACTGGACCGAGCCGGTGGTGCGGCTCGATCTCGACTGCGAAGCCGTGGCCCACGCACCGGGTTTCGACGCCGCCACCGCCATCGACGAGGACTACCGGCAGCGACTCCGCGACCACTACGGAAGGCCCCGTCCTACCACCGAGGAGAGCCGATGAGCCACGAGCCCACCGACACCAGCATCAAGAAGGTCGACGCCTCGCACGCACCCCGTGGCACGATGGGGCAACGGCACCTGGCGACGGGCAAGTCGATGTCGATGCGACTCTGGGACGAGATGCCGCCGACCGAATCGAAGGAGCGGCGTCGCCGCGACTACGAAACACTCGGTTTCGTCGTCGCCGGACGCGCCGAACTCGAGGTCGAGGGACAGATCGCGATCCTCGAGCCGGGCGATTCGTGGGTCGTGCCCGCCGGAGCGGAGCACACCTACCGCGTGCTCGAGACCTTCACGGCCGTCGAGGCGACCTCACCTCCGGCCGAGATCCACGCTCGCGACGAGGACCCCGACACCGGTTCGGATGCGTCGTGATCGATCCCGGCCCCGATGTCGAGCATCCGGCCCTGATCGCGCACTGGGAGGAACTGAAGGCCAACGGCGAGCGTGCGGTGGAGATCGCCGGGTCTCTGACGCCGTCCCAGCTGTGGGAACGGCCGCGGCCCGCGCGGTGGTCGGTGGGCGAGTGCCTCGATCACCTCGTGCTGGCCGGGGACGCCTACCTCGAGGTGCTGGACGAGGCCATCACCGGGGCCAGCCGCCCCGAACCCGCGAGCGCCGCCCGTGAACCCCGGCCGAACGTGCTCGAGCGTATCCTGCTGCACGGCCTGGAGCCACCGGCGCGGATCCGCGTTCCCGCTCCGGCCCGGATCCGCCCCCGGCGACCGGGTTCGGCGGTCGAGCCGGCCCTCACCGAGAACGGCGACCCCGCCGACCCGCGCGTCCGCTTCCAGGAGACGCGTCAGGACTACGCCCGACGGCTCGAGGCCGCCGAGGGCCTGGACCTGCAGGGCGTGAAGGTCCGGTCGCCCTTCGTCCGGTGGATCCACGTCTCCCTGGACACCGCCTTCCGGATCGTCCGCGGACACGAGCGACGGCACCTGACCCAGGCCGAGAGGGCCCTCGAGGGCCGGTGACCTCCACTTCGCACTGGTCAGGAGACGGACGAGCAGCGTACGATGCGCCCCCTGCCCGTTCCGCACCCGGTCCCGATGGAGTCGTCGTGTCCCGCTCCTGCTTCCTGGTGTTCGTCGGTCTTCTCGCCGCCCTGCCCGTCGGCGTCCACGCCGCCGAGGTCCGGCTGGCCCTGCTGGGCTCCGCCCACGCCAGCACCAGTTCCGCCCGCTCCGCGAACCTCACCACCGAGGAGCTCGAGACCACGGTGCCCGCACTGGGAGCCGAGGTC
>CAZQHE010000090.1:12189-16481 GCA_964593155.1 uncultured bacterium
GCCGAGGTCCGCGTGCAGCTTCCCTTCGGACTGCGGGTGGGTGGACACTACGCACACCATCGCCGCACCGTCGACGGGACCTTCGACGCCGAATTCGGTTCCGGAGACGTGGAGTTCGACCTCGACGCCGACGAGTTCGGTGCCTTCGTCGAGGCCCATCTCCGCCTGGCCCCCTGGTCGTGGGAGGACCCCTTCCTCGGAATCGGTGTGGGCTACGCGCGTCTGTCGACCGACGGCCGCGTACGCTTCACCACTCGCATCACCTCGACCGACCCCCTCGACATCGCGACGAACCTGGGGCGGGTCTACGCGGTCGGCGGCTTCGACGCCTTCGAGCGCATCGGAGTGATCCTGCGGGCGGGCTATACCTTCGCCGAGAAGGAGACGGTCGGGACCCCGGTGCTGCAACGCATCACGGGTGGATCGGCGTCGGCGACCTGGGATCACGAGGGGCTGTACGGATCCGCGGGCCTGACCGTGGTGCTCTTCTGAGGACGCCGGGTCCGAAGCCGTGAGGTCGCCACTCCGCGCACATCGAAATCGTGAATCGCCCTCCCTCGCTGCGAGGCGAGGGAATATCCTGTCGGTGTCCTTCTTTCCCGGGGTGTCGACGTATGCCCTGATCCGTTCGCATCAGCGACCGGCGACCTACCACCGAGGACGGCGCCATGGACGCGACACGGCTGCAGAAGTTCCTGTCCGACTCCGCGCGGACGGCCACGCGCAACGAGATCCGTGAACTGCTCAAGCTGATCGCCAAGCCCGACATGATCAGCCTGGCCGGAGGTCTTCCCGCCCCGGCGAGTTTCCCCGTGCCGGAGCTGAAGGAGGTCACCCAGCGTGTCCTCGACGAGTTCGGTCCGGCGGCCCTGCAGTACGGGCCGACCGAGGGCGACGCCGGGCTCCGCGAAGAACTCATCGGACTGATGGAGGCCGACGGCTGCGAGAACGTGACGCTCGAGAACGTCATGGTGACCACGGCGAGCCAGCAGGCACTCGATCTGTGCTCCCGAGTCTTCGTGGCGCCGGGGGACACCGTGGTGTGCGGACTGCCCAGCTACCTGGGCGCGCTCGGCGCCTTCGTCGCCTGTGGCGCCCGCCTGAGCGGGGTTCCGCTCGACGACGAGGGCATGCGCACCGACCTGCTCGAACACCGCCTCCTGACCCTCCGGCGAGAGGGAGTGCACCCCAAGTTCCTGTACCTGGTTCCGGACTTCCAGAATCCCGCCGGCGTCACCCTGAGCGTCGAGCGACGGTACGAGGTCCTGTCGATCGCCCGCGAGTTCGACCTGCTGATCGTCGAGGACAACCCCTACCGGCAGCTGCGCTACACGGGCGAGACCCCGCCGGCCCTGGGCGCGCTCGATCGCGACGGCCGCGTGATCACCCTGTACAGCTTCTCGAAGGTCTTCTGCCCCGGTCTGCGGTTGGGCTACGTACTGGCACACCCCGAGGTGATCCAGCGACTGGTCATGGCCAAGCAGCCGGTCGACCTGTGCACGAGCAGCTTCAACCAGATCATCGCTCGCGAGTACGTGAAGGGCGGGCACCTGTGGCCGCGGCTCGAGCGTACGCGTGAACTCTACGCGCGCAAGCGAGAGATCATGCTGGCCGCTCTGTCCGAGCACGTCGATCCCCAGTGGGGCGTCCGCTGGACCAACCCCGAGGGTGGCATGTTCCTGTGGATGACCCTTCCCAAGCACCTCGACGCGCGAGACCTCTTCCACCTCGCACTCGAACGCAACGTGGCCTTCGTGATCGGCAACGCCTTCTACTGCGACGGCGGCGGCCACAACACGCTGCGGCTGAACTTCTCCTTCCCGAGCGAGGACCAGCTCGTGACCGCGGTCAAGCGCCTGAGCGACGCCATCGCCCAGTTGATCGCCGACCATCCGGCCCCGAAGGCCGAGACCACCGAGGTGCGTGGATTCAGCGAAGGTCTGACCACCGGCAGCGACCACGCGCTGACGCATCTTCCCCTGAACCTCGCGCTGCACGAAGTGCTCGAGTAGAGGAGGCCGTACGATGACCGACTACGACGCCGAAGGACGGCTGGCGTTCGCCATGGGACTCGAGCTGCGCGGTGAGTTCGACAAGGCCGTGCAGGCCTTCGAGGACATCGTCGATGCCGGCGACAAGGGCGACAACGAGGCCCTGGTGCGCAAGCATCTCGGCAACCTGCACCTGCGGCAGGGACACCTGCGCCGGGCGCGCGAGCACCTGAACGCCGCGTGCGAGATCGAGCCGGACAACGCCACCTTCTGGCACGATCTGGGCGTGGCGCACTACTACCTGGCCGACTTCGACCAGTGCGTGCAGTGCATGCGCAAGGCGCTCGACATCGACGGCGACCTGCAGCTCAGCTATTTCTGGCTGGGCAACGCCCTGTACCACCGCGGCGATCTCGAGAACGCGGCGGCCACCTTCCAGGAACTGCTCGATCGCTACCCGAACTTCACGATCGGCAACTTCCACCTCGGCGTGATCTATCAGCGCCAGGGCAAGGAGGACGCGGCCCAGGAGCAGTTCCAGACGGTGCTGTTGAAGAACCCCGACGATGCGGCCGCCCAGCACTACGTCAACGGCAACGATTCGTCGTCTTGAACGACGGTGGCCGGGCGACCGCACGGCGGCTCGCCCGGCCCGAATGTCAGTAGGCCAACCCCACCAGAACCACGTTCACGCTGATCACGTTCGCCGAGACGTCGACCGCGCCCTCTTCGGTGCTCGGCTCTCCCCAGCCGACCGAAGCCTCCACCGAGAAGTGCGAGCGGAACTCGTAGCCGACGCCGGCGCGCAGGCCGAGCCCCACCCACGGATCGCCGGCCTCCTCCTCGAAGGGCAGATCCCAGGTCGAAAAGCCCACGCCGACCGTGTAGTAGAACGACGGCGCGGTCGGCCGGGCGTACTGGGTGAGGGCGACGATTCCGAGGGCATGGGTGACCGTGACGTCGTCGTCGAAGAGGTTCACGATCGAGAACCAGCTCACCCGGGCGCTGTAGGTGAGAAGGGTCGTCTCGTTCAGCCCACCACCGATGACGAACTCGGTGGCCAGGG
This sequence comes from uncultured bacterium, assembly GCA_964593155.1. Classification (GTDB taxonomy): domain Bacteria; phylum Krumholzibacteriota; class Krumholzibacteriia; order JAJRXK01; family JAJRXK01; genus JAJRXK01. The sequence continues at coordinate 15,247 of CAZQHE010000090.1, forward strand.
CCGGTTCCTCCTGACGTTCGGTCTCGAGCGTCAGCCCCCCTCCCGAGGCCTCCTGCGAGAAGCTCACCAGACCCGCACCCAGTCCCCCGCCGAGGACGAAGCCCTGGCGCTGGCCGTCGAAAGCGGCCGCGGAGATCGGAAGCGACGAAGAACAGACGACGAGCAGCAGAATCCGGAGACCACGGGACATCGAATCGTCTTCCGGTGAGAGGACGGTCACGACACGGTACCGGGAAGAGTCCCACCCGGGTCCGCCGTCGACAACGAAAACTCCGGACCCGGTTCCTCTTGCCAAGCCCCGCCGACGCCCCTTGCGTCTTCGGGTGGAGTCCCCCCTCGAGGAGACACTCGTGAAAGTCGGAATCGTGGGAACGGGGTTCGTGGGCTCGACCACGGCCTTTGCCCTCGTCACGCGCGGCGTGGGCCGCGAAGTCGTCCTGGTCGACGTGAACCGCGAGCGCGCCGAAGCCGAGGCCGACGACATCCTGCACGCCGTGCCCTTCGCCGAGCCCCTCCAGGTCCGGGCCGGCGAATACGGCGACCTGCGTGGCTGCCGTGTGGTGATCATCGGAGCCGGCGTCGGACAGAAGCCCGGCGAGAGCCGCCTGCATCTGCTCGCCCGCAACGCGCGGGTCTTCCGCGACGTCGTGCCAGCGGTCCTGCGCGAGGCTCCCGACGCACTGCTGATCATCGCGTCGAATCCGGTCGACGTGATGACCCATGTCGCCTCGGAATTCGCCGCCGAGTTCGGTGTACCCTCTCGACGCGTGATCGGATCGGGTACCATGCTCGACACCGCACGCTTCCGCACGCTGCTCGGGCGCCACCTGGGAATCGATGCCCGTCACGTACATGCCTACGTGGTGGGCGAACACGGCGACAGCGAGGTCCTGGCGTGGTCCACCACCCAGGTCGGGGGAGTCACCCTCGAGGAGTTCGTGCACGAACGCGGACCCCAGTGCGACGACGCCGACTGCCGCCGGATCGACGACGCCGTCCGCAACGCGGCCTACCGGATCATCGAGGGCAAGGGCGCCACGTACTACGGCGTGGCCAGTGCGCTGGCACACCTGACCGAAGTCGTACTCCACGATCGCCGGGCCATCGCGACCGTCTGCACGCCGCAGGCGCGCATCGCCGGCGTCGAAGACGTGACCATCTCGATGCCGCACGTGATCGGAGGCGACGGCGTCATCGGCGCGCCGCACCCCCTGCGTCTCGACGCCGACGAGCAG
>CAZQHE010000091.1:0-16444 GCA_964593155.1 uncultured bacterium
AGTTTCGGGTGCGGTGCCTCGCCTGCGGGCACGTGGCCGCCCGGGCGCCCGACATGAGACCCATCAGAGTACGGCCAGACGTGCGATCAGGGCGGCGGCGGTCTCGGCGTCGGGCGTGGTCACGTAGATCGGCCGGACCCGGTCGCTGCGTTCGAGGGTGACCAGGGCGCGGTCGAGATCGACCTCGCAGTCGATCACCGCGCGCAGGGGGATCTCGGTCCTCTTCTCGCCCAGCAGGAGCAGCCGGCGGTCGGTGATCAGCAGCGTGCCCTCGCGGTACAGCGACAAACCGCGCACCACGTGCTTCTGCCGGTTCCGCTGGAAGCGTTCGAGCACGCGCTCGCGTAGCAGGCGTGCGGGCGCGCGCAGGTGGCAGGTCTCACCGCGGCGCAGGTAGCGCCGTTCGCCGGTGTCGGGTTCGACGACGGGCAGATTGCCCTCGCGCAGGTCCCGCAGGCGCCGCAGGCGATCGGCGACGGCGTCCTCGTCGTCCAGGTCTCCGTCGTCGAGGGCCAGACGTTCGCGGACGTGGGCCAGCGTTCGTTCCTCGTCGGCGTCGAGATCGCGGTCGGCCACGGCCTCGAGGTGGACCGCGCGGTAGGCGTGCACGCGGTGTGTCCGGACCTCGGTCGGATCGAGGCCGAACACCTGCGACACGCCTTCGAGTCGGGCCAGCTCCGGGTCGGTGACCTGTCCGTCGAGGACGGTGGCCAGGCTGAGGTCGAGGTGGGCACGCGTGCCGAGGTCGTGGCGTTCGTCGGCGGGCAGCGGTCGCTCGCCGTCCAGTCGGTCGATCTGTTCGCGTTGCTGGGGCCACTCGAGCGCGGGTCGGTCGCCCAGGGGCTCGAGCAGGTCGAGCCATGCGTTCAGACGCTCGCGGTGGGAGATCCGCCGGACCGTCCATGCGACGCCGGCCAGCGCGGCCACCCCGCAGACGACGGCCAGCCCCACCGAGGGCGGGTCGTTCACCGTACCGAGCACCGCACCGGCCGCGAGCACCACGGTGAGCGTGATCGGCGTCGCGATCCCCGGTCCCTCGGGCGGCGCCGCGTCGAGGGGGAGTTCGGTGTTCGTGTCGGCCGTGTCGGACTCGTCGGCGCCGTAGGTGACCCCGGTGTCGACCCGCAGGACGCGGGGCGGCGGTGGCGTGGCCGTCGCCGCGCCTCCGTCTTCACTGGACCCGCCGCCGACCCGGCCCCACACGCGCCGATGGTACAGACCGTAGCGACCGGCGTGCGTGTAGACGCGACCGCCGGGCATGAGGCCGAGCCGCGCGCCGGTCACGCCGCCGCTCACACCGATTCCGTGCTGGGAGAGATTCAGGCGCAGGGGCCCGAGTTTGAACGCCTTGCGCAGATAGAAACCCACGGGTCCTCACCGGTCCGAGTGCGGGAGCCTTCGAACTGTGCGGATGCGGCCGGTCTTCGCAGGGGCCGGGCCGTCCGGTGGGAGCCGGCGACGGCAGGAAGGTAAGGTCGGGACCAGGGCCGTGTCCACGGGCGAAAGGGTGGCGAAACAGTGTTGGTCCGGATCCGGATGGTCGGCTGGCCGACATTCGGGTGTGACACCGGAGTCATTCCTCTCTATGGTGCAGATCGGGCGGGTGCGGGGCTCCCATGGCCGTCCGCCGGTGACCCGCGTGCGGTTCCGCCGTGCCGGGCATCGGACGGGAACGGTCTTCCGCACCCGCCTCTTCGATTCCGTGCGGTCGGTCATCCCACGGTCGATCGCTCTCCGGGACCTTCCTATACTGGCCCTCCTCGACCGCTGGTCCCTCGTCGGGAGGCGCGCCTTGTCCGGGTCCCGTGTGCCGTTCGTGCTCGTCGCCACCTCGATCGTCCTCGCGGTGCTCCTCGCTCCGGCCCAGGCGGCGAGCCGGCCGGAGGTCGTGGTCGGTGTGTCCGTCGACGGGCCGCCGGCGCAGGCCCGATCCCGTCTCGCCGAGCTGCGGGCCGAACTGACCGCGCTGCTCGAGCCCGAGTACGCGCTGCGGATCGACGACGACTCCGTCCGGATCGCGGGTGCGACGCTGGAGGGTGCCCGGCGGGCGAACGACGCCCTGCTGTCGGATCCGTCGCTCGATCTCGTCGTGGGTCTCGGACCGCTCGTCTCGGCCGATCTCGTCGCCCGCCGTGACCTTCCGAAACCGGTGATCGCGCCGATGGTGGTGGACGTGCTGACCGGTCGGCCGCCGCGAGCCGAGCAGGGCGGATCCGGGGTCGAGAACCTCAGCTACATCCAGCCGGTCTTCGACTTCGCCCACGACGTCGAGCGCTTCCGCGAGGTGGTCGACTTCGAGTCGCTCGCGGTGGTCGCGCCGTCGGGGTTGATCGATGCCATGCGCCGACACGTGGACGCCGCGGCGATCTCGCGCTCGTTCGGCGTGCCCGTCGTGCCCGTGGAGATGCGCGCCGATGTAGACGCCCTGGCCGCGGACCTCGCCGCCCGGGTCGACGCCGTGTACGTGGTCGGTCCCATGGAAGGGGAGGAGGACGCGATCGCGCCTCTCTTCGACGCCCTGCACGCGGCAGGACTCCCGACCTTCTCCACCACGGGCGAGATCGGCGTGCGGGCCGGGGCCCTGGTCGGACTCACCCCGCAGGAGTGGTGGTCGCGGCTCGCCCGGCGGACCGCGCTGTACGCGCGGCGGATCCTCGACGGCGAGCCCGCCGCGGAGATGCGCGTGCAGCTCACACGTGGCGATCGCCTGTACCTGAACATGGAGACGGCGCGCGAACTCGGGATCTCGCCGACCTTCGATCTCATGTCCGACGCCGTGCTGATCGGCGACCTGCAACGACGACCCGACACCGTGCTCGACCTGCCGCAGACGGTGCGGCGTGCGCTCGAGACGAACCGTGACGTCGCCGCGGCGCAACGTGAACTCGAGGCCGGGCGCGAGGACGTGGCGATCGCCCGCGCGGTCCTGCTGCCGCAGGTCCGCGCCACGCTCGGCGGCCGCTGGATCGACGAGGACCGCGCGCAGCAGGGGAACTTCGGTGCCGAGCGCTCGCTCGTGGCCGGCGCGGAGTTCGAACAGGTGTTGTGGAGCGAGCGCGCGTGGAGCGGGGTGGCCGTCGAGAAGCACCTGTTGCGCGCGCTGGAGGCTTCGGTGCGGCAGCTCGAGCTCGACGTGTCGCTGGAGGCGGCGTCGGCCTACTTCGACGTGCTGTCGGCCATGGCGATCGAACACATCCGCCGCGACAACGTGCGGCTCACGCGCACGAACCTCGAACGGGCGCAGGTGCGCGAGCGGCTCGGCGCGGCCTCGCCCGCCGAGCAGTACCGGTGGGAGAGTCGTCTGGCGCAGGACCAGGACGCGCTGGTCACCAGCATCGCCCAACGCAATCTGGCCGAGATCGAACTCAACCGCGTGCTGCATCGCGAACTCGAGTCGAAGCTCGGCCTGGCCGAGTCCGACACCACGCTCGATCCCTTCCGGTATCTCGATCCGCGCTTCCTTCCCTACATCGACGACCCCGACGGGCTGCGCCGGTTCCGTGCCTTCGCCGGGACGGTGGCGAAGGAGAACTCGCCGGAACTCGCACAGCTCGACGCCACCATCGCCGCGCAGCGACGGGTGCTGCGGTCGGACACGCGGAGTTTCTACTCGCCCGACGTCGCGCTGAGCGGCGACTGGACGCGGACCCTCGAGCGCGACGGCGCGGGCAGTGCCCTGTTCGACGACCTGCCCGTGGACGACGACGACTGGGAACTGCGCCTGGGCGTGAGCCTGCCCTTGTTCGAAGGGGCCGAGCGCTTCGCGCGCCGGCAGCAGACACAGGCCACGATCCTGCGTCTGGAGCGCGAGCGGCAGGCGCTGGCCGAGCGCATCGAGCAGCGGGCGCGCTCGGCGGTGCACGTGGCCTCGGCGTCGTTCACGCGGATCCGTCTCACGCGACGTGCGGTGGAGGCGGCGCGGCGGGGCTTCGACCTCGTGGCCTCGGCCTACGCCGAGGGCGCCGTGTCGATCATCGACGTGCTCGACGCGCAGAACGATCTGTTCGAGGCCGAGCAGCAGGCGGCCAGCGCCACCTACCGGTTTCTGTCCGACGTCATGGAGGTCGAGCGCGCCACCGGCGCGTTCCTGGTGCTGCGTTCGCAGGCGGAGAAGGACGCGATCTTCGAGGAACTGCAGGGCTTCGTGGCTGCCGCTGGCGGCGAGGAGGACTGATCATGCGACGGACCTGCATCGCCGTGTCGGTGCTGGCGCTCGGGCTGGCCGGTTGTGGGTCGGGACCCGAGCCCGAGCCGGTGGGCCCGCGCACGGTGCGGGCCGAGGTCTTCCACCGCGAGAGCGGCGCGCGTACGCGCACCTTCTCGGGCGTGGTCCGCGCCGGCATCGAGTCGCAGTTGAGCTTCAAGGTGCCGGGCACGGTCGAGACCATCGCCGTGCGCGTGGGCGACACGGTCGATGCCGGGGACCTGGTCGCGCGGCTCGACGACACCGACTACCGGATCGCGGTGGAGGACGCCCGCGCGGCGCTGGCCCGGCAGGAGGCGGCGGCGCGCAACGCGCGGACCACCTTCCTGCGGACCGAGTCCCTGTACGAGAACGACAATGCATCGTTGGCCGACCTCGAGTCGGCCCGCGCCGCCGACGAGTCGGCCCGGGCCGCCGTCCGCTCCGCCGAGCAGGCGTTGGAACGCGCCGAACGTCAGCTCGAGTACACGGTCCTGCGCGCGCCGATCGCCGGGGCGATCTCGGCGGTGCAGGCGGACGAGGGCGAGAACGTCCAGGGTGGGACGCCCATCGCGCTGCTCACCGCGGGTGACCGGCCCGAGGTCGAGGTCGACGTGCCCGAGATGCTGATCGCCGACGTGCGCGAGGGCCAGTCCGTGCGGGTCCGCGTCGAGGCCGTGGGCGATCGTCGCCTCGCGGCCACGGTGACCGAGGTCGGGGTCGCGGCCGTGGGCGGGGCGAGTGCCTTTCCCGTGCGGGTGCGCCTGGACGCCGTCGCGGACCGCGTGCTCCCGGGCATGGCGGCCGAGGTCGAACTCACGGTCGACCGCGGGGACCGCGCCGTTCTCGTGCTCCCGCCGGCGGCCGTGGCCGAGGACGTCGACGGCCGCCATGCCTTCGTCGTGCGTGAGGACGCGGACGGCACCCTGCGCGTCGAGCGCGCCGACGTGGTGGTGGGCGACCTCACGAGTCGGGGACTCGAAGTGCTCGAAGGGATCGAGGACGGGGCGATGGTCGTGACGGCCGGAGTCGATCGCCTGGTCGACGGCGAGCGCGTCCGCCTCTGGCAACCGGCGGGTTCGACGCGATGAACCTCACCGCGGCCGCCATCCGCAACGACCGCGTCACCTTCGTCGCGCTGGTGGTGATCGTCCTGGCCGGCGTGCACGCGTTGCAGACGCTCCCGCGGGCCGAGGACCCGGGATTCACCATCCGCGTGGCCGTGGTCACCACCTACCTGCCCGGCGCCAGCCCGCAGCGGGTCGAGGAACTGGTGACCGACACCATCGAGGAGAAGGCCCAGGAGATCCCCGAACTCGACCACGTCGAGTCGATCTCGCGGACCGGCGTGTCGGTGGTCTTCGTGATGATCCGCGAGAGCGAGAACGAGATGCGTCCCATCTGGGACGATCTACGGCGGAAGATGGAGGCGGTGGCGGCGGACCTGCCGTCGGAGGCGGTCGGTCCCTTCGTCGACGACGACTTCGGCGACGTGTTCCCCGTGATGCTCACGGTGACCGGCGACGACTTCGACTTCGCCGAGCTGCAGACCATCGCCGAGAGCGTGCGCGACGACCTCCTGCACCTCGGCCAGGTCGCGCAGGTGGAGATCTACGGCGAGCAGGAGGAACGGATCTTCGTCGAGTACAACACGGCGCGGCTGGCCGAGGTGGGGCTGTCGCCCGCCCAGCTCAGCTCGATCCTCTCGGCGCAGAACATCATCGTGTCGGGCGGCACGGTGACCGTCTTCGGCGAGGACATCACGCTCGAGCCCAGTGGCAACTACGAATCGCTCGACGACGTGCGGCGCACGATCGTCCCGTTGCCGGGAGGCCAGGGCGTGCAGTACCTGGGCGACCTCGCCCGGATCGAGCGGGGAACGGTCGACCCGCCGACGGCGTGGATGCACTCCACGGGGCGTCGCTGCCTGGGTCTGTCGATCGCCCCGCCCGAGGGCACCGGCAACGTCAGTGAGCTGGGCGAGCAGGTGAGGGCGTTGTTGCCGCACCTGCGGGCCGACCACCCCGTGGGTCTGGACTTCGACCTGGTGATCTTCCAGCCCGACTTCATCGACGAGCAGGTCGACGGATTCGTGGCCAACCTGGGCCAGGCGATGGGCATCGTCCTCCTGGTGATGCTCGTGTCGCTCGGTCTGCGCACGGGGCTGTTGGTCTCGACGCTCATCCCCACGGCCATGCTCGCCACGATGGTGATCATGCAACTGCTGGGGGTGGGGCTCGACCAGATCTCGATCGCCGCGCTGATCATCGCGCTGGGCATGCTCGTGGACAATGCCATCGTGATGAGCGAGTCGATCCAGGTGTCGATGGGCGAGGGGAAGAAACCCTTCGACGCGGCCGTGGAGTCGGCGCGCGAGCTGCGCGTGCCGCTGCTCGTGGCGTCGTTGACGACCTCGGCCGCGTTCCTGCCCATCTTCCTGGCCGAGGCGGCGATCGGCGAGTACACGGGATCGCTGTTCGTGGTCGTGACCATCGCGTTGCTCGGCTCGTGGGCGCTGGCGCTCACGATGATGCCGTTGCTGTGCGTGCTCTTCCTGCGCGTGGAGGTGCACGACGCCGACTCGACCTACGACACGCGCTTCTACCGTTCGTACCGCACCGCCCTGCTGGCCGCCGTGCGCCGGCCCTGGCTGTCGTTGGCGGTGACGGTGGCCGTGTTCGCCCTGGCCATGGTGGGCATGGGCTTCGTGCCCAACGTGTTCATGCCGAAGTCCGATTCGGCCCGGCTGATCGCCGATCTCAGCTATCCGCTCGGAACGTCGATCAGCGAGACCGAGTCCATGCTGTTCGAACTCGAGGAATACGTCCTCGCCAACCACATGGCCGACGACGGGGGCGAGGGCTTCGTGGACTGGTCGGCCTACGTGGGCAACGAGGGTGGGCCGCGGTACCGGCTGGCCTTCGAGCCCGCGATCGAGGGCAGCGAACACGTGCAGATGGTGATGACGGCCACGAGCCGCGCCTTCATCGACACCACCATCGCGAAGCTGCAGGACTTCGTCGACCAGCGCTTCCCCGCCGTGAAGCACTCCTGGAACGCCGAAGCCATGGGCCCGGCCGCGAAGTCGCCGGTGGCGGTGCGGTTGAGCGGTCCGGAGATCGAGCCGCTGTTCCGTCTGGTCGAACGGGCGCAGGCGCGCCTGCGCGCCACACCGGGCGTCTACAACGTCGACGACGACTGGGGACCGCGCACCAAGAAGCTGCGCGTGGTCATCGATCAGGCCCGTGCGCGCAGGGCCGGAGCCTCGTCGCAGGACGTCGCCGTGTCGTTGCAGAGCGGGTTGAGCGGGATCGAGGTGACCGAGTTCCGCGAGTCCGACGACATCGTGCCCATCGTCCTGCGGTCGGTGGCCGCCGACCGCCAGGACCTGGGCAAGATCGAGAACATGGACGTGTTCGTGCAGAGCACCGGCGCGTCGATCCCGTTGAGTCAGATCGCGCGGATCGAGGTCGACTGGGAGCCGTCGAAGATCCTGCGCCGCGATCGTACCCGCACCGTCACCGTGACCGCCGACCTGCAGCCCGGCGTGGGTGCGTTGGACGTGGCGTCCGACCTCTCGGCCTGGCTGACCGAGGAGGCACGCACCTGGCCCCGCGGCTACGCGTGGGAACTCGGCGGCGACGAGGAGGAGAGCGCCGAGGCCAACGCCAGCCTGGTCGAGAAGATGCCCATTGCCGGCTTCGTCATCCTGTTCCTGCTCATGACCCAGTTCAACTCGTTCCGGCGCGTCGCGATCGTCCTGCTGACCATTCCGTTGGGACTGATCGGCGTGACGATCGGACTGCTGGTCACCGGCGAGGACTTCACGTTCATGGCCCTGCTCGGCGTGATCTCTCTGGCCGGGATCCTGATCAACAACGCGATCGTCCTGCTCGACCGCATCCGCATCGAGATCGAGGACAACGGGCGGGCACCGGCCGACGCGGTGATCGATTCGGCGCAACGACGACTGCGGCCGATCCTGGTGACCACGGCCACCACGGTCGGCGGCCTGCTGCCGCTGTGGATCTTCGGCGGGCCGATGTGGGCGCCGATGGCAGTGTCGATCCTGTTCGGGCTGCTGTTCGCGACCACGCTGACGCTGGGCGTGGTGCCGGTGCTGTACTCGGTGTTGTTCCGGGTGCGGTACGGGGGGTAGGGCGCCGGAAGCCGAGCCGATTCTGGGGATCGACCGGGGATATCCTGTGAAGAGATTGGGGATGTTCCGGCCCGGAACTCAGTCCTCCGGCGCCGCCTCGGCCAGGGCGCGACGGAGTTCCTGGAGCGAGGCGATGCGGACGGCGTGGATCTCCTCGGTCACGGCCGTGTACCGGGCGTTCGCCTGACCGCCCAGGATGATCCTCACCGACGGGCCGATGGCGCGGCGCAGTCGGCGGAGTTCCTCGTGGACGATGCCGTGGCGCCCGGGAACGGTGATGCTCAGCGCCACCGCGTCGGCCTGCTTGAGCTCGATGGCGGCGGCGATCTCCTCGGCCGGCAGGTCGGGTCCGAGGTAGGTCACGTCCCACGCTTCCGCGCCGGCCATCGCCGCCACCATCAAGGCGCCGAACTCGTGGATCTGGCCGGCCGGGGTGGTGACCACGATGCGCGGTACCTGGGCGGGGTCGCGGTGGGCTCCGTGCATCGTCCCGACGAACGAACGGACTTCGGCCGAGGCCAGGTGCTCGTGCACGGTCCTCAGGTCGCCGTCGTAGCACAGGGTGCCGATGCGGACGAGCAGGGGGCCGAGCACGTCCTCGAGGAGCCGGATCCGGCTCATCTGGACAGCGGCTCGTTCGAGTTCCTCGCGCAGGCGGCGCGCATCGAGTTGCCGGATGGCGTCCAGGGCGGCTTCGAGAGTCGCCTCGGTGTCGAGGGACCCACGCAGCCCGGGTGGGGCGGTGGACGCGGGCGGGGAAGTTCTCGTCGCGGGCCCGGCCGCCTGCCGGGCGCGTTCCTCGAGCTCGGTGTCGGGTAGGGAGGCGAGCCGTCCGATCGGCCAGCCGGCGTCGACCAGGGTCTTCAAGCGCTCGAGGCGGATCAGATCGCGCTCGGAGTAGAGCCTTCGTCCCGATTCCGACCGCTCCGGCACGATGGCGCCGTGACGGCGCTCCCAGGCCCGGATCACGTCCGCGGACAGGCCCGTCCGCCGCACGGCCACCCCGATCGGCGCCGCCTGCTCCGTGGATTCCCCTTCCGACATGGCCGGCAAGCTAGGCCCCGGGTCCTGCCGTGTCAAGGTAATGTCCAGAAAACAGGGTGTGCAGAGATATGACGAAAGTTGGTCTTTGGTAAATCCAAATCAAAACATGGATCGAACCTGGATATGGCCTTGACATCATCCTGCCACCCAAGACCCCGGAGTTTCCACCATGGAAGCCAATGCGCTGCAGACTCTGGTGCAGTTCACGTTCTTCGTGGGCTACATCGCGATGGGGGCCGCGTTCATCTTCTTCCTCGTCGAACGCGGCAGTGTCGCGCCGGAGCACCGGACCGCGGTGACGATCTCGGCCCTGATCGTCGGGATCGCCGCCTTCCACTACTACTACATGAAGTCGACGTACGTCCCCGGTCAGGACTTCCCGACCGAGTACCGCTACATCGACTGGATCATCACGACCCCGCTCATGCTGATCAAGTTCCCGGTGCTGATCGGGTTGCGGCAGGGCGCGGGGAGCCTGCTGGCCAAGCTCGTGGTGCTCGACGTGATCATGATCCTCACCGGCTATCTCGGCGAGATCGGCATCGCGCCGCTGCCCATGTGGATCGTCGGCACGCTGGCGTGGTTCGGCATCATCGGTCTGCTGTTCACCACCGTGAAGGGCATGGCGTCGACGGCCGACGAAGCCACCCGGAGCGCGATCAAGACGCTGTCGGGCTTCGTCACCATCGGTTGGGCGATCTACCCGATCGGCTACCTCGTCCGCTTCTACGGCGGCGACATGGGCGCCGACATCACGCAGCTCGTCTACAACATCGGCGATGCCGTCAACAAGATCGGCTTCGGCCTGGTCGTGTGGTACGCCGCGCGTGCCGCGAGCCGTAACGCCGAGCCCCGGACCGCCACCGCCTGACGTTCCGCGATCGGCCGGGGTTCCGACGTGGGGCCCCGGCCGTTCCCCGTGATCGATCCTCGTGCCGGGAGCGAACACCATGCGTGGTCGAGCCGTCGTCATCGGAGCCGGATTCGGCGGGCTGGCCGCCGCCCTGCGGCTCCGCGCCCGTGGACACGACGTGACCCTCGTCGACAACCAGAACCAGATCGGTGGCCGGGCGACGGTCCACCGTCGCAACGGCTTCACCTTCGATGCCGGCCCCACGGTGATCACCGCACCCTTCCTGTTCGACGAACTCTTCGATCTCTTCGGGCGCCGGCGCGAGGACTACTTCGACCTCGTGCCGCTCGATCCCTGGTACCGGATCCGATTCTCCGACGGGCAGCGCTTCGACTACGGCGGCGACCTCGAGGCCATGAAGCACGAGATCGCCCGCTTCGAACCGCGCGACGTCGAGGGCTACGAGCGACTGCTCGAGAAGACCGCGAAGATCTACGACGTCGGCTTCGAGCGGTTGGGAGACCAGCCCTTCCACCAGATGAAGACCATGCTGGGCATCGTGCCCGACATGATGAAGCTCGACAGCTTCCGTTCGGTGTACGGGCACACCGCCAAGTACATCCGCAACGAGCACCTGCGGCAGGTGTTCAGCTTCTCGCCGCTGCTGGTCGGCGGCAATCCCTTCTCGACCACCTCGATCTACAGCCTGATCCACTTCCTGGAACGCGCGCACGGGGTGCACTTCGCCATGGGCGGAACCGCGGCCATCGTGGAAGGGCTCGGCCGTTTGCTCGACGAGGTCGGCGTGGAGACGCGCCTTGGCGAGCCCGTCGAGCAGATCGTCACGCAGGGGCGCCGCGCGCGCGGTGTGCGGATCGCCGACGGCGACGAGATCGAGGCCGATGTCGTCGTGAGCAACGCCGATCCCGGCCACGTGTACCGCAACATGCTCCCCGGCGTGTCGCGTCGCCGCTGGCCGGACATCCGCCTGGACCGGACGAAATACTCCATGGGCCTGTTCGTGCTCTACTTCGGTACCACGTAACGGTACCCGGACCTGGCCCACCACGAGATCCACCTGGGTCCGCGCTACCGGGGACTGCTCGACGACATCTTCGACCGCAAGCACCTGGCCGAGGACTTCAGCCTGTACCTGCACGTGCCCACGCGGACGGATCCGTCGCTGGCGCCGGAGGGGTGCGAGTCGATGTACGCGCTCGTGCCCGTTCCGAATCTGCGGGGCGGCCACGACTGGAACGAGATCGGCCCGCGTTTTCGCGATCGCGTGGTCGAGACCATGGAACAGACCTATCTGCCCGGTCTGTCGTCGCACATCACCGAGGACTTCTACGTCACGCCCGAACACTTCCGCGCGAACCTGTTGTCGCCCCACGGGTCGGGATTCTCGATCGAGCCCACGCTCACCCAGTCGGCCTGGTTCCGCTTCCACAACAAGAGCGAGGAGGTCGACGGTCTGTACTTCGTGGGCGCGGGTTCGCATCCGGGTGCCGGGCTGCCGGGCGTGTTGACGTCGGCGCGGGTGCTCGAGCGCGTGCTGGACGACGATGTCGACGTCCGTTCCACACGCCGTGGGTCGGGGTCGAACGGTGCGCGAGGTCGCGTGCTCGACGAGCACGAGGAGAAGACGCCCGACGAGGTGATGTCCGACCACGCCAAGACCTTCACCTGGGCCGCACGGTTCCTGGGCAGCGAGGTCCGCTCCGAACTCGCGGAGCTCTACGCGTTCTGCCGCTTCGTCGACGACGTGGTCGACCGCGTGCAGCCGCGCACGCAGGCACGGGCCCTGTTGACGCGTGTGCGGGCCGACCTGGAGCGGGGAGAGAGCGACCTGCCGGCCGTCGCGCGCTTCCTGGACCTGGCCCGACGTCACGGACTGTCGATGGACACGCCGCTCGAACTGATCGATGGCATGGAACAGGACCTCGGCCGCGTACGCATGGACACCGTGGACGAGCTCGTGCGCTACTGCTACCGGGTGGCGTCGACGGTGGGCCTCATGATGTGCGAGCTGCTCGGCGTGGAGCACATGGACGAGGCCCGACCCTTCGCGATCGACCTCGGCATCGCCATGCAACTGACGAACATCTGCCGCGACGTGGCGGAGGACTACGGTGAGGACCGCATCTACCTGCCGGCCGAGCTCGTCGACGCAGGGCTGGTGGAACGGGCGGTCGCAGGCCACCGGCCCGCGCGCGACCGGACGCGCGACGCGGTGACCGAGCTCCTGCGGCTGGCCGGGCGCTACTACCGCAGTGCCGACCAGGGTATGGCCTATCTTCCCGGTGCGGCTCGAGCGGCGATCCTGGTGGCGAGTCGCAACTACGAGGCGATCGGTCGTCGGATCCTGCAGCAGGGTCCGGAGGCCTGGAGCGAACGTGCGGCGACGTCGCGCTGGGACAAGGTGCGGCACACCGCACGAGCCCTGACGCAACTGACGCTCGACCCACGCTATGCATCGGTGCGGGGGCCACGGCGCCACGCACGCGAACTGCACGCCGCGTTGTCCGACGCCACGGCGATGCGGGAGACGGCATGACGCGCGAGCACGTCACCATCGTCGGCGCCGGAGCAGCCGGACTGTCGGTGGCGCGCGCTCTGAGTCGGGTGGTCTCGCCGCCGGAGATCCTGCTCCTCGAAGCACGGGATTCGATTCCCGCCGATCGGACCTGGTCGTCCTGGTTCTCGGGTGCCGAGGCCGAACGGTTGCCGCTGCGGCACCGGTGGCCGCGGTGGAGCGTGCACGGGGAAGGCCGCAGCGTCGTGCGCGGGGCCGGCAACGTGGTGTACGGCAGCATCGACTCGGCGGTGTACGCCGAGACCGTGCTCGCCGATCTGGCCACGCGTGATCGTGTCTCGGTGCGCTTCGGGTGCCAGGTCGGGGCGGTCGCCGAGCGCGCGGGACGCCTCGAACTCGAAACGTCGCACGGTCCGGTCACCACCGATCGCGTGTTCGACAGCCGTCCGCGGGAACTCGCGCCCGCCGAGCCGGGCGACGTCACCCTGCTGCAGCGTTTCGAGGGGTGGGAGATCGTCGCGCCGCGACCCTGCTTCGATCCCGGCGTGGCCACGATCATGGATTTCCGGGTGGAGTCCGGTCCGGGGGTCCACTTCGTCTACGTGCTCCCCTTCGACCGGACCCGGGCTCTGGTCGAGGACACGTGGATCGTTCCCTCCGGCATCGGGCCGCTCGACCATGCGGCCCATCTGCGCTCCCACCTGGCCGAGCGCTTCGATCTCGACCGGTTCACCGTCGCGCGCTCGGAGGCCGGTGCACTTCCCATGTCGACGCGGGAGTTCGTGCGTCCGGAGCACCCGCGCCACCTGGCGATCGGCGTGGCCGGCGGGTGGATGCGCCCGAGTACGGGATACAGCTTCCGCAACGCGCTGTTCCAGGCCGAGGCCCTCGCCGATGCCTGTGCCGATGGTGACCTCGACCGGTGGAGCTTCCAGCGCTCGCGCGTGTTGCGTGCTCTCGACCACGTGTTCCTGCGATTCCTGCGCGACGAGCCCGAGCGTGGTGCCGAGGCCTTCGTGCGCCTGTTCGAGCGGGCGGACGGCGACGCCGTGGTGCGCTTCCTCGAGGGTTCGCACGACCTGCGCGCGCTGGCCGAAGTCGTCCGAGCTCTGCCACCCGGACCGTTGACGGCCGCTTCTATGCGGACTGCTTCCGCCGGGTGGGCATCGTGACGGGGGGCTCGGACTCCTTCCGCACGCATACGCGTTGGGCCGCACTGCTGACGCTCGGTTTCGCCGTGTTGCCGTGGGCGGCGGCCGGTCTCACGACCCAACTCTGGTTGGTGGGCGCGGCCGTGCTGCTGCTGGGGCTTCCGCACGGTGCGTACGATGCGTGGTTGATCGTGGAGCGACAGCGAACGTGGGTTCGCACGGCCCTCGTTCTCGCTGCCTACCTGCTCGCCGTGATCGGTGTGTTCTTCGCCTGGAGTCTGGCGCCCGGATGGGCGCTCGGTGCGTTCCTGCTGGTGTCGATCGTGCACTTCGGTCGTGGGGACGCGCGGTCGGCGCGTTTCGGACTTCCCTTCGCGGTGTCCGCGCTCGGGCGTGGGTCGTGGGTGGTGCTCGGGCCGATCGCGCGCGGGGGGGCGGAGATCGATTCGGTGCTCGGCGTGCTGCTCGGAAGTGCGGAAAGAGGGGTGCGGTGGGCCGACACCCTGGGTGCCTGGTTCGTTCCGCTCGCGGTGACGTGGATCGGCCTCGTCGCGTGGGCCCTGATGCGCTCGAGCGGTCGTCGGATCGACGTGGCGACCGAGGGTGTGGCACTGGGTCTGCTCGTGGCGCTGGCCCCACCGCTGGTGGCCTTCACCGTGTACTTCTGTCTGTGGCACTCCGTTCGTCACCTGCTGGCGCTTCGGGGATCGGATGTCGCCGGCAGTTGGGGATCCGTGGTCCGGAGGTCGGTACCCGCCCAGATCGCGGCGGTTGCCCTCGGAGTCTGGGCGTGGTCCGACCTGACGGGTGGTGGTGCGGGCACGGCCACGGTGTACGTACTCTTCGTCGGACTGGCGGCGGTCACCGTGCCCCATGTGATCCTGGTCGACGGAATACGCCTCGTCGATCGCTCGCGCTGAGCCGAGACCAGTGGAGCGCAGCGCGCCGCTCGGTCGTGCAGCCGGCCGGTGCATCGGCGGCACCTCGACCAAGCCCGCCCCACCACGCCTCTGGGGCCGGCCCCGGTGGCCGTCCGCGCGTAACGGGCCGATCTTGCGCGCTCGTCCGCAGCGCATCTGATAGACTGCGCGCACTCGAACGGTCGGTCCCCAGGCTCGCGCCGGTCCGCGTTCGCCCGAACCCCGAGGTCCCGATCCATGCTTCGACGACTCCAGAGATTCACCTTTCTTGCGATGATCGCCGCGGTCGGTCTGGTGGCCGGCTGCGATTCCGACAACCCGACCGGGAACTCCGGTTCCGAGCAAGTCGCCCGCACGGCCATCGGCAGCGGCGACGTCGGCTCCGGTCCCTTCTTCCTGCGGGCCGATGGTCCCGACGGCTCCGGCATGAGCTTCGTCCTGCGCGGTGAGAACCTGCGCTACGAGGACGGCTCGCTGTCGGTCGACGTGGTCGCGATCAACGACGGCGACGAAACCGTCGCCCTGCCCGCCGTGCTCACCCTGAGCAGCATCGACCCCGACACCGTGTCCGTGGCCGACGCCGAAAACGGCGAGACCGGCGCCGGTGCGTCGTTCGATCTCGAGTTCGAGGGAGAGGACACGGACTGGGACGTCGGTGAGGAATCGATGCCCGTCACGCTGGACTTCGGCGTGGACCAGGGCGTGTCGATCGCCTTCGTCGCGCGGATCGACGTCGAGATGATGGCCGACGGTGGAAGCATCGGTGGCACCGTCTACGACGACCGCGACGAGGACGGCGTGTTCGACGCCGAGGAAGAGGGCGTGCCCGGCGCAATGGTCGAGCTGAGTGGCGCGAGCATCACGACCCGCACCATGCGCACCGGGATCGATGGCACCTACCGCTTCGACGGTCTGGATACCGGTGCCTACACCGTGCGCTTCGACTCGAGTCCGCACGGCGCGCCGACGACGGCGACCGAGATCCAGGTCCTGCTCACGGAGAACGCCGAGGGCGAGGTCGTCGACTACCTGGGCGCCGACTTCGGCGTGTACCGCGAGGTCGATCCGCCGATGGGTGGCATGATCGAGGTCGGCGACTTCGTCGAGGTCAGCGGCCGGTTCTACGAGGATCCGTATCGAATCGAGGCCTACGAGGTCGACCGCGAGCACCACGAGCACGACGATCCGTCCGAGGTCCGCGGCCCGGTGACGATGGTCGATCCCGAGATGTCGGTGCTCTCCGTGATGGGCGTGCACTTCGACGTGGCCGGCCTCGAGGCCAGTGGTGGCGGTCGCGCCGACGATTGCCAGGATCGCCCGGCGCTCGACTTCGAGGTCGGCGAGCGTGCCCGCGTGTGGGGCGACGGCGTGGCCATGGCCGCGACGGACTCGACCGACACCGTCTACGACGCCACGCGCGTCATGTGCTGGAACGGTGACAAGGAGAAGGTCCACGGCATCGTCGACGCGGTCGAGCGTGACGTCGACGGCGAGCTGGTCGCCTTCACCGTGTTCGGGCTGCGCGTCGAGGTCACCCATCGGACCGACTTCGACGACGACCGGCACGACCATGACGATGACGACGACGACGATGACGA
>CAZQHE010000092.1:0-4348 GCA_964593155.1 uncultured bacterium
CCCCGACTCCGGTCGGGGGGCGTTCGTATGTCCGGGCCATGCTTCGCGGTGCGACGACCGTTCACTTCCGCGGCGGAAGTGAACGGGACTTCCGCGACGGACCTGACGACTTCCGCCGCGGAAGCATCCCACCGGTCACTTGATCAACACGGCCTTCCTCGTGTCGGAAAAGCCCTCCGTCACCGCCTTCACGTAGTACACCCCACTGCCCACGACCGATCCCCGATCGTCGCGGCCGTTCCAGTCGAGCCGCAGCTCCGCGGCCGCCGCCGCCCCGTCGTGCAGTACCCGCACGCGCTCGCCGCGGGCGTTGAAGACCTCGACCGTGGCCTCGATCCCGGCCCGCGGCAGCACGAACACCACCTGCGTGCTGGGGTTGAAGGGTGTCGGGTGCACGGCGAGCGAGGCCGTGCGCAGGGCCGGAGCGTCGATCGCGATCGGTGGCCCTCCGAGGAACTCGAACACGTCGCGGAGCAGTCGCGTGCGGGCGCTGCCGAGGCCGGAGTCCCGCGACAGGTTGTCGCGGACCGCGGACAGACCGAAGGGGAAGGTGATGTCGACCTTGCGGTCGAAGCCGTCGAGGCGGTCGTACGCCACCCCGGCCGCCGGGCCGGAGAAGGCCACCCCACTCGAGGGGTCGACGAACACGTGCGACGCGAACGCACCGCCCGGGCCGGGCGTCAGGTGGTCGAAGGTGTTCAGCCCCGGGCAGCCGCCGTAGGCGACGACGTCCGCGGTGAAGGCCTCCGACACCCCCGACGGCTCGACCAGTGGCACCGCCAGGCCGCCCAGGGCCGGGTTCACGTCCGGCCCCTCGACCGTGACGCCCATCACCGTGGCCACGTAGGCAGCACCGTCGCTCGAGTTGCGCTGCAACGCCGAGGCGATCGAGTCCCCGAAGTACACCGTGTGGCGCTCGCGCGGAAGCGCCTTCCAGGCACTGAGCACTCCCAGATCGTCGCCCTTGTCGTTCACGCCGTCGTCGCTGCCGTCACTCAGGACGCCGACGACGCTGCCGATGTTCCCCGCCAGGACGACGATCGTGTCGTACCCGGCGAGCTGCTCGACCCGCGCGCCGTGCCCCCGCCGTTCGCCGAGCGGGCCGTCGACGGCGGCGGCACCGATGCCGTTGCTCACCCGCGAGGTCGGCGCCTGCTCGGTGTAGCTGTCCCAGTCGACGCCCTCGGTCAGGCCCAGTTCGCCGAAGGCCAGCACCAGCTCCTCTTCGTTGCCGCGGCGGCCGAAGGCATTGAGCACGAGGATCGAGGGTTGGGTTCCCGTCACGTCGTCGATGCTCGGCAGCGCGCGCACGGTGAAGGTGCGGGAGTAGGTGCTGTCGCCGTCGGGGCTCCACTGCCCGAAGCCGCCGAGATCGGCCGGGAGTGTGGTCACCCGGCCCTCGCTGTCGACCGCCTCGAAGTGGTAGTGCAGCAGGTCGCCCGGGTACAGGAAGTCGGCGTCGGGCAGGTCGGCGAAGTACGTGCCCGCGGCCGGGATCCCGGACGTCGACACCGCCGGTTGCAGGAGCACGCTGCCCGTCCAGACCTCGCGTCCGCCGACCACCTCGCCGGTGACGACGTCCTCGTCCCAGGGCCCGGACGGAGCCGAGCGCAGCGACGACTCGAACAGCGGGTTCAGGCGAAGGGCCCAGCGCATGCGCAGTTCCGCGACCTCGGTCCCGGGGATCAGCGCCTGCGCCGACACCAGGACCGAGTCGCCGGGTACGACCAGGGCACCCGTGTTGACGTCGGCCGCCCGGTCGAAGCGCACGTCGAGGGCGTCGCGTGCCGCGGCGTCGGCCACGTCGATCGAGCCGCTCACCGGGAAGGCATCCTGGGCCAGGTCGCTCGTCCGCGCACCCAGAGCGACGCCGTCGACGCGGAACTTGCCGAGCCGGACGTCGTCGAACCAGGGCGCCGGGCGCGCCGTGTCACAGGGGAAGCCGAAGTCGGAGCACATGGTGGTGACGCCCAGCTGGATCTGGACCTTCTCGGGATCCGGCGGCAGGAGATCGGTCAGCTCCTCGACCTGACGCAGGTACCGCGGCGACGAGCTGAAGTACACGAAGTTCCGATCGAGCCACGGGGTCCACTGCCCGTCCGCGTAGGCGCGCACCGCCCACACGTAGAAGACCCCGCTGCTCAGCGGATTGTCCCGGTACACCGAGAACGACAGCACCGCGCCGGCCACATCGGCACCGTCGTCCTCCGGGCCCGGCAGGTCCCACGGGATCTCGGGGCTGACCACGACGTTCTCGATGCCGCCGGTGATGAAGTCCAGCCCGCCCGTGGAGTTCACGGTGTACGTGCCGTCGGGCAGCTGGCTGCCGCCGGTACTGGCCCGGCCGCTCACGCCCGGTCCGTTGGGCGGTTCCTGGCCGAAATCGATGAAGTTCACCTGCGGCGTCTCGTTGCGCCGGCACGGGTCGAGGCCCTCTCCCCGCGGGAACACGTTCGAGAAGTCGCCGAAGAAGGGCTGACGCTGGGGCTCGAACAGGTACGGTCCCGCACCCTCGAAGTCCTCGGTGAAGGTCCCCTGGCTCGTGGTGAGCACGATGTCGTCGAGCTGCACCGCGCCGTCGGAGTCGAAGACCTCGCCGTAGAGCGGCGACTGGTCGGACACGGCGCCGTCCGACGCGAAGCGCAGCCGGATGCGGATCCGCGGATCTCCGAAGCCCCCGTAGTCGTCACCGCCGTAGTCGATGGGCCGAACGCCGGGCAACTCGGAGAAGCGCACGCCGGGGGCGGGGAAGTCCCCCGTCGACGGGTCGCGGTTGGTCCCGTCGATCTCGAGCACCTGCACCCAGATCCCCGCCGAGTCGTACTCCACGTAGAAGAAGTCGAAATCGGGCTCGGTGTCGTGGTTGAAGACGAAGTCGAGGTCGACCGTCTGCCCCTGCGTGGGATCGGCGATCGGTGCCGACTCGTACAGGAGCGACTCGTTCCAGTTGTCGCCGTAACCGGGGGCCGCGACCCATCCGGCGGTCTCGGGGCTGCCGGCCGGCAGTCCGCACCACATGGCCCGGTTGCCGGCTCCGTTGTCGTTCAGGTTGTCGGCACGGAAGGTGTCGACACTCCAGTAGTTCGGCTTCTCGGTGAGATCGACGCCGGTCCAGTCGCCCGGGTCCTGGCTCAGACCCGCGGGGTTGCCGTCGGGGGTCTCGAAGCGGCCCTCGACGTACTCGTCGCCGGTGCCCGGCACGCCGTCGGGATCGCGCAGCGGACGCGCCGGACCTCCGTACAGGTCGAAGGTGTCGGGACCGGCCGCCGAGCGCTGCAGCAATGCCTTCGAACTCGTGGTGCTGGTGATCACGGTGCCCGGTGCGGACACGATGCGACGCTCGTCTCGATCCGGGGACTCCGGGGTCCGCTCGGCAGCGAGACCGAGCGAGGGAGGGACGAGCAGCAACAGGAGAAGGGCAGGAACAGTGAGTGGACGCCAGATCATGGCTCTCCGTTTCTTCCGTCCAGGGGACGGAACGTAGGGGCGAGTGGATCGTCCACGCCCCGGCGACGGCGTGGACGACGCTCCTGGGGAAGAGTCGCGATTCGATCGACTTGTAGAAGCTACTTCACGAGAACGGCCTTCCTCGTGTCGGCGAAGCCGAGGGTCGTCGCCTTCACCAGGTACACACCGCTGGCGACCGCCGACCCGCGGTCGTCGCGACCGTTCCAGTCCAGGCGCAGTTCGGCGCTCGGGGCTGCCCCGTCGTGCAGCACGCGCACGCGTTCACCGCGCACGTTGAAGACCTCGACCGTCGCGTCGACTCCGGCCCGCGGCAGCACGAAGACCACCTGCGTACTCGGGTTGAACGGCGTCGGGTGCACGGCGAGCGAGGCGCTGCGGAGCGCCGGCGTGTCGACCGCGGTCGTCGGCGTGCCCAGGTGGTCGAGCACGTCCTGCAGCAAGCGGGCGCGGGTGCTGCTCGCCCCCACCGCCCGCGACAGGTCGTCGCGGATCGAGGAGAGCCCTACGGGGAAGGTCACGTCGACCTTGCGATCGCCTGCGACGGTGCGGTCGTGGACGACGCCGGCGGCCGGTCCGGCGAAGACCGTCCCGCTCGACGGGTCGACGAAACCGTGCGAGGCGAAGGCCTCCGCGGCGTGGGGCACGATCTCGTCGAGGAATCCCCGACACCCCGCGTAGGCGAGGAACGAGGTGTCGAAGGCCGGCGCGGCCCCGGTCGGGATCACCCGCGGGTTCGATTGCCCTCCGATGGCGGAAGCCACGTCGAAGCTCTCGGCACGCACGCCCATCACGTCGGCGGCGTAGGCCGCGCCGTCGACGGGACTGTCGGACACCAGTCCGGCGACGAGCGACGATCCGAAGTACACGGTGTGCCGCGGAC
>CAZQHE010000092.1:4358-16226 GCA_964593155.1 uncultured bacterium
CTGCTTCCATCCGCTCAGTACGCCCAGGTCGGGACTCTTGTCGTTCCCCGCGTCGTCGGAACCGTCGCTGATGAGGTTCCTGGTCAGGCTTCCGCTCAGGTACACGATCGTCTGGTAGCCGGCGAGCTGGGCGACGGTCGCGCCGTGGCCCCGTCGGTCGCCCAGAGCGTTGTCCGCCGCGGCCGACCCGATCCCGTTCGACACGGCCGAACTCGCTCCCTGCACGGTGTAGCTGTCCCAGTCGACACCCTCGGCCAGGCCGAGATCGGCGAAGGCGAACACCAGCTCCTCTTCGTTGCCGCGGCGACCGAAGTCGTTGACCACGAGGATCGACGGCTGGCTGCCCTGGGCGTCGGTGATCGTCGGCAGGGCGCGCACGGTGAAGGTCCGGGTGTAGGGGCTGCCCCCGATCGCATCCCACTGACCGAAGCCGGCCGTGTCCGTGGGCAGCGTGGTCACCCGTCCGTCGCTGTCGACCGCCTCGAAGTGGTAGTGCAGCACGTCGCCCGGGTAGAGGAAGTCCTCGTCGGGCAGGTCGGCGAAGAACAGGTCGTCGCTGTTGATTCCCGAGGGCGTCCGCGCGCTGTCGGCCACGACCTCGCCCGTCCAGATCTCGACGCCATCGACGAAGGTGCCGGTGGTGACGTTCTCGTCGACGTCGCGCGAGGGCACCTGGCGGAGGCCCGACTCGAAGGCCGGGTTGAGGCGCAGCGCCCACTTCATGCGCAGGTCGGCGATCGTGGTGCCGCCGATCACGGGGTTCGCACGGACCAGGACCGAGTCGCCGGGAACGATCGTCGCGCCATAGCCGAAGTTGATGTCGCGCGCCATGTCGAAACGCACGTCGAGGGCGTCGCGCGCCGCGGCGGTGGACACGTCGATCGAACCGCTCACCGGGAAGGCGTCGTTCGCGAGGTCGACGGTCCGCGCCCACAGGGCGATCCCGCCGATCCGGAACTTCGACACGCGCACGTCGTCGTAGAACGGCGCGGGCGTGGCGTCGTCTCCCGGCAGGCCGAAGCTCTCGGCCACGTCGATCACGCCGAGCGCCACCTGGATCTTCTCGGGATCGGGCGGCAGGAGCGCCGTGAGGTCGTGGCGGAAGCGGTCGTAGCTGCCGCCGGGCACGAAGAACACGAAGTTGCTGTCGACCCAGGGCCCCCACGCGCCGTCGCGGAAGGCCCGCACCGCCCAGGTCTCGACCATGAAGCTGCTCGTGCTGCGGTGCCAGAACGACGAGTACTCGAGCCGCGCGCCCACCATGTCGGGTCCGTCGTCCTCCGGCCCGAGGAGATCCCACGCGAGTTCCGGACTCCAGACCTCGTTGTGCAGCGACACCCCGTCGAGCCCGCCGGTGTAGTTCTTCACGAATCCGCCCGGGATCCCGTAGTCCCAGTTCGGCGACAGCGACCCGCCGGTGCTGACGGTGCCGCTCGCGCCGGGACCGTTCGGCGGGGCCTGCCCGAAGTCGATGAAGTTCAGCTGCGGGGTGACGTTCTCCGCGCAGGGGTCGATGTCGGTCGCCCGGACGAAGACGTTCGAGAAGTCGCCGCAGATCGGCGTCGTCGCGGGCTCGAACAGGTACGGCCCGGCGCCCTCGAAGTCCTCGGTGAACGTACCCTGGCTCGTGGTCAGCACCACGTCGTCGAGCTGCACGGCGCCGTCGCCGTCGAACAGTCCGTCCTCGTCGGAGTAGGCGGCGTCGGAGGCGAAGACCAGGCGTACGCGGATGCGATCGCCCTGGCCGTAGTCGTCGCCGGCGTAGACGATCGGGTCGGCTGCGCCCAGCGCGGCGTACTGCACGCCCGGCACGGCGAACTCGCCGGTGCCGGGATCCTTGTTCGTGCCGTCGATCGAGAACACGGTGACCCAGCTGCCGGCCCGCTCGTACTCCACGCGGAAGAAGTCGTAGCCGGGCTCGGTGTCGTGGTTGAAGACGAAGTCGAGGTCGACGGTCTGGCCCTGCTGGCGGTCGACGATCGGGGCGGACTCGTACAGCAGGATTGCGGTCCAGTCGTTGCCGTAGCCGGGCGCGGCGGCCCAGCCGGCGGTCTCGACGGTGCCGGCGGGCAGTCCGGCCCACATGGCCCGGTTGCCGGCGCCGTGTGCCCCGAGGTTGTCGGCCCCGAAGGTGCTCACGTGCCAGCGGTTCGGAACGTCGGTGCGGTCGACGCCGGTCCAGTCGCCCGGTCCAGGGCCCAGTCCGGCCGGCAGCCCGTCGGGGCTCTCGAAGCGGCCCTCGACGTACTCGTCGCCACTGCCGGGAACTCCGTCGGGATCGCGCAGCGGGCGGGCCGGTCCGCCGTAGAGATCGAAGGTGTCGGGCCCGGCCGATTCGCGCCGCAGCAGCGCATCGGCCGTCGTCGTGCTGGTGAGGATGGTCCCCGGGCCGGGCACGACGAGGTCGTAGCTGGCCGGGTCACGTTCGCGCGGACCAGGCCGCGCATGGGCGTCGAGGAAGAAGCTGGTGAGGAACAGTGAGAGCGAGAGGAAGAGGACAGAGAGACGAATCCACTTCAGGGGCTCCACGGCACGGCTCCCATCCTTCGCGGGGGCGCGAAGTTCAGGTGGCGAGTGGCCCCGTGCGTCTCGGCGAAAACGCTCGGGACGGCGAACGAGCGGGAAGAGCCGTGGTCCATCGTAGCACGACGGATCGCCCCCATCGTGCAGAATCGGTACCGGCGGGGCAAGCCCTTCACCGCCGGTCGGGATCGTTCACCGTGCGCAGGTCTGCGCGCGTCCCCCGTCGATCGCCACGCACTCGCCGGTGATCCACCCCGCGCGTGCCGAGCCGAGGAAGGCGATCAGCTCGGCCACTTCCTCGGGCTCGCCGGGCCGTCCGAGCGGGTGCGTGTCGGTGCTACGCTCGAGGAAGGCGGCGTAGGTGTCTTCGTCCATGCCGCCGGCGCGGTGCAGATTGGTGCGCACCACCCCCGGATTCACCGCGTTCACACGGACGCCCTTCGGCGCCAGGTCGAGGGCCATGCACCGGGTCATCTGGTCGACCGCGGCCTTGCTCACGCAGTAGCTCAGCACGCCGGGGAAGGCGCGCGTGCCCGTGACGCTGCTCACGTTCACGATCGCTCCCTTCGCCACTTCGAGTGCGGGGAGCGCGCGGCGCGTGAGGTCGAAGAGCGAGCGGACGTTGATGTCCATCATGTGGTCGAAGCTCTCGAGCGTGGTGGCCTCGGTGCTGCCGCTGCCGATGATGCCGGCGGCGTTGACGAGCAGGTCGAGGCCGGAGTCGCCACCCGCGGCCGTGGCGAACTCCACGAGACGCTCGCGGAAGCCCGGGTCCGTGAGATCACCGGGGAAACGGGTGAGGTGACCGTCGGCACCCGAGGCCTCGTCCTCGAGGACCTCCAGGGCGGCCTGGTTGCGGCCGGTGGCTACGACCCGGCCCCCGCGCTGGGCCACCAGGAGCGCCGTGGCCCGTCCGATTCCACTGCTGGCGCCGGTGACCAGGGCGGTTCGTTCCGCGAAGTCGTGCAGCATGGCGTGTGCCTCCCCGTGAGGGCGATCGATGTCCCGTGGACGTCCGAGCGTGCTCCTCGCCGTCCGTAGGGTCAAGCCCGGCCCCCGACCGGAGACATCAGACCTCAAGGTCGGGATCCGACGGGCCGATTCCCGACGCGACGACCGCTTCCACGCCCCCGAGCCGAAGAGTACGCGTGCGCCGACCGCGATCCATCCGAGGCCAGATCCTCGTTGCCCTGCTGGCACTCACCATCGGCGAGCTGCTGATCGTGTCGGCCGCGGTGATCTCTCTGGAGACCTATCTGACCTCACGCTCGCTGCGCAACGAGGTCGATCTGCTGTCGGAGGTGGTCGGGCAGAGCCTGCACGCGCCGCTGGTGTTCGAGGACGAGATCACCGCGCGGGAGACCCTCGCCACGCTCGACCCCGTGCCGCACGTCCAGTTCGCGTCCCTGGTCACGGCCGAGGGCGACACCATGGCCACCTACCGGCGCGAGCATCCGAACGGAAGCGGTGCTCCGCGGGGTCGCCACCATGCCACCCAGACCATCGCCAGCCGAGGGCGCACGCTCGGGACGCTGCACGTGGTCACCGATCTCAGTCCGGTGTGGGAACGTTCGCTACGCTTCGCATTCACGCTCGGGGCGATCCTCGTGGCGGCGGTGGGGATCGCCGTCCTGGTCGCCCGGCGCATCCAGTCCGCGCTCGCCCGCCCGCTGCAGGAGCTCGCCGACACCTCGCGCCGAATCACCCGCGAAGAGGACTATTCGTTGCGCGCGGCCGAGCACACGGCCGAGGAGATCGCCACGCTGATCCGCGGCTTCAACACCATGATGGGCCGGATCCAGGAACGCGACGGCGAACTGCGCGACCACCAGGACCAGCTCGAGTCGCGGGTCGAAGAGCGTACGGCCGAGCTCACCCGGGCCAAGGAGCACGCCGAGGACGCCGTCCGCGCCAAGAACGAGTTCCTGGCCAACATCTCGCACGAGCTGCGCACGCCCATGCACGCCATCCTGGGCTTCGCCGATCTGGGCAAGAAGAGGGGCGCCGAGGGACGCACCGAGAAGCTGCCCGGATACTTCGACCACATCCTCGAGTCGGGCGACCGGCTCCTGGAGCTGCTGAACGAGCTGCTGGACCTGTCGAAGCTCGAGGCCGGCAAGATGAAGTTCGAGTTCGGCCCGCACGACCTCGGCGCCGTGATCCGCAACGCCGTCGACGAATCGCGCTCGCTGTTCAGCAACCGGGGCATGACGCTGCACCTCGAGATGCACGACGACGCCATCCTGACGATCGACCGCAACCGCATCCTGCAGGTGCTGCACAACATCATCCACAACGCGGCGAAGTTCTCGCCCCCGCAGGGCCACGTGTGGGTGAGCCTGCGCTTCGACGACGAGAGCGCCGTGATCGAGATCCGTGACGAGGGGATCGGCATTCCCGAGCAGGATCTCGAACGCATCTTCCACATGTTCGAACAGGGCAGCACCACCCGGACCGGTGCCGGTGGCACCGGTCTGGGGCTGGCCATCTGCGACCAGATCGTCGCGGTGCACCACGGCCGGATCCACGCCCACAACCATCCGGAGGGCGGCGCGGTCTTCGTGGTCGAACTGCCGCTCGAACCCACCACGGAGGCCGTCCGATGACCCACCGACACCATCCGGCCCCACGACCGGGAGACCCCGCATGAACCGCCTGCCACGCATCCTCGCCGTCGACGACGACCCCATGAACCGGATCGTGGTCATGGAGTACCTCGAGGACGACTACGATCTCGTCGTCGTCGGATCGGGGGAGGAGGCACTGGACACGATTCCCCGCTTCCGGCCCGACGTGATCCTGCTCGACATCATGATGCCCGGCCTGGACGGCTACGAGACCTGCCGCCGCGTCAAGAGCGATCCGCACTCGCGCCACACGAAGGTGATCC
This sequence comes from uncultured bacterium, assembly GCA_964593155.1. Taxonomy (GTDB): domain Bacteria; phylum Krumholzibacteriota; class Krumholzibacteriia; order JAJRXK01; family JAJRXK01; genus JAJRXK01. Next base: position 9,772 of record CAZQHE010000092.1, read on the forward strand.
TGGTGTCGGCCAAGGCCATGCTCGAGGAACGCCTCGAGGGCTACGAGGCCGGCGCCGACGACTACGTGACCAAACCCTTCTCCGGCGACGAGCTGCGGGCCAAGCTCGACGTGTACCTGCGGCTGCGGTCGGTCGAGGAGGTCGACGACCTCAAGGGGCAGTTCCTGGCCCTGTTGGCGCACGAGACGCGCACCCCGCTGACCGCGATCGCGTGTCCGGCGAACCTGCTGCAGATGGAGCTGGCCGACCGACCCGATCTCCTCGAGCTGGCCGGGACGATCCTCGGCGGCGCGCAGCGCCTGGAGACGATGATCGACCGTGCCCTGCGTCTGTGCGAGTACAAGGCCGGCCGCGTTCCCCTGGACCTCGAGGCCGTGGACCTGGGCGAAGTCGTCGACCGCTGCCTCGACGAGGAAGCCGAGCGGATCGAGAGCAAGCGGATCCGCGTCGTGCGCACCTCGACCTCGGACCTGACCGTCGAGGGAGATCCCGAAGAGCTGCAACTGGTGGTGCGCAGCCTGTTGAAACACACGATCGGGGGCCTGGAAGCCGAAGGGACGCTCGAGGTCGATTGGCTCGCCACGGCGGACACCGTCGAGATGCAGATCCGCGACGACGGTTCGGCGGCCGACGCGAACTGGACTCCGTACCTGTTCGAGGACTTCTACGTGCCGTCGCTCGAGAACCACACCGGGAGCCTCGAACTCGAACTGGCCCTGGCCGGGGCCGTGGTCCGCGAGCACGGAGGCGCCATCTCGGCCCGGGTGGACGCGTCCGGCAACCAGATCTTCGATGTGAGGCTGCTCCGCGTGGTCGACCACGAGCGGATCTTCAGGGGCGACCGCAGGTCCTCGCCCCTACCGGTCCTGACCTGAGGAGACCGCGACCGTGCACGCGCACCGACACCCATCCGGTCGCTCGACCGGGACCGACCACGGCAGCCTCGTCGCTGCGGTGGGTCTGGTGGTGTGCGTGCTGCTGGCCGCGCTGACGACGGCTCCGCCTTCGGCCCGCGCGGGAGGGGAAGGACGCGAGGCCCTGGTGAAGGCAGCCTTCCTGTACCACTTCCTGGAGTTCGTCGACTGGCCCGACTCGGTGACCGCGGGCGAGAACGACGCGGTGCGGATCGGCGTGCTCGGCTCCGATCCCTTCGGCCCGGAGCTCGACGAGGTGTTCCGTTCGTCCGACGACGTCACCACCTTCCGCGTGCTGCGCTCCATGCGCGCCGACGACCTCGTCGACTGCCGGCTGGTGTTCGTCTCCTCCGACGACCCCGACGACTACCGCGCGGCGATCGACGTGCTCACGCCCCTGCCGGTGCTGACGGTCGCCCACCGCGAGGGATTCGCCGCCGACGGTGGCCACCTGAACTTCTTCGTGGAGAACGACCGTCTGCGGTTCGAGGTGAACCTGGCCGCCACCGAGGCCAGCGGCCTGCGGCTGAGTTCGCGCCTGCTGAAGCTGGCGCGGATCGTCGAGCCGATGTCGACCCGCTGATCGCGCGGTTCAGACCCGCTCGACGCGCGTGGCCGCCTTGCGCAGGCGGTTGAGGATCGCCCGTCCCAGACCTTCGTCGGCCACCGTCCCCACCACGATGCGCGACACGCCGCGGGCGTCGAGCGCACGCAAAGCCGCGTAGAGATCGTGTGCGAAGGCCTCGAGGTCGGCGAACGAGACCACGCGGTCGCCGGTGGCGCCGAGTTGCAGACCGACGATGCCGACCGTGGGATCCTCGGCGGCGAGCGCGGTCAGGTGGCGGCGGACCGCCTCGGACGTTCCCTCGATCAAGTGCAGCGGTGCGCGCGGGCTGTAGTGGCGGTACTTCATCCCGGGAGCGCGGGCGTCGGTCGGCTCGGTCGGCACCTCCACGCTCGGGTGCAGGTCCACCGCGCCGAGCACCGCGCGCAACGCTTCGACCGGCACGGCGCCCGGTCGCAGCACCAGCGGGGGATCGACCGTGACGTCGACCACCGTGCTCTCGAGCCCCACCCGGCACGGGCCGCCGTCGATCACCACGTCGATACGATCGCCCAGGTCGTCGATCACGTGTTCGGCCGTGGTCGGGCTCGGTCGTCCGCTGCGGTTGGCACTCGGTGCGGCCACCGGTCCGGCGGCCTCGAGCAGCGCCCGGGCGACCGGATGGTCGGGCACGCGTACGGCGATCGTGTCGAGACCGGCGCTGACCGCCGCGGGAAACTCCGCTCGCCGCTCGCCGACCAGGGTGAGCGCGCCCGGCCAGAAGGCCCGGGCGAGGTGTTCGGCGCTCTCGGGCCAGGTGGCGAGCACCGTGCGCGCGGCGTCGATCGAGGCGACGTGCACGATCAGCGGATTGTCGTGGGGCCGGCCCTTGGCGCGGAAGATCGCCTCGAGGGCCGCGGGGTCGTCGGCGCGCGCACCGAGGCCGTAGACGGTCTCGGTGGGAAAGGCGACCAGGCCGCCGCGTCGCAGCGCCTCGACCGCCGGTTCCAGGTCGTCGTGTCCGGCCCGCAGGACCCGTGTCATGGTGGTCTCCCGGTGCGTGCGCGGCGCCTTGCGTCCCGCCTCGCGCTCCCCTACGCTGCGGCACGCTCCTTCGGATCTCCCGCTTCGATACTCCTTCGCATGGCCAAGCGCAAACGTGATTCCGGTGATGGCCTGGTCTACTCGACCGACCACGGCCGCATGTGCCCCGACTGCGGGCGCCCGGTGGACGATTGCGCGTGCAACACCCTCGCCGGCGCCGTCACCGGCGACGGCCGCGTCCGCGTGCGCCGCGAGTCCAAGGGACGCAAGGGGAAGACCGTGACCGTGGTCGAGGGCGTGGCGCTCGATGCCTTCGCGCTGGCTGCCCTGACCAAGGAACTGAAGCAGCGCTGCGGCAGCGGCGGCACGGCCAAGGACGGCCGCATCGAGATCCAGGGCGACCACGTCGACCTCGTCGTCGACGAGCTCCGCGCGCGCGGCCATTCGGCGAAGCGCGCCGGCGGCTGATCCGCGCCCGTCATTCCAGCAGCAGCATCGAACGCGAGAGCGTGCGACCGTTCGCCTGCAGGCGGGCGCGGTAGACTCCGCTCGCCACCGACGTGCCCGTGTCGTCGCGCCCGTCCCATCGCCGTTCGTGGTGGCCGGCCTCCAGCCGTGCGTCGACCAGCGTGCGCACCCTGCGGCCAGCGGAGTCGTAGATCGTCAGCCGCACCCGCCCGGTGCGCACCGTCGAGAAGTTCAGCGTGGTGGCCGGGTTGAAGGGATTGGGCACGTTGGGTCGTAGCTCCACCGCTCCGATCGGCGCGGCCGGTGTGTCGGTGGTCGTCACCGGAAGTGCCAGCGCGCTGAGGTTGCCCGCGAAGTCCCTCGCGGCCACCCAGTAGCGATAGGCCCACGGACTGCCGCCACCGAAGTCGGTGTCGGCGAAGCCCGGCAGGACCGTGGTCGCGAAGGGTTCGGCGCCGGGGTCGGGCACGGCGGCCGGATCGTCGGTGCGGAACACCACGTAGCCGCCCAGATCGGTCGACGTCGAGGGGTTCCACGACAGCTGGTTGCCGTCGCCGGTGTACGACACCACCAGCTGGTCGGGCGCCTCGGGCGAGAGGTCGTCGGTGGAGTAGCCGCTGTCGACCGGCGAGTCGAAGAAGACGAAGGGATCGGCGGTCATCGCCGACACGAAGAAGGCCGACCAGCAGTCGCCGTCGACGATCGTCGAGTCGCACAGGGTGTCGGCCACGAGCTGGTAGCCCTCGTCGCCGCGGGCGGGAACGGTGGCCACGAAGTCCCAGCCCAGCAGCTTGGGACGGCCCTCGGGCGCCGTCTTCGTGGGCGCGTCCTGACGCCGGTACACGCCGTAGCCGGTGATCGTCACGTCGAAGCCGAGCGTGTCGAAGGCACTGGCGCTCCACGTGACCCGGACCTGTCCTCCCTGATCCTCCGGAATGTCCTCGACACCGGCGACGATCGGTTCGGCCGCGCAGCCCTGGTCGCGCGCGCCGATCCGCCCGCAGGCGGGATCACCCGTCGGGGAATCCGGCAGGCACGGAGAGGTGGAGACGAGCGTGTAGCTGCCACCGTTCGGGTCGCAGAAGATCGGATCGGCGCTGATGTTGCCGTTCTCTCCGAGCAGGCCGTCGAGCAAGCCGCCGTAGTCGCTGCCGTTGTCGAACACGTTCGTGCACGTGACCACCGGCACCGTGCCCACCGACGACTCGTAGGCCGCCCCGGTGTTCGACACCACGATCGTGTTGGCCACCGTGACCGAGTCGTGGTCGGCGAACACGGCCACCGCCCCGTTGTCGGCGAAGGTGGCACGGACCACGTCGAGGCTCGAGGGCTGCGACGCGGGAACGGCCTCGAGCCCGCGCCCGCCGTTGCGCGCGACCACCGTGTCGCGAACCAACACGAGCGGTGCCGACGTCTTCAGGCCGCCCGCCGCGTTGTCGACGATCTCGCAGTCGAGCACGCGCGCGGCGTCGTCGGTGTCGTCGATGGTCGTGCGCGCCGGAGTGCTCGTGCGCGGCAGGCCGCCCGTGCCCGTGGTCACCCCCCAGCCCTGATTGCGTGCGATCGCCGTGCGCTCGAGCCGGAACGGCACCGACGCGCCGGCCTGCAACCCGTCGCCCGTGCCGTCGAGGATCCGCGAGTCCTCCACGACCAGGCGCACGAAGGTCTCCGTGACGATGCCCGTGGCGTTGCCGCGCAGTTCGGTGTCGCGCACGCGCACCGTGTCCGACGAATCGGCCGACAGGGCGAGCCCCCGCGTGGTGTTCGAATCCACCCGGCACGACGCGATCAGCGACGTGCTGCCAGCCGAGACGAGCGAGATGCCCGTGTCGTTGGCCACGACGTCGGCGTTCGCGACCTGCAACCGTTCCCACGACTCGAAGGCGAACTCCACGCTGCGGATGCCCGTGGTGTTGCCGCGGTACACGCCGCCGTCGTCGTCGATGCCCGAGGCCTCGGCGCGCACGCCCGCCGTGGTGTTGCCCACGAAGACCGACGACCGCAGTGCCAGCGTGCTCCAGAATCCCTCCACGCCGACCGCGTTCGACTCGAAGCGGCAGTCGAGGATCGTGGCCGAGGTCGGGTCGGCCGGCTCCACGAAGGGCGGGATGCCACGCACCTCGACCGCGCGGTCGCCGTTGCGGAAGGTGAGCGCTTCGAGTACCGGCCCGGTTGTGCTGTCGGGCGTGGTGGATTCGAAGAACACACCGTCGGCGCCGTCGAGGTCGAACACCACCGCGGTGGCATCGCGCGAGGCGGAGCGGATGACCAGGGTCTTGCCCTGCAGGTCGACGTCGCGGTTCGACGGGCCTTCGTAGAGACCGTCGGCGATCGAGATCGTGTCGCCCGGCGCGGCCACCTCGACCGCACGCGCGAGCGAGGCGAAGGGCTCGTCGGGAAGACCCGCACTCGAGTCGGTGCCCGTGGTCGCCACGCGCCAGATGCCGTCGAAGGGACCGCAGTCGATCCCCTGCGATTCGTGCGCGCCGATGTCGACGGTGGAGCCGCAGATCCGCGGTCGGCTCTCCACGTCGCGGTCGACACCGTCGGGCACCCGCGTGGAGTCGCCGGCATCGACGGCCGGGGAATCGGGGAAGGGGCGCAGGTCTCCGCTGGGCGGATGGACGAGGCGCGGGTCGAGATCGAGGTTGTTCCCGAGGTCGGTCCCCAGATCCGGGGTCCAGTCGTCTCCGGATCCGCCACTGGTCTCGACCAGCGAATGCGTCACCTCGACCGTCCCGCTGTCGAGCACCCACGGCGACGGGCCGGCGACGACCGAGCCCACCACCGTGTTCGCCCAGACCAGCGTATTGGCGAGCACGACGTCGGCGCCGGGCGCGAAGAACGCGCCACCCCCACCGTCGTCGCCCAGCTGGGGTTCGCCGGCGACGTTGCCGTACAGCGTGACGTTGGTCGCGGTGAGCGCGCGGTTGGCGTAGAGGCCGCCCCCGCGCTCGGCCGTGCACTCGGCGATCACCACGTTCGTCAGGCGCGGCGCCGCCTCCGGTCCGATGGCGGCGAGCCCGCCGCCCCACATGCCGACGTCGCGCGAGCCGTTGGCGACGAGGCGCAGGTTCGCCAGCCGCGGCTGTGCGTTCTGCACCAGGATCCCGCCGCCACGGACACCGTCGAAGACGCCGCTCGCCGTTCCCCGCGTGCCGAGCCCCGCCCCGCCCGTCACCACGAAGCCGTCGAGCACCGTGGTGCTGTCGGCGTTCTCGATCACGACCACGGTACGGCTGTTGTCCGCGCCGTCGCCGAGTACGCCCAGGTCGCCGCTGAGGACCGTCGGGTTGGCGGCGAGGTCGCGCTGCGTGCGCAGGCTCTCGGTGGCCGCGAAGCCGCCGTAGACCTCCACCCCCGAACGCAGGACGAAGCTGGCGTCGGGATCGTCCGTGGTGCTCGGCGTGTACGTGCCGGCCGCCACCCAGACCTCGTCGTCGACATCGGCGAAGGCCAGCACCTGCTGGAGCGAGCCGAAGGCG
>CAZQHE010000093.1:0-16113 GCA_964593155.1 uncultured bacterium
TGAAGGCGTTCGCGGTGAGGTTCACCAGGATCTGCCGTAGGCGCGCGGGGTCGCCCCGCAGGAAGGTCGGGGTGCCCGGAGCGATCCGGCACGCGAAATCCAGCGCGTGGCTGTCGGCCTCGAAGCCCATCACGGTCGAGAAGTCACCTACCAGTCGCTCGAGATCGAAATCGATGCACTCGAGTTCGAGGCGGCCGGCCTCGACCTTGGAGATGTCGAGGATGTCGTCGATCACTCCGAGGAGGACTTCGCCGCTCGTGCGGACGGTCTCGGCGTACTCCCGCTGTTGTTCATCGAGTTCGGTGTCGAGCAGCAGGTCGGTCATGCCGATCACGCCGTTGAGGGGCGTGCGGATCTCGTGGCTCATGTTGGCCAGGAACTCGCTCTTGGCCCGGTTCGCGCGATTCGCCCTCTCGGCGAGATCGCGGGCCATGGCGTTCTTCCGTTCGAGGCGCTCGTGGGCCAGGCGCAGGGCTTTCTCGGTCCGCACGCGTTCGGTGACGTCGCGGGCGACGATCGTCGTTCCCAGGTACTCGCCGTCGGGGCCGCGGCGCGGCGACAGCCGGGCGCTGAACCAGCGTTCCACCCCGTCCATCGGCAGCGAGTAGTCGAAGCTCTGCGTCCGGCCGCCGCGCCGGAGTTCGGCGATGCTCGCCGCCAGGGGGGCGGTGACCGCAGGAGGTAGCACCTCGGTGAAGTGGCGTCCCTCGAAACGGTCCGGCGAAACGTAGAGCGTGCTCTCGGCCGGGGTCTGCGGCATCGCGGTGAAGCGGTCGTCGGCGTCGAGCACGAAGAGGAGGTCGTCGATCGAGTCGACGGTCGAGCGCAACAGCTCCTCCTGATCGAGCAGACTCCTCTCGGCGCGTTTGCGATCCGTGATGTCGATCATCACCGTCAGGGCTTCGGGCGTTCCCTGATCGTCGATCAGTTCTCCCGAGAACACGCCGTGCAGGATTCGTCCGTCGCGGGTGCGGACGTCGAGTTCGACGTCGGCGATGCAGCCGCGTTCCACGAGCTCCTCCGTCACCCGGCGATGGCCGACGGGGTCGACGAAGAGTCCGAGGTCACGAGCGCTGCGGCCGATCACCTCGTCGCGTCCGTACCCGAGGCGCGCGACGAAAGCATCGTTGACGTCGAGGAACACGCCGGTGTCGGTCGAATTCAGCGCCATGGCGGCCGGATTCGCGCGGAACAGCCGCTCGAAGCGCTGCAGGGCGGATTGCTCCTTGCTCAGGTCCTTGCACACGGCGAGCACCGCGTCCTCGCCGTTCCACTTCCCGAGCCATACGCGGGTCTCGGTGGGCCACGGTCGCCTCTCGACGGTTCGCAGGGGCAGCGGACAGTGGTCGCGCCGGCCGTCGACCATCTCGGCGAAGACGTGGGCGGCCTCCTCGCGGTGCTCGGGAGCGTGCAGACGGAGCAGATTCGTGCCCAGCACGTCGCCGAGGTCGTACCCGAGCCGTTCCTCGAGCCGCCGATTGGCGTACACGATCGTGCCGTCGAGGTCGGTGACCACCGCGATGTCGTCGATGCCCTCGAAGAACGCACGGAAGTTGCGTTCCCGATCCTCGATCGCACGCTGGGCCCGCTTCAGAGGGGTCAGGTCGCGCCACACGCAGAACAGGGCCGGCCCTCCCTCGAAGGTGATTCGGGTCAGGCTGACCTGGATCGGGATCGGGGTGCCGTCGCGTCGCTGGTGCGTCCATTCGAAACAGCACGCTCCCTCCTCGTAGGCCAGCTCCGTCATCTTCCGGGCCAGGCTCTTCGATGCGCTCCCGCACGGCTGCTGCGCGGGCGACAGATCGGCCGGATGGAGCTGTTCGAGGTCGCGGGGCGAATCGTAGCCCAGCATCCGGGCAGCCGCCGCATTCGCCCGGACGAATCGGTCACGGGTGAGCACCCACATGGGGTCCTCGGAGAGTTCGAAGAGGGCCCGGTAGGTGCCGTCGTCGATTTCCCGGTCGACGCCGGAGATGTCCCAGCGCCCGATTCCGGCATGTTCGCAGGGGGATTCCATCGTCATTCCACCGTCTCCGGCGCGCGTCGGTCCTCGCGCGGGCACCCTCGTCGTGTCCTCGGTGGGCGCCTGAGACCGGAATCGGCCCTGGATACCGGAATCTTGAGTCCGGAATCGGCCCCCGGGCGGCTCAGCGATCGACGATCGCTCGGTGGACGGCTCCGCGGATCCGGTCGATCACCGCCTGGCGCAGGGGCGGGACCACGGTGTCGACGCGCAGGTCGAACGCACCACTCACCCGCACGGAGTCCACCGGTGTGCCGGGGGCGTCGCGCATGGCTCCCTCGCCGCTCAGGCTGCCGACGATCTTCTCGTCGTCGGCACGGTCCAGGGTGAGGGTCCCGTCGAAGCCGACGAGGGCCCATTGTTCCCCGTCGCGTTCCTCGGTGTAGACGAGGGTCGCCGCCGGCTCGTCGTCGCCGAGGGTGAGCGGGACGGGCGTGCCGACCGCCACGTCGTCGGGCACGGTCAGCACGACGCTCTGGGTCGGCCCGGGCGGGAAGTTGCGGCCGGCGATCGTCCAGGACCCGCCGGTGGTCCGGGCGACCTGCACGACGCGCTCGTCGAGGCGCAGCATCGGCTGGCCGTCGGTCTCGACGATGGTCAGCGAGAGTTCGCCCAGCGGAGGCGGTTCGGCGCCGTCGCAGTCGGCGATGCTGTCGGACACCCGGACGGCCTCGCCGTCGAGTTCCTCGCAGGTACGGTCGAAGAGATCGCCGCATTCGAGCGACGTGGTGAAGTCGTAGAATCCGGTGAAGGCGTAGGAATCGCCGTCGGGTGCGAGCACGGCCTCGACCTCGGCCGAGAAGCCCACCGTGCAGCCGCTGAAACTCGTGGTGCCGGTACAGGTGAGCCGGAGCGCCCGGCCGTTCCAGGTCTCGGTGCACTCGTCCGCGAAGTCGTCGAACTGCTCGAACATGTACACGCGTTCGGGGCAGATCAGGATCGTGTCGACCGACGTGGTACGGCGCAGGCGCGGTGCGTCGCCACACGGTGAGGTGGTCGTGGTCTGTTCCCAGACCCCCAGCCAGGCTTCCGGCGTTCGGTCGTCCTCGGGGGCGGTTGCGCCGTTGCCGTCGTCGTCGCAGCCGACGGCGAACAGGACGGAGCAGAGCAGAACGGCGACGGTGCGTGCGGACCGCGTGTGCATGGCGGCAGCCTCTCTCTCGGACGGATCGATGTCGCGTGAGCCTCGCAGAGGCGGCGCGGTCGCACGCCGGGGGCGGCACCGACGTCGGCGTGGGTGGACGTCGGAAGCCGGGGCGGGGCCACCGGCGGTCGAGCACCTCCGGGATCAGAACCGGACCTGGGCCAGCACGCTCGCGCCGCCGAAGTCCTGGGGGTCGGGTTCGTGGCTGAGCAGGGCCCGGAACCACCCACGGTCGTCGAAGGCCAGTGTCCAACCGATCGAGACCTTGGCCGCGAAGTCGTCGCGGTCGGCTTCGTACAGTTCCGAGTCGGGTGTTGTGGACCACGTGTAGTCGGTGCCCATCCACCCCAGGTCGATCCAGTGGCCATTGCCGAGCGCGCGCTCGACGAAGACGCCGCCCAGGGTCTCGCGGCGCTCGTGCGTGATCGTCTCGAACTCGTTGTCGTAGTGCATGCGGTGCAGCTGCGCGCGGACGCGCCAGGCCGGCGTGAGGTCCTCCTCCCATGCCAGTCGCAGGTGTCGCCAGCGGCTGTCGCGACGTCGGTCCTCCGATGCCGGAGTCCCGGGCGGGGCTACCTCGAGGCGTTCGAAGTCACGGTGTTCGAACCGGAGTTCGACCACGCGCCGACCACTGCGGTGTCGCAGCGCGTGACTCGACCAGCTCCTCTTCTGCCGCAGCCGGATGCGATCGGGAGACCGCTCGCGATCGGGAAAGCGTCGTTCGGCCGGGCTGAGCACCGTGCCCGAACTCGAAACGCTCCAGGGGCCCCGTTCGAGATGCGCCATCCACGTCGGGCCGTCGGCCTCCTCCTCGAGCGTCGCCCCCACGTCGTTCTTGTCGCCGTAGACGAAGTCGTCGCGGCGCCAGCCGAGGCGCAGGTAGTCGCGGCGGGTGGCGTCGGTCCACACGAAGGCCGGGACGACGTCGATGTCGCCCTTGTCCGACGTGGGGTTGGTCACGATCTCCGCGCCGACACGTCCCCACGGAGTGGCGACGTTCCCGACCTCGATGCCCAGCCAGTTCTGCTGCTCGGGACCGTCGAGGTGGGGGCTGTCCGTCCAGTCCAGGCGGTAGAGGAAGCGGAAGTGGTCGCCGCCCGGCTCCGTGGCCTCGACCCGGACCCGCGTGGCGAGATCCTTCGTCGAGATGCTGCCCACCGTGACCTGCAGGCCGCCGCGGTCCATACGGTGGCGTTCCCAGGCCTCCTGCCAGCGCACCGGGATCGAGTAGTTCACCAGGGGATGGAGGTAGAAGAGATCGGCGGGGGCCTCGAACCGGCTCGGCTGCGCCGCCGCGGGTGGCGCGGCCAGGATCAGGGTGAGCACGAGGAGGATCGGTCGCATGATGGGATGGGTCGGGGGGAGTCCGGAGCGTGGACTTCGGCTAGACTGCGTCACAATCTACGCGAGGACCACCGGACGGACCCGGGGTCCCGTCGACCACCCCTGTGGAGAGCACGACCATGGCCCTGACGATCGTGGCCCAGTTCCAGGCCCGCCCGGGCATGGAGGCCGAACTCGAGACGGCCCTGAAGATGCTGATCATGCCCACCCGGGCCGAGGCCGGCTGCGAGGTGTACGAACTGCACCGTTCGCTCGAGGATCCCGGCTTCTTCCACTTCCACGAGATCTGGAGCTCGGGGTCGCACTGGGAGTCGCACATGCGGTCGGAGCACCTGCGGGCCTTCACCGGGCGCTCCGACGATCTGGTCGCCGAATCGCGGATCCTGCAGCTCGAGCCCATCGCCTGACATATCCGGATCTCGAGATCTCGATTTCGACATGGCCGGAAGCGCGCGGGCGCTTTAATTGGATATGCGTATCCGATTGAGGCGACTCCGAACCCCGCGAGGTCCCGAGAATGCTGCGACAGGTGATCCGGATCGACCACGAGAAGTGTGACGGCTGCGGCGACTGCGTGCCGGCGTGTCACGAGGGGGCGATCGCCGTCGTCGACGGCAAGGCCCGGTTGATCGGCGACCGCTACTGCGACGGTCTCGGCGACTGCCTGGGCGAGTGCCCGCGGGGCGCGATCACGCTCGAGACGCGCGAGACCGAGGCCTTCGACGCGGCGGCGGTGGAGGAACTCCAGCATCGGGCCGGGGCGGAACCGGCCGCGTGTGCTTGCCCCGGAACGGCGGCGCGAACCCTCGAGCGTGCGTCGGTTCCCGCTCAGGTTCCGGATCGCGCCGCCTGCCGGCTCGGTCACTGGCCCGTGCAACTGCGTTTGCTGAACCCGGGCTCGCCCTTCCTCGCCGACAGCGATCTCGTCCTGTGCGCCGATTGCGTGCCCTTCGCCTATCCCGACCTGCACCGCGACTACCTCGCCGACCGGGCGGTGGCGGTGTCCTGCCCGAAGCTCGACGACCTGCACGAGGCCGTCGACCGGCTCCAGGCGATCTTCGCGGGGGCCCGGCCGCGGCGGGTGACCGTGCTGCGGATGGTCGTTCCCTGCTGCGGCGGGCTGGCCGAGGCCGCCCGCGTGGCCCGCGATCGGGCCGGGGCCGACGTGCCGATCGAGGTGCACACGATCGATCCGCGAGGCGGAGTGGTCGACCGGATCGAGCTGTAGGCTCGTACACAGGACACGAAATCGCACTTATTGCGGGTGCTCCGGTCCCCTACGATCCCGGGACCCTGTTCTGATTTCGGACGGAAGGCAACTCCTTGAACGACGATCGACCTCGCGCACACGATTCCGGTGGACGGAATCGCAGCAGCACCATTTCGCTCTTCGCCAATCCCATCTCCGTGGTCGGTCTCTGGATCGCCGGCGTGTCCTTCGTGGTGACGCTCCTGCTCATGGCGATCGAGATGACCTCGAGCGACCACAATCCCTACCTGGGCATCGTGACGTTCGTGGTCCTGCCCGTGTTCCTGGGGATCGGGATCGTGGTCGCGCTCTTCGGCGCGCTCCGCGAGCGGCGACGCCGCGCCCGTGGCGAGGAGGACGCCCACTGGCCCGTGCTCGACCTGAACGCCGCGCGGCAACGGCGGGCGCTGGCGTGGATCTCCGGCGCCGCGGTCGTGTTCCTGGGCTTGTCGGCATTCGGGAGCCTGAAGGCCTACGAGTACACCGAGACCAACGAGTTCTGCGGCACCGTCTGCCACACGGTCATGGAGCCGGAATACACCGCCTACCAGCACTCGGCCCATTCGCGCGTGCCGTGCGTGGACTGCCACATCGGTCCGGGTGCAGAGTGGTTCGTCCGGTCGAAGATCAGTGGTGCGTACCAGGTGTACGCGGTGGCCGCCGACGTGTACCCGCGTCCGATCCACACGCCGATCAAGAACCTGCGTCCGTCGCAGGACACCTGCGAGAACTGCCACTGGCCGCAGAAGTTCTTCGGCGACACCTACATCACGCGCAACTACTACCTGACCGACGAGGAGAACTCCCACACGCGGCTCGATCTCATGCTCCGTGTCGGCGGTGGCGACGGCCGCGAGGGCCCCCGCGAGGGCATCCACTGGCACATGAACATCGCCAACGACATCGAGTACGTGGCCACCGACGAGCGGCGCCAGAAGATCGACTGGTTCCGCGTGACCCGGCTCGACGGCTCGGTGAGCACCTACGTGCGCGAGGGCAGTGGGCTGTCGCACGAAGAGCCGCCCGAGGGCGAGGTGCGCTCGATGGACTGCATCGACTGCCACAACCGGCCGTCACACCGCTTCCTGCCGCCCCAGGTCGCCATGAACGCGGCGATGGCCCGCGGGGAGGTCTCGCCCGACCTGCCCGGGATCAAGGGGCTCGGTGTGGAAGTCCTCGAGGACGAGTACGCGACGAAGGAAGAAGCCTTCGAAGCGATCGAGACGACGATCCGTGAGGAGTACGCGGGCGAGGACCACGCCGGACTGGTGGAGCCCGCGGTGGTCGCGATCAAGGACGTCTACCGGATCAACTACTTCCCGCAGATGAAGACCAACTGGAAGGCCTTCCCCGAGAACACCGGGCACATGTGGGCCCCCGGCTGCTTCCGCTGCCACAACGGCGAGCACGTGAACGAGGCCGGACAGTCGCTCACTCGTGACTGCAACGCCTGCCACGTGATCCTGGCCGAGCAGCCGCCGCAGGGTGACCAGATGATGTCGCTGGTCGGCGTGGACTTCCAGCACCCCGAGGACATCGGCGAGCTGTGGCGGGACATGAGCTGCGTGGAGTGCCACGCGCCCTGAGTCAGAGCCGTGGCCTCTTCAGGTGGAAGTCGGTCGCGCCCTGGTAGATCGAGGCCAGGGCGACGACCGCCGGTTCGCCGTAGTTCCGCCCGATGAAGGTGATGCTCGTCGGCGTGCCGTCGTCGCGGAAGCCGTTGGGCAGGACCACGCACGGGTGGCCGGTGAGGTTCGTGATCAACAGTGACGGCCCGGCGAAGGCAGGGGCGACGTAGCCGTCGAGGTCGCCGAGTGCGTCCTCGAAGGCGCGCATGAGCTGCGTGCGGGCCCGCTGCGCCTGCACGTACTGCACCCCCGGGACCAGTTGCGCCGCGCGGAACACGTTCGGCCAGGCATTGGCGACCTGCCGCACGAGTTCGTCGTCGCGGTTCGTGCGCGTGAGTTCGTCGAAGGCCGCGGCTCCCTCCACCTGCAGCACGACGAGCATGGCGCCCACCGGCATGTCGGGGAAGGTCATCGGCTCGAACTCGATGCCCCGGTCACGCAGCACGTCGAGCGTCGCGCGATCGAAGGTGGCACCCTCGTAGTCGTTGGCGAAGTTCTCCTCGGCGGCGCCGAAACGGAGCTTCCGCATGGAGAAGTCCGACGTCCCGCGCCAGTCGAGCGGTGCGGTCACCGACTCGGGATCCCCTTCGTGCGCTCCGTGGATCGCTTCGAGCACGAAGGCCGTGTCCTGCACGTTGCGGGCGATGGGGCCGATCTTGTCCATGCTCCAGGTGAGCGCCATGCAGCCGGTGCGCGGCACGCGGCCGAAGGTCGGGCGCAGTCCCGTGGCGCCGCAGCGCGAACACGGCGAGACGATCGAGCCGAGGGTCTCGGTGCCCAGCGCGAAGGGAAGGGCGCCGGCGGCCACGGCCGAGGCGCTGCCGGCCGAGCTCCCGCTGCTACCCTGCTCGGGATTCCAGGGGTTGCGGGTGGTCTCGCGGAACCAGACGTCGCCCCAGGCCAGCGCGCCGACGGCGGTCTTGGCCACGAGCACCGCGCCCGCTTCCTCCAACCGGCGCACGACCTCGGCGTCGTAGTCGAAGGTCCGGGTCTCGTAGGGCTTCGCGCCCCAGGTGGTGCGTGCGCCGCGCGCGGCGAGCAGGTCCTTCGCACCGTAGGGAATGCCGTGCAGGGGACCGCGCCACGTGCCCACGCGCTGCTCCTCGTCGAGCACGGCCGCGAACTCGCGGGCGCGATCGGCCGTGCGGTCGATCACGAAGTGCAGCGTGGGGTCGAGTTCCTCCAGTCGGGCGAGCGACGCCTCGACCAGATCGCTCGGCTTCAGCTGCCGCCGGCGGATCCACTCCGACAGGTGTTCGATCGGCGAGAAGAGCAGCTCGGTCTCGTCGGTGGGTGGCGTCCGCGGACGCTCGCCGAAGATCGCGCCACGCAGGGTCTCGGCCGGGTGCTGGACACGGTTCTGCGCGGAGCCCGAGACGTACGAGACCTTCTCCGGATCGTCGTACAGTGGGCGGAAGCCCAGGGCGGGTGGGACCTCGTTCGGGATCGCCAGCGCGCGGATCGCCTGCAGGCTCTCGACCTGGTCGGTCACCGACTCGCGCATGAGCTCGCGCTCGGCCTCGGTGAACTCGAGTCCGGCCAGGATCTCGGCGCGGCGGATGACCTCGGCCGCGATCGCTTCGTCGGCCGCTTCCTCTTCGGCCTGCGCGCGGAGCAGGTCGGGTGCGAGTGCGGCGGCCAGGGTGAGCGCCGCGGTGCGGCCGAGGAAGGTGCGGCGGGAGGTGGTCGGGTTCGGATCCATCGCGGCGAGCTCCGGGCGGGAGAGGGGTCGCGCGATGATACGGCGCCGGCCCGACCGGCTCAACGCAGCGATTCAGTCCTTCGCCACGAGCTTCTCGACCCGGGTGCGCAGTTCGTCGGTGTCGATCTCGCCGTTCCACTGCGCGACGATCCGGCCTTCGGCGTCGAGCAGGAAGGCGGCGGGGATCGCCGGCACACGGAACTTCCACCAGGCGGGGTCCTCGCCGCCGTCGTGGACGATCGCGTAGTCCACCGGTCGCCGTTCGAGGAAGGACTCGAGATCGTCGCGATCCTCGTCGATGGACACCCCGACGATTCCGAAGCCGTCGTCGGCGAACTCGCGGGCCAGAGCGTCGAGCTCGGGCATCACCTTCAGGCACGGAGTGCACCACGTGGCCCAGAAGTCGACGAGCAGGGCGTTCTGGCCGGTGGGTTCGATCGCCTCGCCGTCGAGCGTCGACCAGCGGAAGTCCGGCGCCGTGCGCGGCAACACCGGCGGCGCGTAGCCGGTGGGCATCTGGTCGAAGGCCTCGGCACAGCTCTCCGCGCAGAAGCCGAAGTGGTCGCCCTCGTGTTCGCGCCAGTCGACGAGGCGTTCGGCCCCGTGGTCGGCCCCGCGGCGCGCGCACACGACGCACTCGCCTTCCTTCGACAGATCGGCGGGCCATTCGGCCACCGCCGTGGGGGCGATCAGCAGGAACAGGAACAGAAGGCTGCGATTCACGGATTCTCTCCTCCGAAACCGGTGGACACCGACACGCCGGCGTGCTCCAGCCACACCCAGAGCGCGGTGACGCTGAAGCGACCGACGCCGACGCTGCCGAGCAGGTGGGTCCGCTCGCCGTCGTACATGGCACGGACGTCGAAACGCTCGCCGAGATGGAGAGTTCCCCCGAAGGGTACGTTGAAGCCCTCGTCGGCCTCCGACCAGTTCAGGCTCACGTAACCCGACAGCGGGACCCGCGGCGACGGCCAGCGCTTGGCGGCCGTGAGGTACACCGAGGTCTCGCCCGCGTCGGTACCGATGCGATCGGAACTCGTGCCCAGCGACAGCGCCGGGCGGAAGTGCGACTCGGTCAGCAGGAACAGGTTGGCGAGCGGGCCGACTTCGTTCTCGCCCGGATTCCACTCGATCCCGACGTTCAGACGCCGGTGCAGGCGGTGCATGAGCGTGCCGCGGTACCGGGCCCGGTCGACGTCGATGTCGACGTAGCGGGCCGAGACCTCCCACGCGAATCGTTGGCCGCTCCCCCGGAGCGGTGCGCCCTCGCCGGGTCAGCCGACTCAGGTGGGGGCCAGGCCCGAAGGCCGCCGGGGACGCTCGTCGGGCTGGGCGACGGCCGTTCCGACGGTCGTGACCAGGATCGCGAGGAGGGCCAGCAGTGAGAACGTCGTGGATCGTGCGTGCATGCCGGGACAGGGGATGACCGCACACCCTAGGGGGTGAGCCACGTCCGGGCAAGCCCGCACGATCTCAGGGCCGAGCCCGCACCGTCCAGAGGCGCACGTACCCACCGTCGGGATCGTACTTCGCGGCCTGACGCGCGGTGTCGAAGCGACGTCCCACACGCGGATCGTTGCCCACGCCGGCCACGTAGGCCCAGTTCCCCCAGTTCGAGTGGACGTCGTAGTCGATCAGCACGCTCTCGAACCACTCGGCGCCCCAGGTCCAGTCGACGCCGAGGTCGTGGGCCAGGTGGCTGGCCGCGTTCTGCCGACCGCGATTGCTCATGTACCCGGTCGCCGCCAGTTCCCGCATGTTCGCGTCGACGAAGGAATCGCCGGTGCGGCCGTCGATCCAGCGCTCGAGCAGTTCGCGATCGTGCCTCCACGCGCGCCGTTCCCCGCGTAGTCCCTCTCGACGGAAGAGGGCGTTGCCGTGCTGCTCGGCGGTCAAGCGGAAGAAGTCCCTCCAGAGGAGTTCGAAGATCACCCAGTACGTGCTGCGATTGGCCGTGCGCTCGGCTTCGTAGCGCCGCACCTCGTCGTGGATGCGGCGGGCGGAGATCGATCCCTGCGCGAGGTATGGTGAGAACTTCGTGCTGTAGTCGACACCGATCAGCCCGTTGCGGGTGTGGTGGTAGCGAGCGACGTGATCGCTCTCCCACAGGTAGTGGTCGAGTCGGGCCCGGGCCTCGGTTTCACCACCGCGCAAGGGAACCGCGGTCCGTGGGTCGCGGGCCGGGAGCCGCAACCGCAGGCCGGCCAGCGTGGGGATCTCGCCCGGATCGAGGTCGGGGCCTGCGACGACGTCCGGGGCCGGCCACGGGGCGCGGATCGAGGCATCGCGTTCGACCGCCCGCCGGAAGTGCGTGAACACGTCGGGCACGTGGTCGAAGGGGAGGTCGTCCGGGTGCAACATCGAGTTCCCGGACGCGAGGTCCAGATCCACACCGCCGTCGAACAGTGTCCGTCGAACGGCGCGTTCCACGCGGGTCTCCTCGTCGCAGATCTCGGCATGGGCGAAGACGGCCCGGGCCCCGGTCTCGCTCGCGAGGACCGGGAGCACGTCCTCGGGCCGGCCGGAGCGTACGAGCAGGTCGCCGCGTCGGGCTCGCAGGTTCCGGCGCAGGTCGGCGATGGCTTCGAGGCGGAACTGCGCCCGGAACGGTCCCGTCTTCGGGAAGCCCAGTGGGGTCGTGTCGAAGTCCCGGGGATCGAGGCACACGACACACGTCGCCGGGCCCCCGGTGTCGAGCGCGCGGTGCAGGGGCTCGTGGTCGTCGAGACGGAGGTCGTTGCGGAACCAGACGATCGAAGCCGTCATGGTGAGCCTTCCCGGGGGGCGTCGAGGAACGATTCGCCCGGTCGCGTGCGGTCGATGCAACGGGCGCGTTTCGTGCTGCGCGCGGCGCGGGGTCTGTCTATCCTGACGCCTCTGCGCTCGTCCCCTCGTCCCATCGGAGGACCCACCGTGAAGCGTTCGATCTCGATCCTTCTGCTGCTCGCCGTCGCCGCCGCTCCTCTCGGTTGCGCCACGAACAAGGGCACCGGCGCGATCATCGGCGCCGGCGCGGGCGGCGTCGTCGGCGGGGTGATCGGCGACAAGGCCGGCAACACGGCCGTGGGCGCCATCCTGGGCGCGGCGATCGGCGGGGCCGCAGGGGCCTGGATCGGCAACTACATGGACGAGCAGGCCGAGGAGATCCGGCAGGACATCGAGGGCGCCGAGGTCGAGCGCATCGGCGAGGGCATCAAGATCACCTTCGACTCGGGCATCCTCTTCGCCTCGAACCAGGCCGCGCTCGAAGGTCCCGCCCGCGCGAACATCGAGGAACTCGGCCGGATCCTGAAGAAGTACGACGACACGAACGTACTCATCGAGGGGCACACCGACAGCCAGGGCAGCGAGGACTACAACCTCGAACTGTCACGGCGCCGCGCGCAGTCGGTGGCGAACTACCTGGCCGAACAGCAGGTCGACGCCACGCGGTTCACGTTGATGGGCTACGGCGAGACCCAGCCCGTGGCGAGCAACGAGACGCCCGAAGGTCGGCGCGAGAACCGGCGCGTGGAGATCGCGATCATGGCCAACGACGAACTCAAGGCACAGGCCGAGCGGGTCGCGGGCTGATCGCCGCCGATCAGGACGGGGCCAGGGCCTCGCGGATCGCGCGCGACAACTCGGCGCTGCGTGGATCGGTCTCGGGTGCGAAGCACGCGACCACCCGTCCCCGCTGGTCGATCAGCAACTTGGTGTAGGGCGTATCGACGCGGCCGAAGGTCTGTTCGACCTCGTCGGCCAGTGGGTGGCGCGCCGCCGTCGCCAGCACGGGGATCTCGCCGGCTTCGTGCGCGGGACTCAGGTCGAGTTCCGTCTCGGTGCCAACGGGGATCGCCACCACTTCGAGCTGCTCCGCACCATGACGGTGGCGGAGTTGGGCGAGTTCCGCGAGTTCCCGACGGTCGACCCCGCGCACCGGAATCGTGACGAGCAGGGTCAGGTGTCCGCGGAAGTCGGCCAGGGTGAGATCGTGTCCGTTGCGCGTCGGGAGGTGGACGTCGTCCACACGCGGGGCCTCGGCCATCTTCTCGACCCTCTGCACCGCGTCGCGGCTGTTGCGCATCGATACGAACGAGAACGCGAGCGCGACCACGGCCACCGCACCGGCGAAGGCAGCGACCAGGAGGTCACTCATGGATCATCACCTCGATCGGGGACGGTCTCCGGCCGCCTCGTCGCGGCCGTTTCACGTAGAACCCTAGGCCGGACGGTCCTCGCCCGGCATCGGGGAATTCCCTTGGGCCACACCGGCAGAAGTCCCCTCGGCGATCCTGCCCCTTCCTGGCCACTGTTCCACCGTAGTGCGAACGCCCAAGGAGGGTTCGAATCATGATCCGCAGTCTCGACGATCTGACCCGCTATGCATTCCGCGCGCGCGACGGCGACGTCGGCCGTGTCCACGACTTCTACTTCGACGACGACGCGTGGATCGTCCGCTACCTCGTGGTGGACACGGGACGATGGCTCCCCGGCCGCACGGTGCTGATCGCCCCGCAGGCGATCGAAGGCATCGACTGGAACGACCGAACCATCGACCTCGACCTGACCAAGGAACAGATCGAGAAGAGTCCCGAGATCCACGAGGACGAACCGGTTTCCCGCCAGAAGGAGAGCGAACTCTTCGAACACTACGGCTGGCAACCCTACTGGCTCGCCACGCCGGGCGCCATGGACTCGGTGGCCCCGGTGGCGCCGCTGCGTTCGCGTCCCGAGAGTGGTCGCCTCGAGGAGCCGGGCTCGGCCGCCGATCCACATCTGCGCAGCCTGCGCGAGGTGACCGGTTACGCCGTCGCCTGCACCGACGACGAGGCGGGTGAGGTGCACGACTTCGCCTGCGAGGACGACACCTGGACGATCCGCTACCTGGTCGTCGACACGCGCCGCTGGCTGCCCGGCCGCAAGGTCCTGGTGGCCCTCGACTGGGTGGCGTCGATCGACTGGGCCGACCAACGGATCGAGGTCGAACTGACCTCGGAGAAGATGAAGGAGAGCCCCGAGTTCGACCCCACCGCGCCGGTGAACCGCCGCTACGAGGAACGACTCTACGACTTCTACGGTCGTCCCCGGTACTGGACCGCCGACGAGGAGGAAGGGATCCGATGAAGCCCGCCGACGCCGCGGCCGACGAACGATCGACGCCGGTGCGGCACCTGCTCGTCAGCGACGTCGACGACACGCTGCTCGGCGACGAAGAGGCACTCGCAGAGTTCCGCTCGTGGTACGAGAGCGCGCGAGCCTGGCTCGATCTGGCCTACGCCTCGGGTCGGTTCGTCGATTCCGTCGTGGCTTCGATCCACGAAGAGGACCTGCCCGCGCCGATCGCGGTGATCGGGGGAGTCGGAACGCAGATCCAGTGGTACCCGAGCGGGGATCGGATCGAGGAATGGCCGGTCACGGCGGGCGAGCGTTGGAGCGCCGACCGGGTGCGCGAGGTGCTCGCGAACGTCGACGGTCTGCGGCCGCAGCCCTCGGCCTCGCAATCGGCGTACAAGATCAGCTACTACTTCGAGAACGCCTCGCCGGGCGAATTGAAGGCCATTCGGGATCTGCTGGACGGCGCCGGGCTCTCGACGGACCTTGTCTACAGTTCGCGTCGCGACCTCGACGTCGTCCCACGCGGGGTGAACAAGGGCTCGGCTGCGCGCTACCTGACCGAGCAGCTCGACGTTCCCGACGACCACGTGCTGGTGAGCGGGAACTCGGCCAACGACCGCGAGCTGTTCCTGCCGGGATTCCGCGGCATCGTCGTGGGCAACGCCGACGACGAGCTGAAGTCCGTGGCCGCCGAAGGCGCGTACCTGGCTCGGCAGGGACACGCACGCGGAGTCCTGGAGGGGATCCGCGCCTGGACCGAGAGCGGTGAGCGCTCTTGAGCGACGATTTCGTCTCGCGCGAGGGCTACGAGCGGGCCCTGGAGCTCCTCGTCGCGTGCAGCACCGAGGACGGATTCCTGGCCGCGACCGAGAACACGGCCAACTACCGCCGGGTGTGGGGCCGCGACGGATCGATCGCCGGACTGGCCGCCCTCGCGTCGGGCCAGGACGACCTGATCGCCACCACCCGACGCACGCTCGAGACCCTGGCCGCCCACCAGGGACCGCACGGCGAGATCCCGAGCAACGTCGACGTGCGCACCGAACGGATCAGCTATGGCGGCACCACCGGCCGTGTCGACGCCAACCTGTGGTTCTCGGTCGCCTGCGGTCAGTACTTCGAGCGCACCGGCGACGAGGAGTTCCTCGACACGATCATGCCCACCCTCGAGGCGGTACGCTTCCTCCTCGGTGCCTGGGAGTTCAACGCACGCGGGTTGTTGTACGTGCCCGCCACCGGCGACTGGGCCGACGAGTACGTGCACGCCGGCTACGTCCTGTACGACCAGCTGCTCTACCTGCAGGCCCTGCGCGAGTTCTGTCGCCTGCACGAGCACGTCCACGGAAGCCGCGACCACGAGCTGTGCGATCGCACCACGCGCCTGGAACGGATCATCCGCGCGAACTACTGGATCGATCCGAATGGTGACGAGATCCCGCCCGAGGCCTACCACGAAGTCCTGTACGCCAAGGCGCGCGACGTCTCGGCCGACCGGCGGGGCTGCTACTGGCTGCCCTTCTTCGCGCCCGGTGGCTACGGATATCGCTTCGACGCCTTCGCCAACGTGCTGGCGTCGTTGTTCGGGGTGTCCGACGACCAACAGTGTCGCACCGTGGACGACTACGTCGCCGAGCTCACCGACGGCTCATGGTTGTTGCCCGCCTTCCACCCGGTGATCACCCCGCGCCACGAGGACTGGACCGACCTGCAGGTGACCTTCTCCTACGAGTTCAAGAACGAGCCCCACGAGTACCACAACGGGGGACGCTGGCCGCTGGTCACCGGTTTCCACGTGGCCGATCTCGCGCGCCGCGGCCAGCTCGACCGGGCGCGCTCGTACCTGCAGGGGATCCACCGGGCGAACCGCAGCCCCGACGAGGACGGCGAGCCGTGGTCGTTCCCGGAATTCCTGCACGGCACCGAGCA
>CAZQHE010000094.1:0-15827 GCA_964593155.1 uncultured bacterium
TGACCCGAGTGGACACCGCAGCGGCTCGGCGGACAGGTGGAAGACGAAGACGACGGGGAGGACTTCCGCCGCGGAAGTGGCCTGACCGGTCTGCACGGAGCCTTCGCTCTTGTCACAGCCTCCTGCGGAAGGTCCATGGCCCACTCCGACCCACTCCGACACCACCACCCACGAAGAACGGGCGGAAGGACCATGCCCCCCGCCCGTCGTCCATCCACCGTCACGGGCCCGAGCCCGCGGCGGAACGGGTCTACTTGCCCGTCTGCGACTCCGGACCCTCGGCCCGGGCGACGGCGGTCAGATCGAAGCGATCGTTCGTCATCACCTTGGTCCAGGCGGCGACGAAGTCGTCGACGAACTTCTGCTTGGCGTCCTCACCGGCGTAGACCTCGGCCAAGGCGCGCAGCTGCGAGTGCGAACCGAAGATCAGGTCGACCGAGGTGGCGGTCCACTTCAGGTCGCCCGACGCGCGGTCGCGGCCCTCGTACACGTCGTTGCCCTCGTCGGACTTCGACCACTCGGTGTCCATGCTCATGAGGTTCACGAAGAAGTCGTTCGTGAGCTCGCCGGGGCGGTCGGTCAGCACGCCGTGGTCGGTGCCGCCGTGGTTGGCGCCCAGCACGCGCAGGCCACCCACGAGCACGGTCATCTCGGGCGCGGTCAGCGTGAGCTGGTTCGCCCGGTCGACCAGGGCCTTGGCCGGCCGCATGATCGCCTCGTCGGAGTGGTAGTTGCGGAAGCCGTCGGCGGTGAGCTCGAGGGCGTCGAACGACGCGGCGTCGGTCATCTCGTCGGTCGCGTCGGTGCGGCCCGGCGTGAACGGAACCGTGACGTCGTAGCCTGCCTTCGAAGCAGCGTCCTCGATGGCAGCCGCGCCGCCGAGCACGATCACGTCGGCCAGCGACACGCGGGTGTCACCGCGCTGGGAGTTGTTGAAGTTCTCCTGCACGGTCTCGAGCTTTGCGACCACGGGAGCCAGCTCGGCCGGCTCGTTCACGGCCCAGTCCTTCTGCGGAGCCAGGCGGATGCGCGCACCATTGGCACCCCCGCGCTTGTCGCTGTCACGGAAGCTCGCGGCCGAGGCCCACGCGGTCTTGATCAGCTGCGCGTTCGACAGACCCGAGTCGAGGATGTCGCCCTTGAGCTGCTCGACGTCCTGTTCGTCGACCAGTTCGTGGTCGACGGCCGGCACGGGATCCTGCCAGATCTGCACCTCGGCGACCTCGGGGCCGAGCAGGCGCGTCACCGGACCCATGTCGCGGTGCGTGAGCTTGTACCACGCGCGTGCGAAGGCTGCGTTGAACTCCTCGGGGTTCTCGTAGAAGCGCCGCGAGATCTCCTTGTACACCGGGTCGCGGATCAGGGCGATGTCGGTGGTCAGCATCATGGGCTTGTTCATCTTGCCCTCGATGTGGGCGTCGGGCACGACCGGGTCCATGTCGACCGGCGTCCACTGCCACGCACCACCGGGGCCCTTCTCGAGTTCCCACTCGAATTCGAAGAGACCCTCGAAGTAACCCTGCGACCACTCGACGGGCGACGCGGTCCACGCACCCTCGATGCCGCTGGTGATGGTGTCGGCGCCCTTGCCGCTGCCGTAGTTGCTCTTCCAGCCCAGGCCCTGCTGCTCGATCGGGGCACCCTCGGGGTCGGCCTCGACGTACTCGTCGGCCTTGGCCGCGCCGTGCGACTTGCCCAGGGTGTGACCACCGGCGATCAGGGCGACGGTCTCCTCGTCGTTCATGGCCATGCGCGCGAAGGTGGTACGGATGTCCTTGGCGGCGGCCATGGGATCGGGCTCGCCGTTCGGGCCCTCGGGGTTCACGTAGATCAGGCCCATCTGGGTGGCGGCCAACGGCTTCTCGAGCTCGCGGCCTTCGGCGTGGCGGGCGTCGGCCAGCCACTCGCCCTCGGGGCCCCAGTAGATGTCGGTCTGCGGCTCCCAGACGTCCTCGCGGCCACCGCCGAAGCCGAAGGTCTCGAAGCCCATCGACTCGAAGGCGACGTTGCCGGCCAGGATCATCAGGTCGGCCCACGAGATCTTCTGGCCGTACTTCTGCTTCACCGGCCAGAGCAGTCGGCGGGCCTTGTCGAGGTTGGCGTTGTCGGGCCAGCTGTTCAGCGGCGCGAAGCGCTGGGTGCCGTCGGACGCACCGCCACGGCCGTCGCTCACGCGGTACGTGCCCGCGCTGTGCCACGCCATGCGGATGAAGAGCGGACCGTAGTGGCCCCAATCGGCCGGCCACCAGTCCTGCGAGTCGGTCATCAGCTCCTCGAGGTCCTTCTTCACGGCCGCGAGGTCGAGCTTCTGGAACTCGGCGGCGTAGTCGAAGTCCGTGCCGAGCGGAGTGCTCTTCTCGGAGTTCTGGTGGAGGATGCTCATGTCGAGCTGGCTCGGCCACCAGTCCTGGTTGGTCATCACGCCACGGGGCGAGTGCTTCTCGGCCTCGCCGTCGGGCGGGTAGTTCGTGTGGGGCGAATCCTGGGCGAATGCCGGCAGGGCGATGCACAGCACGGCCAGGATCGACACCGTGCGAGAGATACTGTTCATGGACGTCCGGGTCCTTTCCAAGGCGAGGGGATCGCGCGGGCGCAGGGGGGCAGGGGCAGAGGTGCGGTCGAGCCTGCGACCCTTTCTTCGGACTCATTCGTAAGTAGGAATCGTTCGAATGCGCAAGGCGGGCGGTGGATCCGGGGGATATCGGGCCGTTTCGGCCCCGTTCTCCGGGGAACGGCCCGGCGCGCGGAGACCCCTCCCGCATCCTGAGTCCTTTGCTTATACTACGGCGTCCGGTTCCGATCCGCCCGGTCGCGCGCCACGGCCGGGTGTTCCCGTATCCACGTCCCGAGGATGATCCCGCATGAGTCTGTACACCGAGGAAGGCCTCCGGAAGCTCCGCAAGGAGATCGAGGAGCTCGAACGTCTGATCAAGGTCGACATCCCGCGCGACCTGCAGGCGGCGGCCGCCCACGGCGACCTGCGCGAGAACGCCGAGTACGCGGCCGCCAAGGAGAAGCAGGCCCTTTCGATGTCGCGGCTGCGCGAACTGCGCGACCGTGTGCGGCAGGCGGAGGTCGTCCACAAGCGTGACTTCCCCGACGACATCGTGACGTTGCTGAAGCGCGTCGAGATCAAGGACGTCGACACCGGCGAGACGGAGACCTACACGATCCTCGGCGACGGCGACACCGATCTCGACGACGGGGTGATCAGCTACACCGCGCCGATCGCCGCGGCGTTGATCGGGCACAAGAAGGGTGACGTGGTCGAGGCCCAGCTGCCCGCCGGGACCCGCCGGCTCGAGATCCTGGACTTCGAGTTCTACGAGGGCGCCTGACGGCCTCACGGCACGACGCAGTATCTGTGCGAAGCCGTGTCCGCATCCGGGCACGGCTTCTGTCGTCCGGGTCGCTGCGCGTTTCCGTCCTGGTTTCCGCAGGTGGTGGAGTACGCGTTCCCCCTGCCCGACGGAGACCACCTGTGAACCATCGAACACCGATCGCCGCGCTGTGCGGACTGCTCCTGTTGCCCCTCGCCGGCTGCGGCGACGACGATCCCACCGGTCCGAGCCCCGCTGCGGGCGACGTCGAACTCTCCGTCGCAGAGCTCGACTACGGAACCGTGGCCGAGAATTCGACCTTCCAGCGCTTCTTCACCATCGAGGCCGCCGCCGACAACGAAGGCGACGTGAGCGGATCGATCGCCCTGGCCGAGGGCTCGAGCGGTGACTTCGGCGTGACCATGGGCGGCGGCGACTTCACGTTGGCGCCGGGCGAGTCGCGGTCGGTCGGCGTGACCTACTCCTCGCCGCGAGCCGGTCGGGCTTCGTCCGGTACCGTCGAGTTCGGTGTCGGTGGGGTCACGCTCCCCCTGCGGGGCTTCAGTTCCACCCTGGCCTACTTCGAGGTCGACCCCGACGGGGTGAGCGGTGCCGTCACGCGCACCAACTACGAACCCTTCGCCGACGGTGGGGCCACCATCTCCTACGGCGGCGGGCGGTCGCACGGAGCCTCCCCCGACTGGATCCGCTGTGGGTCGGTCGCCAAGTGGATCTTCAACGGCAACGGAATCTCCGAGAGCAAGGTCGACTTCACCTTCCCGTTGCCGGCCAGCGTCACGGGCATCGGCGTGTCGATGCTGCGCGAAGCCGAGAGCGACTGCACGCAGATGCTCGTGGAGATCGACGGCGAGGAGTTCCGCTACGAGGACCAGACCGGCTGCGACACGTGGTCGGACACCTACGGCGTGAGCGGGGGCGGTCACACCGTGGGCATCGGGACCGACCAGCAGGGACTCTGCGGCGGTGACCTCCACGTGCGGTCGATCACCTTCACCTTCCAGGGCTTCCTGGTGCCGGAATCCCAGTGGAACTGAGTGCCGGCGGAGGGCGGCGGCCTACTCGCAGAACACGCGGATGGTGTCGCCGTCCTCCGACTCGACCTCGACCCACAGTTCGCGCAGCGCATCCATGAGTTCGTCGCCGTCGAGCTCGTTCAGTCGGCCCAGGTCGATGCCCTTCTCGCGCAGGTGCTCGCTCGCGTCGTTGGGCATCAGCGTGCTCAGCTTGATGCCCGTACGAATCAGCGCGATCGGCACGCGCACGTTGACCTTGTCGTCGCCACCGTTGATGACCACGCGCAGGTACTTGATCGGTCCGGTCGGACGTTCGCCCGGTTCGGTGGAGGGCTCGGCGACGGCCGTCGGTGCTTCGGGGTCGAGCCGGTTCAACAGCTGCTCGGCCTCGTCCGGCGTGATCGTTCCGTCGGCCACCATGCGGAGGATCTTCTCTCGTTCGCGGGACATGACGACTCCTTCCCGTCCGACGGGACTCACAGGAAACGAACGTGGATGCGCGTGTGGTCGGCGGTGTCGACGTCGACGGTCGAGCGGAGTGCGACGGCGCGCATCATGGCTCCAACCTCTCGAGTGCCTGCTCGACCGTGATCTCGCCGCGGGCGAGCCGGTCGAGCACGAGTTCGTTGTCCGACGGCGCGTCGAAGGTGGCGTCGAGTTCCCGGGCGATCGCGTTCAGCCGGTTCTTCACGGTCGGGTAACTGATCCCGAACAGACCTTCCATCTTCTTGATGTGCCCATGGTTGCGGATGAACGCGATCACGAAGGCCTGGTCCTCGAGCGACAGCCGCGCCAGCGGCGGGACCTCGAATTCCCCTTCGAGCTGCACGTCGCAGCGATCGCACACCATGCGCGCGACCGCCATGGAGCGTTCGCACTGGGGGCAGCGGGCCTTGGAGATGTCCATGGAATCCTACCTTTCGGTGGTAAATATAGATCACTGAATCATTAAAATCAATACAAAGATTAATTTAATCAATTACGGCGGCCCGTCCTCGCCCTCCCGGGAAGGTCGGAGGACAGGCGGGCGGAGGGGGCTCGGGCGTGCGCGTCGAGGTGCCGGCTTGCAGCCCCGACCCGATGTCGGATCGACCGCCGTGTCCAGGCCGCGTGCAGTTGCCCACCGCCCCCCGGACGTGAGAAAATGAGTGGGAATGTTCCGGATCGGTCCTTCCCGGTGGCGTTGCGACGCAGGGACCGGTCCTGTACCCCCAGCGGGACCCGAGAGGATCGACACCATGAAGATTTTGTTCACGCTGCTGGCGTTCGTCGCCCTGACCGCCAGCCCCGCGCTCGCCCAGACCTACAACGTGGCCGGCGACTTCAACGGCTGGGACAACGCCGGAAATCCGATGTACGACGACGGCACCAACGGTGACCTGGTCGCCGGCGACGGCATCCACAGTGTGGAGATCGTCATCCCCACGGCGGGTCGTTACGAATGGAAGGCCACCGCGTTCGGTAGCTGGGACAGCTCGTGGCCGATCAGCGGCAACAGCTGGCTGATCACCAGCACCGACAACGAGACCGTGCTGTTCACCTTCGACTCCAACGTGCCCGGCGACGGCTGGTTGCCCGACGGCAACGTGCCGCACAGCAGCCACACGCGCGGCGATCCCTACGTGCTGGTCGGCAGCCTGGGCAGCGAACTCGGCGGCGCCGACTGGGATCCGGCCGGCAGCCTGGTGATGCACGACGACGGCCTCGACGGCGACATCCTCGCCGGCGACGGCGTCTACACCTTCGTCGGAGAGATCGCGACCGCCGGTATCTACGAGTGGAAGGTCGCGGTGAACAACGACTGGGGAGAGCAGTTCGGCGCCGATGGCCCGAGCATCAACGCCTCGACGGTGGAGATCGAAGTGACCGACCCCGTGTCGCTGCGCTTCCTGCTCGACACCAACAGCGGCCGCATCACCTGGGCGCTCGACGAGGATCCGGTCGACACCGAGTCGTCCTCGTGGGGTGCGGTGAAGGAGTCGTTCCGCTAGATCGGATCGCAATCCGGCGCGCGACCACGCGTCAGTGACGAACACCCCGGTGGCGAAGGCGACCGGGGTGTTCGTTTGTCCGGGCCCGCCTGTCACCGCGCGTCCGCGTCCACCTCTTCGGGCAGGGGCGCCAACCGGTACACCTGCCGCGTGTCGATCCAGATCTCCTCGCCCATCGTTTGGTACTCGAGGTCGCGCAACGGGCGCCTCGCGCGGCCGTACTTCACGCTGCCATCGGCGGCGAAGAGACCGTCGTCGCAGGGACAGAGGTAGTGGTTCTCGTCGGGCTGCCATTGCACGCGGCAGAACTGGTGGGAACAGAGCATCGAGCGGGCGCGGATCTCGCCGTCCTCGCGTCGGAGCTCGACGACCACACGCCCCTGCTGGCGTTCGATCCGCCCCTCGGGCGGAATGTCGGCGACGGGCACGCGCAGGATCGGGTCGGACTCCTCGTCACCCGAGGACGAACATCCCGTCAGCGTAGAGAAGAGGCCGAGTGGACGCGTGAGGAGCAGCGCGAAGGTCGCGAGCATCCAGCGGCGGCGGGTGATGCGTGACACGGCCAGCGCTCCGAGGGGGGTGGTCGGACCCGGACGATACGGAGTCGACGCGAGCGTGGTCAAGCGGGACGATCCCGCCAAGGCGGACCTCACCCTGCACCACGTGTTGTCGATGAGCGCGGGGCTCGAGTGGGCCGAGGACGTCCTGTTCGGGCCTTTGCGCATCGACCACGTGCGATGGGACCGGCTCCCCTGCGGGCTCACCGACACCGACGGCGGCCTCTACCTGCGACCGCGGGACATGGCCAAGGTCGGCCAGACCTACCTCGACGGAGGCACGTGGCGCGGCGAGCAAGTCGTGCCCTCGCGCTGGGTCGAACTCTCGACGCGCACGCACGTCGAGACGCCGAACGCGCCCGACTACGGCTACCAGTGGTGGTGCGGGGACTTCCGCCACCACGGCCGCACCGACCGTGCGTTCCTGGCGTCCGGACACGGAGGCCAGACGATCTTCGTCCTTCCGGCCTTCGAGGCCGTCGTGGTCGTCTCCCAGGGGGTCTTCCGCAATCCGATGGGCCCGCTGAAAGGGCTCGCGATCCTGAACCGTCACGTCCTGCCCGCGATCGACCCGCACAGTCGAGCACTGCCCACCGTCCGCCTCGCCGTCGAGGACCTGGATCGCTACGTTGGCGTGTTCGATGCCGGAGCCGTGAGCATGACGATCACCCGTCGCGACGAAGTCCTGCACGTCGAGGGTTCGGACGGCACGACGATGGACCTGGTTCCACTGGGGAACGACCGTTTCCGCGGAACGCTGTTCGATCTGCTGGACATGCGTCTGGAGTTCGAGGCGGATGCCGAAGGAAACGTCCGTGGCCTCACGGCGTCCTTCGGCTTCCGCGAATCGGTCTTGTCGAAGCGGATCTGACCTGCGGTGCGGGATGGGATCGAAGGCGGTCGGGCTCGTCCGTGGCCGACTCCGTCAACGCGGCAGCCGGATGCGCCCGATGGTGGGATCGCTGCTGCGGAATTCCCCGTAGACGAATTCCACGTGGCGGGACGTCTCGCGCAGGACGAAGCGGAGCGACGGCGGAAGGTCGAATTCGAAATCCTCCCGCTGGGAGAAGTCCGGGCTCCAACGCACGATCCGATCGGTCCCGGTGGCGTAGACGCGCCCTCGAGAGTCCTTCTGCAGGTACGATCGCCCGAAACCGGGTGCGCGGAAGGACTCGCGGCCCTGGAGGTCGAACACCACCAGATCGCCATCGTACGGTCCCGTGGTGACCGCGATCCGCGCGTCGGCCGAGTCCCCGAGCACCACGACGGAGCGCCACGCGGCAGATTGCAGCTCCGGCCACGCCAGCTGTTCCTCGGGCACGAGGACCTGCGGATCGTCGAAGTCCGGCGCCCGGAGCACCTGCACGCCGTCGGGTTGATCGGTCGTCACGGAGTTGCAGGCCACGTAGACCACGTCGGAGCCGAGACGGGCCATGTCCCCCATCTCGATCGCCAACGGTCCGTCGTAGTCGTGCTCGGCGACGACACGGAGAGACGGTGCATCCAGCTGATCCAGGCGAAGGACCGCCTCGTCGGAGGTCCTCGCGATCCAGAGCTCTCCGTCGAACCAGCGCATGCCGTAGTCGTGCTGGGTCTCGTACCTCAGGACCTCGGCCAGCTCCGACTCTTCGAAGTTCCAGCGATGGATCACGTTGTCGCCGGAGTGGACGTCCTGGAGGAGGAAGAGCGCATCGTGGACGGGATCGTAGGCCATGGCCGAGAGGACGTCGTCGGGCCACGACGCCGTGACGACGGTGTCGCGCACGGCGAGCCCGGTGTCGGCGCCGGGGGCCGTGGGTCCGTCGTCGTCACAGGCGGGGAGCAGCAGGATCGCGACGAGCACCGGCACGACCCGGAACAGTCCGGCGAACCGAGTTCGAGCATTGCACGAGAGCACGAGGTCCTCCTTTCCGGAAGGGGGGCACCTGGAGATGCGTGAGGCCGCCGTGGAGTGCGCAAGCGATCCAGTTCCCCGTCTCTTTGCGGATGCCCCCCGACGCCCGTACGATGGTGCGTCCGCGTGGCCTCCGCGCAGTGATCCTCCGTTCCACCCGCCCGAGGCACCACCATGATCGGAATCGTCGGCGAACCCCAGGTCGGCAAGAGTTCGCTCTTCTCCCTGCTGATGGCGGGCGAGGGCGCGCGCCGGGGCAAGCAGGACCACGAGGTCACGGTGCCCGTGCCCGATCCCCGTCTGGACTGGCTCGCCGAGAAGTACCAGCCGAAGAAGAAGACCCCGGCCCAGCTCGAGTTCACCGATCTCGGGGCCGAGCCGAAGCACGCCGGGGCCGATCTGAACGCGCTGCTCGCCGTGCCGGAACTCCGGAACTGCGACGCGCTGGTCCTCGTGCTCGACCGGTTCAGCGGGAGCAGCGAGGGCACCGACGATCTCGAGTCCTTCGAGCTGGCCACCGCGGTGGCCGATCTCGACCTGGTCGACCGCCGGCTCGAGAAGTTGGTCGCCGACCGCAAGCGCGGTCTGAAGGAGGCCGAGGCCGAGATCGGGATCATGGAGAAGCTCAAGGCGCACCTCGAGAGCGAGCAGCCCCTGCGGACACTCGACCTGGGCGACGACGAGCTCACCCGCCTGCGCGGCTACCAGTTCCTTTCGCTCAAGCCCGTGGTGGTGGTCGCGAACGTGGCCGAGGACCGCGCCGGGGCCGAACCCGAGCCGACGTTGGTCACTGCCTGCGAGCGGGCAGGTCACGCGCTGTGTGCGCTGTCGGCACCGATCGAGGCCGAGATCGCCGGTCTCGACGACGAGGAGCGTCGCGAGTTCATGGCCGACCTCGGGATCGACACCCCGGCCGTCGACCGGTTCATCCGCACGGCGTACGCCGGCCTCGGTCTGATCTCGTTCCTCACCGTCGGCCCCGACGAGTGCCGCGCGTGGAGCGTGCGCGCGGGTGCGACCGCCCCGGAGGCCGCCGGCCGGATCCACACCGACCTTCAGCGCGGGTTCATCCGCGCCGAGGTGATCGCCTTCGAGGACCTCGAGAAGCACGGCGACGAGAAGGCCGCCAAGGCCGCCGGCGTGTACCGGCTCGAGGGCAAGGACTACGTCGTGCAGGACGGCGACGTGATCGAGGTGCGGTTCTCGGTGTGAAGATGCCGCCCGTCTCGCGCACGGTCGAGATCGACAATCGACTCCTCCCGCGCCTAGAGTGCGCCGCATCATGAAGACCCTCCGGGCCTGGCTCGCCAACCTCCGTGGCCGGCTGCTCGCCGGCACCGAGCGGCGCACTCCGAGCGAGAGCGCCCTGCTCGTGCTCATCCCCGTGGTGGGCGTGGTCGTGGGCTTCTCGTCGATCGGGATCGCGCACCTGATCGCGATCCTGCAGGAACTGCTGTGGGGCCACGGCAGCGATCTGCTGGCCGGGGCCATGGAGGCGACCTGGCAGGAGCGGGTGCTGATCCCGGCGGCGGGCGGACTCCTGCTCGGGCTGCTCGGTCTGGTACTGCGCGTGCGCATGCGGGGGCGCGGCACGCCCGGGATCATCGAGGCGCTGGCCCTGCAGAACGGCGTGATCTCTCTGCGGCGCAACGCGCCGGGGACCGCGGGTGGGATCCTGACCGTGAGCGTCGGGGGATCGTTGGGCCGCGAGGGTCCGATGATGGAGTTCGGCGTGGCCGTCAGCTCGTGGATGGGGCGCCGACTTCGTCTCGAACCGCAGGACCTGCGCATCCTGGTGTGCGCGGCCGCCGCCGCGAGCCTGTCGGCGGCCTACAACGCGCCGATCGGTGCGTCGCTCTTCGCGCTCGAGGTGCTCATCGGCAGCCTTGCGCTGCCCGTGTTCGGGCCGGTCGTGGTGGCGTCGATCATCTCGACGTTGATCGCGCGCAACGCCATGGGCTCGCTGCCGCGCTTCGTGGTGCCCGAGTACGAACTGGTGTCGGTCTACGAGCTCGGCGGCTACCTCGTGCTGGGTCTGCTCGCCGGGGTGTTCTCGGCCGGCGTGGTCCGGGTCGTCGCGTGGTTCGACAAGGGCGCCGGGCGGCTACGGCTGCCGCGCTTCCTCGCACCGGCCATCGGCTTCGCGCTCGTGGGCGTCATGGGCGTGTGGCTGCCCCACGTGTACGGCAACGGCTACGAGACCGTGAACCTGGCCCTGAACGAGCAGCTGCCGATCGAACTGTTGATCCTCCTGCCCTTCGCGAAGCTGCTCGCCACCGTGCTCACCCGTTCGAGCGGCGGCGCGGGAGGGATGTTCACGCCGACGCTCATGATGGGCGGACTGCTGGGTGGCGCCTTCGGCACCGCGCTGCACCACTTCTTCCCCGAGTCCACCGCCAGCGCCGGCGCCTACACGCTGGTGGGCATGGCCGCGGTGCTCGCCGGCACCACGCACGCGCCGCTCATGGCCATCCTGATGATCTTCGAGCAGACCGACTCGTACCAGATCATCCTGCCGCTCATGCTGGTCAGCACCATCAGCTACGCCGTCGCACGCCGGATCAAACGCGAGTCGCTGTTCGTCGACGCCCTGGGTCGGCAGGGGGTGCAACTGCCGCGCGGACCCGAGGAAGGCGTGATGAAGAGCCTGCGGGTGCGCCACATCATGCACGACGATCCCGAGACGGTGCACCGCGCCGACGGATTCCAGGCGATCGTCCAGGCCTTCCTGCGTCACCGGTACAACTTCCTGTACGTGGTCGACGACGACCGGACCTTCGTCGGCGTGATCCCCCTGCACGAGATCAAACAGACCATGGAGCAGGCCGACACGCTCGCCACGGTGGTGGTGGCGCACGACCTCGTCGAGACCGACTTCGAGTTCGCCACTCCCGACGACACCCTGGCCGCGACCATGGAGAAGTTCTGGTCGCAGAATTCCGAGCGCCTTCCGGTGCTGGACGACGCGAAGTCCCGTCGTCTGATCGGTTGGATCTCCAAGCGCGACCTGATCGGCGTGTACCGGCAGGAGATCCTCGACGAGGGGAACCTGCTCAGCCGGCTCGGGCCGGCGGGCGATCGTGGACGGGATCGCTTCGTCGAGCTGCCGGAGGGATTCGAGGTCGCGAGCGTGCACGTTCCTCCCGCCTACGCGGGCAGTCGCCTGCGCGACCTGGCGCCACGGCACACCTGGGGCTTCTACGTGTTGCAGATCACCCGGCGCGATCCCGAGCGCGGCACGCGCGTGGTCGAGATGCCCGAGGCCGACACCGTGCTCCAGCCCGAGGACGAGCTGATCGTGGTCGGACCGGTCGACGGCGTGCAGCGATTCCGGCGGTCGAGTCGGGAGGGGTGAGCGAGCGCGCGGCGGCGCTCAGTCGTCGTCGCGCAGGGCACGGCCCATGGCGTCGAGCCGCCGTTCGAGGTCGTCGACGCGGGTCGCGAGCTCGCCGGTCGGCGCACTCGGGCCGGGAGCCGTCGCGGCCGCCGGCCGCCCGCGCACGAAGCGCACGTATCCGAGCCCGAGCGTGACCAGAAGCGCGAAGGCCACCACCCAGAACCGTAGCTGCGAATCGCCGGAGGCGAGCGTCCATCCCGTGCCGTAGAGCATGGTGAAGACGCCGCCGAGCAACAGTCCGTTGCTGATCACCGGCAGCTGGTCGGCCCGGATCAGCGACACGCCCATCACGCCCGTGGCCAGCAGGATCAGGACGATGCTGGTGGTGCGTGCCCAGTCCTCGCGGGCCTGCCGTGCCCGGTCTTCGATCTCGCGGATCTCTTCGGAGAGACGCGTGAGTTCCGCCTGCTGCTCCTCGGTCAGTCCCTCGGCGCTCCGCGCGTCGCGGATCTCGCGTTGTCGTTCGCGCAGCTCACGGGCCGGATCCTCGAGTGGATCACCCGGCGGGCCGTAGAAGGTGTACACGCCGATGCCGATGAAGGCCGCGACCATCAGACCGAGGAAGAAGGTGAAGATGACTTGCAGTGCCCGGTGGGGCTTCTCCGGCGCGGTCACGCCGCACCTCCCCGTGGTCGGGTGGCGGTCGGTGTCCCGGTGGCGGGGCGCCTTCGGGTGGAAATCAGAGTAGGCCACTTCCGCCACGGAAGTCGACGGCCTCGGCAGTCGGCGCGCACGGCGGACGAGTCCTGACGGCCGCGATCCTCGTCCCCGTGCGGCGCCGAGATCGACGGTCCGCGATCAGTCCCGCTCGTACGTCCCCACCAACCGGTTCATCCCGAGCACGTGGGGTTCGATCTTCTCGAGCAGCTCCCACAGGGTCAGCCCGGCCGGCAGCTCGACGTCCTGGTCGAGCGCGAGCACCCAGAAGAAGTAATGGTGCACGCCGTGGCCGTTGGGCGGCATGGGACCGGTGTAGCCGGTCTCGCCCGTCTCGTTCTTGCCGGCGGTGTAGTCCTGCGTGCCCTCGTGCAGCTCGGTGACCGAGCCGGGGATGCCGTACAGGACCCAGTGCACGTAGCCGTACTGGCCCTTCGGGGTCACCAGCGGGGCGTCGGGATCGTGGCAGATCACGGCGAAGGCCTTGGTGCCGTCGGGCGCGTCGGTCCAGGTGAGCGGCGGCGACGCGTTGTCGCCCTCACCACTGTGCCTGGTCGGAATCGCTCCGCGATCGGCGAACGCGGTGCTGGCGAGCTTCATCGGCGACGGTGCGAATCCCATGTCCTCCTCCTCGGTCTCGGGTCGTGGAAGGGGGAAGTGTAGGACGTCGGGCGCGTGCGGTCCACGGGGCGTCGCCGGACGTCAGGGTGATGGCATCCCGGACACCGGTCAGCGGCGGCCGGTCTCACGGTGCTCGGCCACCAACCGCTCCACGAGGCCCGTCCCGATCCGGTAGCAACGCACGAGCGTGGCGCGTTCGTCGTTGCGGAAGTGCGGACTGAAGTACTCCCAGACGACCTCGCCGTCGGGCGTGACCTCGAACACGCGGCCGGTGTCGGACTCGGTGATCAGCGTGTTGCCGTTGGGCAGCCGCTGGTTCGAGCCGCGCCCGCGCGTGTAGAAGTCGTAGGGGTGCGGCGCGCGGTAGCTCCACACGATCTCGCGCCGCAGCGGATCGAGTTCGATCACGCGCGACCACTCCCGTCCGAGACCGTTGTCGAAGATCAGCAGGTTGCCGTTGGCGAGCACGTGGGCGTCGTGCGGGCCGCTGATCTCACCCTGTCCCCAGGTCCACAACAGCTCTCGGTCGTCGAAGTCGAAGATGGCGATGGTGTCCTGGTGGCGGATGCTCACGATCACGTTGCCGGCCTCGTAGATCCGGTCGCGCTCGAACAGATCCGGATCCGTCATCCACCGTACGGAGTTGGCGTGCAGCAAGTCGACGTGGCCGACGGTTGCGTCGGGCTCGACGGGCTGGAAGTCGAAGCCACCGTCGCGGAGCACGTCGTACAGCGACGCCTCGTCGACGATCTCGCCGCTCGGGCCGTCGAACACGGTCACGGCGTCGTCGCGCACCGGCACCTCGGGGGTGATCGAGGGCAGGGAGCGCTCGTACAGGGTGAGCGTGGCCACGTGGCCGTCGGGTGTGGGGCGGATGTCGTGGTGCGAGGGCAGGTCGTGGCGCCACCGGACCTCGCCGTTCCAGGTCTGCCGCATGACGTAGCGGACGTCGTCCTTGCCCACGATCAGCAGGTCGCCGCTCTCCAGCAGGTGCACGCGCGCCCAGCGACCGCGCGGTCCGGTCCAGCGTCGCACCACCTCGCCGCGGGCGTCGACGAGTTCGGCCATCGAGAGCTGGCGTACGGTGTAGAGGTTGTAGCCGGGGAACGATCGCTCGGGGTCGAAGTGCACGGTCCCCGACTCGTCCTCGGAGGTCTCGCCGGTGAAGCCGAGGTACGGGAGCGAGCGGAGTTCGTCGATCGACGGCTCCTGCGCCTCGTCGGTCGTCTCGGTCTCCTGGCCGCCGCCGCAGGCGACGAGCACGAGGGGCAGGACGAGCACGAGGAGGTGGGAGCGGAACACGGTGGATCCCCCGTGGAGTGCGGGACGCGCGGGATGCGACGGTCGCGGATCCTAGCGGACCCGAAGAGCACCGAGAAGACCGAACCGGCCGACGGGACTGGACACGGGCGGGCTCGCGGTGCACAAACGCGGGAGGTTCCCCGACCCGCGAGGACCCGAGGCGTGAGGATGCCGCTCGTCGTGTCGATCGTCGTCGCCCTGGGCGCGGCCTACGCCGTGCTCGTCCTGCTGGCGTGGGCGCTTCAGGACCGCTTGCTCTACTTCCCCGATCGCACGCTCGACGCCGATCCCGGCGTGGTCGGTCTCGATCACCGCGAGGCCACCTTCACCACCGAGGACGGCGTCACGCTCCACGGTTGGCTCGTGCCGCATCCCGACGCGCGCTTCACCGTGCTCTTCTGCCACGGCAACGCCGGCGACATCGCCGACCGACTGTTCACGCTGCAGGTGCTGCACGACTTCGGACTGTCCGTGCTGATCTTCGACTACCGCGGCTACGGTCGGAGCGAGGGCTCGCCGAGCGAGTCGGGTCTGTACGCCGACGCGCGCGCGGCGTGGCGATTCCTCGTCGAGGACGAGGGGATTCCCCCGGAGCGCGTCGTGATCTGGGGCCGCTCGCTGGGCGGAGCCGTCGCCGCGGAACTCGCCACGCACGTCCAGCCCGGCGGTCTGGTGGTCGAGTCGACCTTCAACCGCGCCGTCGACGTCGCGCGGCGACACTACGGGTGGCTGCCGGTGGGCCGGCTCCTGCGCTTCCGCTTCGACGCCGCCGAGGCCGTGGCCGCGACCGACGTCCCCAAGCTCTTCCTGCACAGTCCCGACGACGAGGTCATTCCCTACGAACTCGGCCAGCAGCTGTACGAAGCCGCGGCGCCGCCGAAGCGGCAGGTGGATCTGCGTGGAGGCCACAACGACGGATTCGGCTCGTCCCTGCCGACGGTGCGCAGTGCGATCGGGGAGTTGCTGGGCTCGCTCGACCGGGCGCGGGACTAGGCGTCTCTACAGGATCGTGTCGCCGAAGATCGCAGCCGTGATCGTCGCGACGACCAGGACC
>CAZQHE010000095.1:0-9790 GCA_964593155.1 uncultured bacterium
CTCGGCGAACCCCAGGACCGCCGTCATCGGAGTGCGGATCTCGTGGCTCATGCTGGCCAGGAACGCACTCTTGTTCACGTTGGCCCGATCGGCGGTGCTGCGGGCCTCGGCCAGCATGCGCGACTGCTCCTCGAAGGCGGCGATCAATCGCCGATTGGCCGCCTCGGCCTCGTTGCGACTGGTCACGTCGAACACGATCGAGAAGAGCAGATCACGCTCCTCGACGCGCAACGGCCCCGAGTGGACCTCGACGTCGCGGATCGATCCGTCGGCCCGACGGTGCCGAAACTCGAAACGGTGCTGACCCGCCCGACGGGCGCGCTGCATCTCGGCTTCGACCTGGGCCGGCGTCAGACAATTGATCTGCTGGATGTGCATGCGCAGCAGATCGTCGCGGCCCCAGCCGTAGAACTCGGCCGCCGCGCCGTTGGCGTCGACGATGCGTCCGTCGCCCGGATCGATCAGCAACTTCACCGCGGTGTTCTCCTCGAACATCCCGCGGTAACGCTCGTTCTCGGACTCGAGACGACGCTGTAGCTCCTCGCGGTCGCGGGCCGCACGGTACACGTCGATCAGGTGCACCGAGGACAACAGGCCGAGGATCGACACCAGATACCCCGGGATCTCCGGACCCAGTGCGCCGAGCCCAGGGACCTCGAACCCGGAGACCTGCAATCCGCTGAGGATCTGCCGGAGTCCCGCCAGCAGGAAGACCCCGGCCAGGAGCAGGAAACGCCCGTCGCGGAATCCCTGATAGCCCTGAAGGAGAAGGACGAAGGCGACCAGCCGCAGCGCCGCCGAGGCGAAGATCGACACCGCCCCGGACCCGTCGCCCAGGAATCCGGACACGTCGAGTGCCACCATCGTCACGAACACCGCGATCAGGAAGATACTGCCGCGGTGGGCGGACGAATCGTGCCATTCGAAACGGTGAGCCATACCGTCGATCCTGCTCGTGCGCATGTGCGCGGCGCTCGAGCCGCGCTCTGGGCTTCGAAACCGGATCGGTTTGCAAACCGCGCACCAGCTCCGGGCGCGGTCCGGGGGTCAGAGCACGGCCTTCGGGTAGGCTCCCAGCACCCGGAACAGATCGGCGCGTTCCTCGAGTTCGGCGAGGGCGGCCACCAGCGGCGGATCCGCGGCGTGGCCATCGAGGTCGAGGAAGAACACGTAGTGCCAGGACCGTCGTCGCGACGGCCGTGACTCGATACGGGTCATGTTCACCCCGTGGCGTGCCAGGGGCTCGAGCAAGGCGTGCAACGAGCCGCTGTGGTCGGTCTCGGCCCCGCTGAGCAGCAACGTGGTCCGGTCGTCTCCGCTGGGCTCGAGCACTTCGCGTCCGACCACCAGGAAGCGGGTGGTGTTGTCGCTCTCGTCCTCGATCGAATCGAAGATTACGTGCAGACCGTAGATCTCTGCGGCCGCGGCGGGGGCGATGGCAGCCGTGCCGCTCTCGTCGCGGGCCCGGCGCGCCCCGGCGGCGTTGCTGCTGGCCTGTTCGAGTTCGACGTCGGGAAGGTACTGGCGCAACCAGGCCCGGCACTGCGCCAGCGACTGCGGATGCGCGCACACCCGCCGCACCTCGTCGAGTCGCTCCATCGCCCCCATCAGGTGCTGGCGGACGCGCATCTGGACCTCGCCGCAGATGTTCAACGGAGATCCGAGGAACAGGTCGAGAGTGTGGCTCACCACACCGGCCGCACTGTTCTCGATCGGCACCACGCCGAAGTCGGCGTCGCCGCTCTGCACCGCCGCGAACACCTCGTCGAGGGTGCCCATGGGCAGCGCCCGGCAGGAGTGCCCGAAGTGCTCGAGCACCGCCTGGTGCGAGAAGGTGCCGTCGGGACCGAGGAATCCGATCTTCAGCGGCTCCTGCTGGGACAGGCACGCCGACATGATCTCGCGGAAGAGCCGGACCATCTCCTGGTCGGTCAGTGGTCCCCGGTTGCGCTCGACGACGGCGCGCAGCACCTGCGCCTCGCGCTCGGGTCGGAAGAAGGCCACGATGCCCTCTTCGCGCTTCGTCAGCCCCACGTGCTGGGCCAGCCGGGCGCGCTCGGCGATCAGATCGTGGATCTGCGCGTCGATCGCGTCGATGCGTCGACGGATGGTCTCGAGGTCGGTCGTCCGGTCGGGAGGTCGGTTCATCGAACGATTGTACCCCGCGGCCACGGCTCAGCCCAACCCCCGACGGAACGGGCCCCGCGAACCGTCCGGGTCGCGGGGCCCTGGCCGACGCTCGATCGGAGTGGACGTGGACGCGTGGGGCACCTCCGATCTCCGTCGGACCCGGTTCTCAACGAACCACCGAAGCCCGCTGTACGACGACGTGGTCGCCGGCGTGCACCCGCACGAAGTAGGTGCCGCTGGCGATCGTACGACCGTCGTTGTCGGTGCCGTCCCACGGCAGCACCTGCGGACCGGCGGGCAGCCAGCCCTCGAACACGGTACCCACCCGCCGTCCGTTCAGGGCGTAGACGACGGCACGAACCTGCATCGGTGCGGGCAGCTCGAAGCGGAGCGTGGTCACCGGGTTGAAGGGGTTGGGATCCACACGGAAGTTCAGGTCACGAGGGCGCGGGTCGTCGGCCGGCACCTGTACCGACAGACGAACATCGTCCCAGCAGCCACCACCGAAGCATCCGGCCAGCTCGGGCGGATCGGTGGCGTCGGCGATCCGGACCGGCAGGTCCTGGAAGACCAGACGGCCGAATCCCATGGAATCGTGGCGTCGGACCCGGCCCACGATCGCACCGTCGACCCGGATGGTCAGGTCGGCGACACCGTCTCCCAGGTTGGGCGGACGGGGCTCGACCAGGACGTCGATCGCGTGCCACTCGCCGAGCGTGATGCACCCCAGCGGTACTTCCGTGTTCGCCAGCTCGTCGACGGCGACGAGCCACGCGCGCTCGGCGATGACGTCACAGGTGGCGACCACCAGCGACACGTGGTCCGAGGCCAGGGCGTAGGTCCAGCACGCCTCCTGCCGCGGCAGGAGGTACTCGAAGTGGATCGAGTACGGCTGACGGATGTCTACCCCCATGCGGTCGAAGGTCGGCGACTTCGCGCTGTAGCCGGCGCCGTTGTCGTGGTTCGGGCTGTCGCCACGCAGGAAGTATCCCTCGCCCGGAACCTTGACGGTGCTACCGGGGTCGTCGGTCACCTCCATGACGTCACCCCGCGTGTAGGCGTCGAGCTCC
The DNA here is from genome assembly GCA_964593155.1 of uncultured bacterium. Lineage (GTDB taxonomy): Bacteria > Krumholzibacteriota > Krumholzibacteriia > JAJRXK01 > JAJRXK01 > JAJRXK01. The sequence goes on from CAZQHE010000095.1 coordinate 3,201, forward strand.
CAGCCGCGGGCACTGGTGTCGACGAAGGTGTCCTCCCACACCACGTGCAGACGGCGCAGGGCGGCATCACCATCGGTGTGGATCAGGAGACAGGACAGAGTCATCAGAACCGCGACCAGAACCGGGCGTGTCCGCCCGGATCCGATCCCACGGGTCTGGAATCGTAGCGTGGACATCGGGCGCTCCTCGGCTGTGGTCCGGTACCGCAGGGGGATGCCCGGGACCATGGCAGAGACGAGGCCCTCGGCACCGGACGCGGTCGCCCCACAACACGGCATCGACCGTGCCCGCAGCACCGCCGGCACCACTGCGAACCGCATGTCGTGTGGCGACAAAGGAGTCGGGACCCGACCTCCCGGCCCGCACCGCCCGGCCGTGCCGTTCCTGCGCATCACCGCGTCGGAGCTGCGCGGTCGGCCGGACCGATTCGTGGTGCAGACGAATCGTTGCGGCCCGATTCGGTCGACGTTTCTTCGGACCACCCGGGGCGGATCGGAGCGCGTGTCATGGACACCGAGATCATCGGCGCCGATCGCGGCCTCGCCTCGGTGATGCGCCAGGTCCGCGACGCCGCCCGCACCGACGTGAACGTGCTCGTGCGGGGCGAGACCGGTTCGGGCAAGGAGCTCGTCGCGCGCGCCATCCACCGCCGATCGGCACGCCGGACCGGCCCCTTCGTCGTGGCGAACTGTGCCGCCGTGCCCAGCGAGCTCATGGAGAGCGAGTTCTTCGGCCACGTCCGCGGTGCGTTCACCGGTGCCATCGCCGATCATGCCGGATTCTTCGAGTCCGCCGCCGGGGGCACCCTCCTGCTCGACGAGATCGGCGATCTGCATCCGGGGCTGCAGGCCAAGATCCTGCGCGTGGTCGAGAACCAATCCTTCCACCGGGTGGGCTCGCCCCGGGCACAGCGCAATCGCGCCCGCCTGATCGCGGCCACCAACCAACCCCTCGAGAAGCTCGTCGCCGAACGTCGGTTCCGCGCCGACCTCTACTACCGGCTCGAGGTCATGACCATCGACGTCCCTCCGCTGCGACAGCACCTCGAGGACATGTCTGCCCTGCTCGGTCACTTCCTCACCCGGGCCGCACTGCGTCTGTCGATCCAGCCACCGACTCTGGCCGAGTCCACGATCTCGCGGCTCCTGTGCCACGACTGGCCGGGCAACGTGCGCGAGCTCCGGAACCTCGCCGAACGCCTGACCGTGCTCGACGAGCCGGTCGTGCTCCCGCGCCACCTCGACCGCCTGCTCCCGAGTGCGGCCCACCACACCGAGCGACCGATCATGACCCTCCGGGACGCCGAACGCGTGACGATCGCGCGGGCGCTCGAGCACTTCGGCGGCAATCGCACCCGCGCCGCGCAGGCACTGGGCATCGGCCGGCGAACACTGCAGACGAAGATCCGTCGCTACCAACTCGAGCAGGTCGGACGCACGGCGCAGGGATGATCCGGGAGCGCCCCACGACTGCGTAGGAACACGCACCACGACGCGATACGACGCACCGTTGCGTGCACGTGACCTCGTGGGACGACCGGGGGCCGGTCTCACCGATTCACACTGTTGTCGAACACGGTTTCGTTCGTAGTCAACAAAGGGGACGACGAGGACGAACAACGAAAGGCTCCCGATTCGTATGCGCATCGCGGACACCGTCCGCACCGCCTCCACCCTGCTCCTGTGTTCGATGATCTGGCTGGCGGGTTGCTCGAGTGACGACCCGACGGCCCCCGACACGACCACGGCGGATCCTCCCGTGAACGAGGATCCCGGCGGTGACGACGACGATCCATCCCTGCCCGACGACCCACAGAATCCCGGCAGCGACGATCCCACGACGGAGTGGCCCGAGAACCTCCTCGACGAGGCATACCTCACCGAGGGTCGCTTCGGTTGGCCCGAACGTGACTTCGGACGCGGCAACGCGGCCGAGATCCAGATCTTCCGTCACGAGGACGAGGCGGCGGTCGACTTCACGCTGCGCGACATGGCGGGCGAGGACCGCACACTGGCCGCACTGCTCGAGGAGCGCCCCGTGCTCATGGTGCTCGGCAGTTTCACCTGACCGATCTACATGGCTCGCGTGCCCGAGCTCGACCAGTTCGCCATGAGTGAACTCCCCGACGGACGCCGCTTCGACGAGGCCGTGCACATCGTCCACGTGTACACGATCGAAGCGCATCCGGCGTTGCCCGACCCCACTCCCTACGCGCGGTGGACCGACGGCGACCTCCCCGACGGGACCGGCCCCGCCTACGGCGACGTCGGCCAGGCATACACCTGGACCGAACGTCGGTCCCACGCCCAGCGTATCCTCAACAAGATGGCGAACGATCCGCTCATGTTGATCGACTCTGCCCCACCCGACCCGGTCACGAACCCCGTGTGGTGCACCTACGGCACCGCCCCCAACGCGGCCTTCGTGATCGACCAGGACGGAACCATCGCCCTGTCGCAACTGTGGACCGAGCTGTCGGCGATCGAGCGGACGATCACCGATCTCGTCTCCGGCGAGACCGACTGAGCGAGCGCATCCGGGAACCAGGAGGCAGGCGAACGACGTACGACAGTCACCTGCCTCCCCCGACGTCCACCTTGCGCCTCGTCACCACTGTCCTGTTGCTCGCGCTCACCGCGCCGCCCGCTTCTGCCGCGCCCGCGGTGGACGTGTGGACCGACCCACGCCACGTCGACTTCTCGTCGGCGCTGCGTTTCGGCGCCGATCATCCGCCGCTGACCTCGATCTTGATCGCCGATCGCGACTCGGTGCTGGCCGAGGGGTACTGGCGCGGCGGCGGCGCCGACCGTGTCGAGAACGTGAAGTCGGTGTCGAAGAGCGTGCTCTCCGCCCTGGTGGGAATCGCGCTCGACCGGGGCGATCTTCCAACGCTCGACACGCCCATCGTGCGCTGGTTCCCCGAACACACCGACCTGTTCGAGGACGACCCACGGTCGCGCATCACGCTCGAGGACCTGCTGACCATGCGCAGCGGACTCGAGACCACGAGCTTCTACAACTACGGCGCCTGGGTCGGCGGCTCGGACTGGGTGCGTGGCCAACTGCGCATGCCGCTGGAGTTCCAGCCGGGCACGGTCATGCGGTACAGCACGGGTGCCTCACACCTGGTGAGCGTGATCCTCGAGCGCGCGACCGGCGTGCGGCCGAGCGTGTACGCGGCCCGCCATCTCTTCGGACCGATCGGCGTGCAGGGTGTCCACTGGGACCGCGATCCCCAGGGACACGACTTCGGGGGCAACAACCTGTCGATGACACCGCGGCAGATGCTCCGCTTCGGGCGGCTGCACCTGGCCCGCGGAGAGTTCGACCGACGGCGCGTGCTCCCCACCGGCTGGGTCGAACGCGCGTGGCGACCACGCACGCGCTCGCACTGGAACGGCTTCGGCTACGGTTACTTCTGGTGGTACCGGCACATCGCGGGAACTCCGGTGCACTACGCCTGGGGCCACGGTGGACAACGGATCTTCGTGTTGCCCGAACCCGGCCTGGTGGTGGTGACCACCGCCGATCTCGGCCCCGACGGGCGGGGACGCATCACCCGCACGCTCGACGAATTGCTGGTGCGCCACGTCCTGGGCGCGATCCGTCGCCCCGCCACGCCCTGAGGTCCGGCCTATACCGAGACATCTGCTATGCTCGCGGCGATCCTCCTCCGATGCCGCGAGCCCGGTGGTCCGTGTGAATCGTCCCGTCCTGTATCCCTTCCTGCGCACGCTGGCCCGCCTGATCGCCGGCGTCTACTTCCGCCGGATCGAGGTCGTCGGGGCCGAGAACGTACCGGCGCGGGGGGCGGTGATCCTGGCCGCCAACCACCCACAGTCGATCACCGACGCCATGATCCTGGGCCTCGCCACGCGGCGGGTCGTGCACTACGTGGCCCACAGCGGGCTGTTCGCGAGCCCGGTCCTGCGCTTCCTGCTCGAGAGCGGAGGGGCGATTCCCGTGCACCGGTCCACCGACGTGCAGGACGCGCGCACCCGCAACGAGCAGACCTTCGCCGCCTGCCGCGACGTCCTGGCCGACGGCGGCTGCATCGGGATCTTCCCCGAGGGGACCAGCGCGCAGGAGCGGCGCGTGCAGCGCTTCAAGACGGGAACGGTGCGGATCGCCCTGCAGACCGAGGACCACCACGACTTCTCGCTGGGCGTGACCATCGTCCCGGTGGGGCTGAGCTTCCAGAGCGCCCTGAACTTCCGCAGCCGTGTGCTCGTGACCTTCGGTGATCCGATCGTGGTGCGCGACGCGGCCGAGGACTACCGTGTCGATCCCGAGGCCACCATCCACGCCCTGACCGACCGTCTGCAGGAACGCATCCGCCACCAGGTCGTCGACGTCCGCCGCCAGGAGCTGGACGACTTCGTCCGGCAGGTCGAACGTGTGTACGCGGGAGAACTGCTCGCGCGCGAAGGCCTGGAGGTCCCGGGCCACAGTCGCTTCGAACGCGAACTCACGCTGTCGCGCGAGATCGCCCGGGCCACCGATCATTTCTACCGGACCCGCCCCGAGGTGATCTGGAACGTGAAGGAGTTGCTGGGTGAGTACCATCGGCGGCTCGACCGGCTCCACCTTCCCGACCGCATCGTACGCGACCAGCCGTCGAGTTTCCGCAGCGAGGCCGTGCGCCTGGCGGTGGTCTTCTTGCTGGGCCTCCCGGTGGCGGCTTGGGGCGCCCTGTGGAACTACATCCCCTACAAGCTGACCGGCATCGTCGCGCGGATCATCACCCGCGATCTCACCAAGATCCACTGGTCGCAGTTGGTGGTGGGAACGGTGCTGTTCCCGGCCTTCTACGCGGCGTGGTTCGCCTTCGCGCTGGACCACTTCGGCACCGTGGGGCAGATCCTCTTCATGGCGAGTCTGCCGCCGACGGGGATCTTCGCGCGCTGGTACGTGGGCAGCCTGGTCCGTCGGCGGCGCCACCTGCGCTGGGCCTACCTCCAGAGCACCCGGCGGCTGGTGGTGCAGCGGGTGCTCGACCTGCGGCGTGAGATCATCCGGGCCATGGACGCGGCCCTCGAGGAACACCTGGCCCGTGGCGGGCGTACGACCGAACCGGTCGCCGAATCTCGCCACGAAGACGAAGGACACGCCTGAATGCCCTCGCTCCTGCACGTCGAACCGGTCCAGCGCTATCTCAGCGAGCTGTTCCTGTGCTCGGTCCCCGAGCGTGAGGGGTGTGTGGCCCTGACCTTCGACGACGGGCCCAATCCGAGGAACACGCCGGAGCTGCTCGACATCCTGGCCCGCAAGAACGTTCCCGCCACGTTCTTCGTCCTCGGGCGCCAGGTGCGGCGACATCCCGAGATCGCGCGCCGCACGCACGAAGAGGGCCACGAACTCGCCAACCACACCGACAGCCACTGGCCCCTGCCGTTGCTGCCCCGACGACTGGTCCGCCGCGAGGTCCTGCGTGCGGAGCACGCGATCCGCGGGATCACCGGCGAGAAGCCGCGCTTCCTGCGGCCGCCCATGGGGTGGTTCTCGCACCGCACGCTCGACCATCTCGACGAGCTGGGCTACGTGCCGGTGATCGGCAGCGTGCACCCGCGCGACTCGCGGCAGCCTCCGGTCGACGTGATCCTCGACCGCGTCCGCCCGCGCCTGACCGACGGCGCGATCCTGATCTTCCACGACGGCGGCTGGCGCGACGGCGTGAGCCGGGCGAACACACTCGAGGCCGTCGATCGCCTCACCGACGAGCTGCTCGCCGACGGCGTGCGCTTCCTCACCGTGGGACAGATGACGGAATCGCCCGATCCGACGGCGGATACGACGCCTGATGCCAATTGATCATTCGCCGCGGGCACACTGGGGCGTCGAAACGTGTTCAAATGGTGAACGCGGGCCCGCCGGGCCCCACCGGACGGGCCCTCGCCCCCGAGGCAGAGGAGGTCCGCCATGTCCCGCGCGTACGACGACGTGTTCTCGGAATCGTTGCTGGACCTGCATCCGAACGCCGTCCTGAAGATCCACGTGATGCGCGATCCGGCCTTCGAGCCCCAGGGCGTGGCCCTGGAGGTCGCACCGGCCGGCGTGCCCCACGTGACGATCGAGGACCCGGCGACCTGCGGTGGAGTCCTCGTGCAGTGGGTGCTCGACAGTCGCAGCCACCTCGAACCCCACGAACACCTCGAGCTGCGCCCCGTCGACCGCACGCCCACGTCCGAAGAGGTCACCCGTCTGATCGACGGCATCGGCGACCGTGTCTGGAACGGCACGATCCGCTCGACGGCGGTGCAACCGCACGACATGAACGACGAGATCCGTGTGCTCTTCGACGTCCGGCGACTGCCCCAGGGCGACCACTGGCGTGTGGCGTGGCCCTACGACGTCGTGCTCATGTCCCCCGAGCGCGAGGTCGAGGATCGCATCGAGGCCTGGCTGGTGATCGAGACCCTCTGATCGACACCGTCTAGGAGATCGGCGACGCCCCGCCGATCCGACGGGCCAGGGCCGCCGCGAAACGTCCGGCGGCCCGCTCGTCGAGTTCGAAGTAGAGGGAGGGTTCGATCAGCTCGGCCTCCATCAGGACGAAGCCATGATCGGTGCGCACGAAGTCGACCCGCGAG
>CAZQHE010000095.1:9800-15666 GCA_964593155.1 uncultured bacterium
GGCGATTGGGGTTGGCCGTTTCGCCGGCATCGCTGAGCACGACCACGCGTTGATCGCCGCGCTCGATCGCCAGGCCCACGTTGAGCGGGCCGCGGGGTTCGTCGGCGTCGGGCCGGGCGCTGGCCAGGGCGGCGCGTGCCCGGTCGGCGGCGGCGCGCAGGGCGGGCTCGGGCTCGACCGCGGCCAGGCGCCCTCCGTGTTCCTCCTGCACCCGGAAGTCGCCGTGGGCGGGGGTCTTGAGAATCGAATGGCTGTAGCCGCCATCGAAGTAGAACACCGAGAACTCGCCCTCGGTCACGATGGCCGGCAGGAAGGGTTGGACCATGGCTTCACGACCGCGCAGGGCCTCGATCGCGGTGCGTCGCCCGGAACCGTCGGCGGCCCGCAGCCGGTAGGTGTGATCGGCGTTGGCACTCACCGTGGGTTTGACGACGATCTCGTCCGTGGTGAATCTCTCGAATGCCTCGTCGAGGTCGGTCTCGTCCGGAGACGACACGAAGCACGTGTCGACCACCGCCACGCCGGCCTCGCGGAGATCTCGCAGGTAGTGCTTGTCGAGGTTCCAGCGCACCACCTCGAGCGGATTGAACAGTGCGGCCCCCGACGCGTCGATCCGCCGCAACGAGGCGAGGAAGGCCTCCGGATCGTCCTGGTAGTCCCAGGTCGACCGGATGACCACGGCGTCGAAGCGATCCCAGTCCACGCCCGGACGGCGCCACGGGATCGTCTCGACCTCGATCCCCCGCGCGGCCAGGGGTTCGTGGGTCAGGGCGTCGTAGACGAAGAATCCGTCCAGACTGTCCATGCTCAGGTAGGCGACACGGGGCACGTCGGAGTCCTCTCGGAGCGGCGGCATCCAGGCCGGGTGGCCGTTCGAAACGTTCGATGTCATTGTTGGAACAATCAATCCCCCTTTGCAAGAAGGACCTCGCCATCTCGTCCACGATCCGAGGAGCCGCGCTGGCCCTCCTACTCGTCTTCGCAAGCGCCTGTGGCGACGGAACTTCCGCCGAGGAAGCCCCGCCGCGGGTGCACCCCTCCGTCGAGGCCGTCCGGGCCCGCCACGGCTCGCTGCCCCTGACGCAGCGGCTGAGCGGGGTGGTCGAGGCCCGCAACCAGGTGTCGATCCAGCCCGAGATCACCGGGGTGGTGACCGCCGTCCTCGTGCAGAACGGCGACGAGGTCGAGGCCGGCCAGCCGCTGGTACGGATCCGCGACACCGACGTCCGCGAGCGCCTGAAGCAGGCGCGGGCCGACCACCGGATCGCCCTGGCCGAGCTGCAACGGGCCCGGGCGCAGGCCCGGGAGGCCCGCTCCGCCCTCGAGCGGACGCGGTCGCTCAACGAGCGCGAACTCGGCAGCCAGGCCGAACTCGAGACCGTCGAGGCCCGCGCCGCGTCGGCCGAGGCCGAGGTCGCCCTGGCCGAGGCGCGCGTCGAGCAGGCCATGGCCATGGCCGAGGAGGCCCAGGAGAACCTCGCCCGCACCGTGGTCCGCGCCCCCATCACCGGCGTCGTCGGCAGCCGCGAGGTCGAGGTGGGCATGCTCGTGAACCCGAACACGCAGGCGTTCACCATCGGCCAGCTCGACAGCGTGCGCGTGCAGGTCATGCTGACCGACCGCATGCTCGCCTACATCGAAGAGGGGCAACGCGCGGTGGTCCGTGTGGGCGACGCGGTCGCCGAGGCCCGCCTGTCGCGGATCTCGCCCTTCCTGCACCCGGTGGCCCACAGCACCGAGGCCGAGATCGACATGCCCAACGCCGATCGCCGCCTCAAGCCCGGCATGTTCGTGACCGTCGACATCCACTACGGCGAGAGCGAGCAGGCCACGCTGGTGCCGATCAGCGCCCTGTACGAGGACCCCACCACCGGCAACGTCGGCGTCTACGTCACCGGCCACGACTTCGGCGAGGTGCCGGTCGACGAGATGGGCATCGAGCGCCCCGGCCCGCTGAGCGAGCCGGTCGCGTTCGAGTTCGTCCCGACGCCGCCGATCGCCGAGGGCCACATGGAGGCCGCGGTCCCGGGTGTCGAGCCGGGCCAATGGGTGGTGACCATGGGGCAGAACCTGCTCGACGGCGAAAGCCCCGAGGCCCGCGTGCGGCCGATCCGCTGGGAGCGCGTGGAGCACCTGCAACGCCTGCAGCGCGAGGACCTGATGCGCGAGGTCATCGAGCGCACGGCGTCGGACTGAGCGAGGGGAGGCCGAGACGATGAAGATCACCGAGACCGCCGTCCGCCGCCCGATCGCCACCGCCATGGTGTTCCTGATCGTGATCGTGCTGGGCGTGATGGGCTTCCGCTTCCTTCCCGTCGACCTGCTGCCGCCGATCGAGTACCCGCAGCTGACCGTGGCCACGAACTACCCGAACGTGGGCCCCGAGGAGATCGAGCGGATCATCACCGACCAGGTGGAGAACGCACTCGCCGGCGTGCCGAACGTCGAGGAGATCCGGTCGGACTCGTCGGAGGGACGTAGCCGCGTGACCCTTGAGTTCACGCAGGGGACGAACGTCGACGCCGCCGCCAACGACGTCCGCGCCGCGCTCGACCGCATCCGCGACGACCTGCCGCCCGAGGTCGAGTCGCCGCGGTTGTGGAAGTTCGATCCCGACAACTTCCCCGTGGTGATCCTGGGCGCGCGCTCCGAGCGCGACATGGAGGAACTCACCCGCATCCTCGAACGCGAGATCGCCCAGCGCTTCGAACAGATCCCCGGCGCCGGCTCGGTGGACATCTGGGGCGGCGTGTACCGCGAGATCCAGATCCGCCTGAAGCGCGACCGCCTGGCATCGAGCCGGCTGACCGCCGCCGACGTGCAGCAGGCCCTGCAGCGTGAGAACGTCACCCTTCCCGGTGGCGACATGCGCGAGGGTCTGCGCGACATGTACGTGCGCACCCAGGGCGAATTCCAGTCGCTCGACCAGATCGCCGACACGATCATCACCATGGTCGACGACCGGCCCATCCGCGTGCGCGACGTGGCCGAGGTGGTCGACGGCTACGAGGACGTCTCACGCCTGGTGCAGATCGACGGCCGGCCCATGGTGCGCCTGGGCGTGCGCAAGCAGTCGGGTGCGAACACCGTGGCGGTGGCCGCCGACGCGCGCGCCGTGATGCAGCGCATCAACGCCGAGCGCGACGACATCGAGTTGATGATGATCATCGACCAGAGCGACTTCATCCAGAACTCGATCGACAACGTGCAGAAGGCGGCCTTGTGGGGCGGACTGCTGGCGATCCTGGTGCTGTACGTGTTCCTGCGCAACGGATCGACCACCTTCATCATCGCCCTGTCCATTCCGATCTCGCTGATCGCCACCTTCGCCCTGTTGTACTTCAACGGCCTCACCCTGAACCAGATGAGCTTCGGTGGCCTGGCGCTGGGAATCGGACTGATCGTCGACAACGCGATCGTGGTGCTCGAGAACATCGTACGCCAGCGCGAACGAGGTCGCCCACTCGACGAGAGCGCGCTGTTGGGAACGCGGCAGGTCTCGGGCGCGATCATCGCGTCGACGCTCACCACGTCGGTGATCTTCCTGCCCGTGGTGTTCATGCAGACCATCTCGGGCATGCTCTTCCGCGAGCTGGCCCTGGTGGTGGTCTTCGCCCTGCTGTGCTCGCTGCTCGTCGCGTTGACCCTGGTGCCCATGCTGTCGAGCCGCATGCTCACCGTGGGCGCCACCGGCACGGTGGGCGCACAGGCGGTGCGTCATCGCCGCGTGGGCGCCTGGTTCAACCGCGTGGAGAACGCCTACGCCGGCGGGATGCAGCACGTGGTGCGCCACAAGATCGTGGTCTTCGCTCTGACCCTGGCCCTGCTCGCCGGCGCGATCTACCTGTGGCCGTTGCTTCCGGTGGAACTGGCCCCGCAGACCGACGCCGACGAGATCGACGTCGAACTCGAGATGGCCCAGGGCACGAACATCGCCGTCGTCAACGAGTACCTGCACGAACTCGAACGCCTGGTGCGGGACGCCACGCCCATGGACCAGGTGAAGAACATGTCGATCGAGATCCGCCCCGGCGACGCCGAGGTGGAGCTCGCCCTGCTCGGCGCCGACGAGCGCGCCACCGACAGCTACCTGATCGCCGACGAGATCCGCCGTCGGGTGCAGGGACAGATCCCCGGTGCCGACATCCGCGTGCGCGCGCAGTCCGGCCTGTGGATGCTGCGACGGCTGTTCGGTTCGGGGGACGGCTCGGCCGTGCAGCTCGAGCTGCGCGGCTACGACCTCGAGCTGGCCGACCGCATCGCGAAGGACATCGTGCAGGTCATGCAGGGCATCCCCGAGGTCGCCGACGCGCGCGTGAGTCGACGCGAGGGGCGTCCCGAGCAGAACCTGATCATCGACCGCGACAAGGTGTCGAACCTGGGCATGTCGGTGCGCGAGGTCGCCGAGATCGTGCAGACCAACGTGGGCGGCGGCCGCGCGGGCGTGTACCGCGAGGGCGGCGAGGAATTCCCGATCACCGTGCGCCTTCAGGCCGAGGACCGCCTGACCACCCAGGACCTGGCCAACGTGTCGGTGCGCAGTGCGAACGGCCAGACCATGCCGGTGTCGAGCGTGGTCGAGACCGAACGTCGGCGCAGTCCCACCGACATCGATCGTGTCGACGGCCAGCGCGTGACCTACATCACGGCCAACCTCGAGAGCGGCGCCGCCCTGGGCGACGTGATCGAGGACCTGCGCGCGCGGCTGCGCGACATGACCCTGCCCTCGGGCTTCTCGATCCTCTACGGCGGCGAGTACGAGGAGCAGCAGGAGGCCCGGCGCGACTTCCTGCTGTCGATCGTCATGGCCGTGATCCTGATCTACATGGTCATGGCCGCGCAGTTCGAGCGCTTCCTCGATCCGCTGATCGTCATGCTGTCGGTGCCGATGGCACTGGTCGGGGTGGTGCCCACCCTGCTGCTGACCGGTACCACGCTGAACGTGCAGAGCCTGATGGGCATCGTCATGCTCATAGGGATCGTGGTGAACAACGCGATCGTGCTGATCGACTATATCAACCTGATGCGTCGTGAACAGGAGCTGGGCGTGCGTGACGCCGTGCTCGAAGCGGCGCGGCTGCGCCTGCGGCCGATCCTGATGACCACGCTGACCACGCTGCTCGGCATGCTGCCCCTGGCGATCGGCGGCGGCGCCGGCGGGGAGATCCAGGCTTCGCTGGCCCGCGCGGTGATCGGCGGGCTGACGGTGTCGACGCTGATCACGCTGGTGGTGATCCCGACGGCGTACATCGGGATCCATGAGCTGCGCGGGCGGGTGCGGGCCTAGGCGCGTGCCTGGGCCTGTGCCTGGGCGTGTGCCGACCACGGCATCCGACGACCGTGCACACGGGCCCCTCTTCGTACAGGCCGTGTTCAACGGGATGTTGGACAGACGTGCGGCAGCCAATCCACGTTTGCGAACTCTGTTCGAACGCACGCGGTCCGACGAACACGGACACCAACGGTATCAGCCCGACAAGAACGTGATCTCGGACGGATCGGGTTGACGCGCGCCTCCGAAGCTGTCTAGGATGCGTGTCGCTTCGCTGGTGCGCGTCGACCTGCCACCCTCGGAGCAGTTGAGGCTCCCACCCGAGTGCGCCGGTTCGTACCCTTCGTGCGGCGCTCCACGATTCGAACGATGGATCCACGCGGTCCCGGAATTTCGTCCGAACCGAAAGGGAGTCGTGCGCCCCCCACGTCCGACCAGCCTCGTCCTTCTCGTCGTTCTGCTCGCAGCGTCGCCCGCCGTCGCCGACGTGACCTTCGGCCTGGTCGGCGATCGCACGTCGCTGGCCACCGGCGACACCGTGATGGTGTCCGTCGAGGTCACCGAGTCCGGCGATCCGTTCAACGGCTACGACGC
>CAZQHE010000096.1:0-15603 GCA_964593155.1 uncultured bacterium
TCGTCCGCTACGAGCGCGGGCGACGCGTGGACGACGCCGCGGAGAGCCGCTGACGTACCGCACAGCGCGAGCGTCGACGTCTCCGACGACCGCGTCGAGTGGGTTCCGCCACACGATCCCCCACCGGATCCGCACACCCCGACCGTCACACCGTGACGGATCGGCACACCGGTCGCGCGCGTCCAGCCGTCCGCCGCGGACTTCCCAAGTCGAATACCTGAAACGAGTTACGTCCGTACACGGCAGACCCTCCCCGGCTGGCCCCACCCTTGATAGCCCTCCGGCCAGCGCCCGGGGGACCCGTCCCCGGTTCCTCGCACCCCACACCGGAGACGAAACCATGAAGCACCTGCTGTGGACTCTCGCCGTGATCAGTGCCGTGGCCCTGACCGGCTGCACCAACGACCTGACCGAGCCCCAGGACTCCGAGGTCTCGTCCGAGGCCCGCACCACCGCCGCGACCCGGACCGACGAGGTCCTCCGGGCCGAGGCGATGATGCAGACCGCCGACACCGTCGACGACCTGACCGGCGGCTTCGCCGTGGGTCTGGCCGACGAGACCAGCGGTCTCGACATGGAACTGGGCGAGGGCTTCGAGATCCCCGACACCGGCGCGCGCGACCTGAGCGCCGGCGCGACCCTGGTCCGCGCCCAGCGCGCGAAGGCCGCCACGCAACGCATTCCCGCGATGGACACGCTCGCCCGTCGCGCGCCCGGCGACCTGATCGTCGAGTTCACCGAGGAGAACGCCGACGGTTCGGTGACCGTGGTGCGAATCTACGAAGGCGAGACCGAAGGCGTCGTACGCGTGACCCGCAGCACGACCTGGCCCGACGGCAACCTGCTGCTCGCGGCGATCGACGACGAGATCCTGGTCGACGTCGGAGCCGATCCCGTGGACGAGTCCGACGACGTGTGGCTCTTCCTGCAGAGCACGATCTCCTTCGTCGGCGGCCAGTCGTTGAGCCGCACGATCGATCTGCAGGACCAGGGCGGTCTGCAGGACGACGCCGTGGTCGACATCGTCAGCACCTTCGAACCGCGTCCGGAGCACCCGCGCCTGGTCGACATCGTCAGCACGCTCACCGTCGACGTCGGGCTGCTCGCCGACGAGGCCGACGACCGCTTCGTGCGCGTGGACCGCGTGACGCGCCTGTCCGGCACCGCCCACGACGGCAACAGCCCGCGCGTGGTCGAGTCGCTGGTGCCCGAGGTCCCCGTGGCAGAGGGCGAGGAGCCCTGCGGCGGCACGCTCGAGCGCGACAGCTTCTTCCGGCAGGACCGCGCGCTGAAGCGCTGGACCGACCGCGCGAGCTGGAGCTGCGACGGCGGTGGTCAGCTGAGCCGCGCCCTGGTCTACGCCGACGACACCGAGGACTCCGTCACCATCACCGAGGACGCCCAGGGCGTGGTCACGCTCGACGCGCTCGAGCGCGACGGCACCGAGACCGACGGCTCGTACGATCCCGCCACGCGCGCCTTCGAGTTCACCACGGTGTACCCGGTCGGCAGCGATCCCGTGCAGCGCGCCGTGCAGGGCTCGACCAACGCCGACGAGACCGAGTTCACGCTCGCCGAACAGGTCACCTACCTCGACGGCTTCGTCGAGCGCAACGAACTGTCGGGCGTCGAGTCGGCCGACGGCCGCACGCTCACCGGCTCGCACGACGGCCGCGACGAGAGCCTGGACTTCGAGCTGTCCAGCAACGTCGACGAGACCCGCCTCGAGGGCTGGATCGAGAACGACCAGCAGCAGCGCGTGGAGTTCGCGGCCGAGGAACTGCCCGACGGTTCGCGCCTGCTCGACTTCACCGCCACCGAGCCGGGCGTGACCGTGGTCGGTCACCTCGAGGCCGGCCCCGACGGCTGTGGCACCGGCACGCTCGAGATCACCGAGGACGGCACCACCGTCACCATCGAGTTCGAGTTCTGCGACGACGACCTCGACGAGTCCGCGATCCTGGCCGCCGACTGATTCCCGCCCGATCGTAGGGCCGGGCCCGCGGTGGGCCCGGCCGCTCCATCCTTCCGGAGACGCCGCCATGAACACCCGAGTGATCGTTCCCACGCTGCTGCTGATCCTGCTCCCCGCCGCGGCCGCCGCGCAGACCGCCCCGGTCGGGCACGCCTTCACCGAACCGACCGAGCGCCCCGGCAGCGCCCGGCCCGGGCCCTACGTCACTCTGGGACTCGGCGGCTTCGGGTTCGATCTCGACGACGAGGTCGCCGATCGCTTCGCCGACCTGGACATCGACCTCGGTGAGACCGCCAACGGCGGCAGCCTGGCCGTCGGCTGGTCGTGGTCGAACGAGTTCGCCCTGGAACTTCGCGCCGGCGGCGGCGAGGTCGAGACCTCCAATCCCGACGTCGACTCGGTGTTCGGACAGCTCGCCCTGGCCGCCCGCGTCCCGCTGGCTCCACGCGCCCGGGTCGCGCCCTACCTCGAGGCCGCGCTGGGTTTCTCGGTGCTCGGCTTCACCGGCGACGGAATCGAGGATCGCGCGCTCTCCGGCGGCCACACCGGCCTCGGCGGCGGCGTCGAGATCCACCTGCACCGGCGCTGGGCCGTGGACTTCGGCTACCAGTTCTCGCTGATCGACTTCGAGCAGGAGACGCTGTCGACGACCAGCGGGGATCGGGAGATCGAACTCGACGGGAGCGGTCGCGCCCACCGCTTCGAGGTCCGCACCGTGTTTTCCTTCTGATGTGCCTCGAAGATTGTGCACACCGCGAGCGGGGGTCCGACGGGCCCCCGTTTTCACGATCCGTCGCCCACTTCGTCACCCCTCGGTGACACTCGATGTCCCGGTTCCCGGACGTCCAGGGGCGCCACGGCCGAGTGCACAATCTCCGAGCCACACTATCCTGAACCCATGGACCTTCTGCGCCCGGACACCTGGCCTGCCCGCCCCCTCGTCATGGGGATCGTCAACGTCACCCCCGACAGCTTCAGCGACGGCGGGCAGCACCACCGGTGGGACAAGGCCGTCGAGCACGCCCTGCAACTGGTCCGCGACGGGGCCGACGTGCTCGACGTCGGCGGCGAGTCCACCCGGCCCGGCTCCGATCCGGTCGGCGACCACGAGGAGCTCGACCGGGTGCTGCCGGTGATCCGCGTGCTCGCGGGCGAGACCGACACCCCGATCAGCATCGACACCCGCAAGCCGGCGGTGGCCGAAGCCGCGATCGAGGCCGGGGCCGTGCTGGTGAACGACGTGAACGGGCTGCGCGAGCCGGGCATGATCGAGACGATCGCCGGCGCCGGGGCGGGAGCCTGCATCATGCACATGCAGGGCACGCCACGGACCATGCAGCAGGAGCCGCACTACGACGACGTGGTCGGCGAGGTTCTCGGCTTCCTGCGTGACCAGGTGCACCGAGCGCTCGCCGCGGGTGTCGGCCGCGAACGCGTCTGGATCGACCCCGGCATCGGCTTCGGCAAGACCCTCGAACACAACCTCGCGTTGCTCGCCGCGCTCGACCGCTTCGCGGAGCTGGGCTACCCTGTGCTCGTGGGGGCGAGCCGTAAACGCTTCATCGATCGGATCCGCACCGCGCCGGTGGGCGAGCGTCTGGGCGGCAGCCTGGCCGCGATCGCCGACGTCCGGCGCCTGACACACGCGGTCGTGCGGGTGCACGACGTCTTCGCCACGCGGCAGTTCCTCGAGGTGCACGCGCGGATCGACGCCGCGCGGGAGGCCGACCGTGGGTGATCTGTACGAATTCCTGCGCAGCACCTACCTGCTCGACGTCCTCGACGTCCTGATCGTCGCCTTCCTCTTCTACCGGCTCTACCTGGTCATCCGCGGGACCCGGGCCACGGAGATGTTTGCCGGCCTGGCGATCCTCTTCGCCTTCTCGGTGGTGGCCCAGTCGCTCGGTCTTCTGCTGCTCAACCAGATCATCGTGAGCCTGCAGACGGTGTGGTTGATCGCGGTGGTGATCCTCTTCCAGCCCGAATTGCGGGGCGCGCTCAGCTACCTGGGCAAGACCCGCTACTTCCGCTTCTTCGTCAAACCGCAGCAGCCGGCGGTGATCGACGAGCTGGTCAGCGCCGTCAATCGCCTGAACCGCGCGGGGCTGGGAGCGATCCTGGTGCTCGAACGGCAGACGGGGCTGAAGAACCACATCGACACGGGCAAGGAGATCAACGCCGACGTGTCGGCCGAGCTGCTCGAGACGATCTTCACGCCGCCCACGCCGCTGCACGACGGCGCGGTGATCATCCGCGGCGACCGCATCCGGGCCGCAGGTTGCATCCTGCCGCTGAGCCGCAACGAGAATCTGGCCTACACGCTGGGCACGCGGCACCGCGCCGCACTGGGAATCACCGAGGAGAGCGACGCCTTCGTGATCGTGGTCAGCGAGGAGAGCCGGCAGATCAGCGTGGCCGAAGAAGGACGCCTGAAGCGGCGCCTGAAGCTCGAACAGCTGCGCACCGAGCTGGAACGGGTGTACGGCGCGGCAACGACCGAGAAGCCCCAGGAAACCGCACCGAAGACGTCGAAGGCGACCGCCCAACGCGCCACGGCGCGCGAGGACTGACGGCCGGTCAGACCACTACGGAACCGTCGAGCAGCGCGTCGACGCCGGTACCCTCGAGGTCGGGCACGGGATCGTTGCGCAGGATGTCGACGAAGACCTCGACGACCACCGGGTCGTAGCGCATCTCCCAGTTCTCCTCGAGCACGGCGACGGCCTCGTCGGGGACGAGCGCCGCGCGGTAGGGCGTGTCGCGGATCATGGCCACGTAACTCTCGACCACGCTCACGATGCGCGCGCCCTGCGGGATGGCGGTCCCGCGCAGACGATGGGGATATCCCTCGCCGTTGAAGCGCTCGTGGTGGTGCAGCACGACGTCGCAGGTCACGTCGGAGAACTCCGCACTGCGCAGGATCTCGGCGCCGGCGATGGGGTGCCGCTGCACGAGCTTCCACTCCTCGGGCGACAGGTTGCGCGGACTCTTGAGCACCAGGTCGCTGATCTCGACCATGCCCACGTCGCGCAGTACGGCGCCGTACAGCAGGTCGAGTCGGCGGTCGCGGTCGTAGTTCAGGCGCTCGGCGACGCGGGCCACGTAGTAGGCGACGAGGTCGGTGCTCGTGGTGTCGGTGGCGCCGATGCGCTTCTCGTTGAGCGCGACCAGCGTGCGCGCCACGCGCAGGGTGTGGCCCTCGAGGGCGCGCACCTCGCGCACGTGCTCGGCCGCCACACCGGCCTGATGGATCAGGGCCTGCAGGTACTCGGGATCGAAGTTGCCGCTGCCCTTCGACCGCCGCGCAGCCAGGGCCAGCAGACCGAGAGTTCGCGTGTCGCCGCGCAACGGCATGATCAGGTCCACGCCCAGGCGGCTCAACTGCGAAACCGCCGGACCCCACTCCTCGGGGTCGGCGCTGTCGACGCGCACGACGTGCTCGAGTGCGGCCACCCGCTCGGGAGCGACCACCGGCAGCGATCCGATCTCGTCGGCGTCGATGCCGTAGCAGTGTTCGGCGACGAGCTGGTCGTCGCGCACGACGAAGTAGATCGCCCCGGCCACTCCCATCTCGCCGATCAACGAGATCATCAACCGCGAGATCAGACGTTCCTCTTCGTCGATCCGGTGCAGTTCGCGTCCGAGCTGCATCACGCTGCGCTGCCGACGTAGCTGGGCGCGCAGTTTCTTCTCTTCGGGGCCGGTCTCACCGCGCTGGCGGCGGCGGCCGATGTCGAGGTCCTGGCCGACCTGCCGCGCCAGCAGGTCCAGGGCGAGTTCCTCGCTGCTCACGTACTCCTCGCCCGCCTGGCTCTTGCGGACGAAGAACATACCCTCCATGCGATCGTCGACGAAGACGGGCACGACCACCTGGCAGTTCAGCCGGGTCAGGACATCGCTCTCGACCTCGGCGAGATCGCTCTCGACCACGTCGACCAGGTCGACGGGTCCCGCCCTCCGCTGCAACACCGTGCAGACCTCGCCGTGGGCGGGCAGGGAGAGTTCGAGGTCGGCGGTGTCGTTGGGAACGAGCACGAGCTCGTCGCCGTCGAGAACGAACAGGTAGGCGGTGTCGGCCAGGTCGGCACCGTGCAGAAGGCCCTCCAGCACCGGCTTGGCCGCTCGCAGATCGCCCAGTTCCTGCAGCATGGGCTGGGCGTCGGCCAGGGTCAGGTAGGAGTGGCGGCGCGTGACCCCGTCGTCGGGCGGACGCGGCAGGCCAACGGATTCCTCGGCGCTGAGGGTCTCCACAGCTCGCGACACCTCGTCGACGTCCTCCTCGGACGTCTCGGGTGCCGGAGCCGCCTCCGACGCCATCGGATCGCTGGCCCGCTCTCGTTCGTCCGCCGCCGACGGGGTGATGTCCAGCAGGGGCTCGCCGTCGAGGAAGGCCCGTGCGGCTTCCAGCTCGTCGGCGAAGCGCGGCGTGGTCCCGGTGAACCGTGCGGTCAGGAAGGACTGCACCACCGGCGACGCGCCCACGAACCAGGGCGGATGTCCGTCGGACTCCATCTCCTCGGCGAAGGCGCCGAGCACACGGGCGACCGATCCGCCCAGACTCTCGATTCCTGCGAAGTCGAAGATCACCCGGTCCTTGCCCGTGGCGCGGCACCGCTCGACGAGGTCCTCCACGGCCCGGCGTTCGCGGGTGCCGAGATGACCGCTGACCTTCACCACGAACAGGCGGGGGTCGTCGGTCCGGACGCTCTCGAATGTGGCGCGCAACTGCATGGTCGGGCCCGTCCCTGGACGCGAAGCGGAACGGCCGGCGTGGTCACCGGCCGTCACCGCGGTCACGCGAATGTGTGCACGGAGCGGGGCTTGGGGCTCCCGAAGGGAACCGGGACTCTCGAGCGGATCAGACGAGTTCCTTCGTCAGCCACTTGTCGAGCACGGCCTTCAGGAAGCGCCATTCGCTCCCGACCTTCTTCGCAGGGATCTTGCCTTCCTTCGCCAGGCGGCAGACGGTCTTGACGTGCATCTTCAAGTAGTCGGCGGCCTCGGTGGAGGTCATCACGGGCGAGGCACTGTCCTCGGCGCCGATGTAGATCTTGCCGTAGTCGGCACCGAACTTCGTCGTGGTCATGCTGATTCCCCTCGAGAAATCTTGGTGTGTCTACCAGAGGTGCGACCCGGAGTTCAGCAACGGGTGTGCCAATGCCACGACGTGCCACCCGCACCCGTAAGTGGTACCTGCACAGGGACTTGAGGATCGAGTCGGCCGTCCGTCGGACGAGCGACCGCGGCGCGGTGCAGCAAGGTGCGCGCGGGGAGTTGCAACGCGCCATCGCGGACGGACCGCCGTCGACACGCCGCCGACGGCGCGCCGCGACCCCACGCTCCGTCGTGGGGCAGGATCAGGCGGTCAGTTCCTGCAGCAGACCGTCGATGTCGGACTTCCGGTAGGGGTCGAGCCAACAGCGGTGCGCGCCGGTCTTGCGAGCGAGCTCGCCCGCATATTGCGCCGACACCGAGCTGGTGAGCACGATGGTCAGCTCGGGATAGCGATCGCGCAGCGTGTGGAAGCTCTCGCCGCCGTCCTGGCCCAGACGCAGATCGGTCACGAGCAGGTCGACGGTGCCGCGCTCGATGTGGCGCGACGCGGTGGGCAGGTCCTCGGCCACCAGCACCTGCAGTCCCGATCCCTCGAGCGTGCGCGCGAGATCGCGGCGACGGAACTCGGACTGGTTGACCAGCAGGGCCGACTCGAAGCGACGCGGACGCGGCGGTTCTTCGTCGGGCTCGGGTTCGTGCCGGGATTCGGGGGCGGTCGGTGTCTCGGCCTGCAGCGGGGTCTTCGCTTCGACGGCCTCGGGCTCGAAGTCGACTTCCTCGGGCAGCGGAGTCCGTGGTGTCCCGGCCGGGACGAACGAGTCGAGGTGCGGGTCGGCCAGCGCGCCCGGCAGGTCGAGCGCGTCGCCGGGCCGGAAGCGCAACGTGAGCAGGCGCTTCACGTCGAGCACCGGCGCGATGGTCTCGCCGGTGTCGATGGCACCGTAGGCGATGCCGTTCCATCCCGACGGAGGGTCGAGCAGCTCGTCGGTCTCGACCAGGCCGCGCGCGGCCTCGCAGCCGATTCCGACGCGCTTCTCCACCGAACCGATCACGGCGATCCGCGGGCTCGGTCCCCGGGCCGGCACCACGACCTCGACGAACTGCGCCAGGTCGGCCAGGGGCACGCTGCGCCCCCGCAGTTCCACCGACTCGCCGCTCTCGTCGGTCTCGTACAGCAGACCACCGGCCTCGGCCGTCTGTTCGACCATCGACGCGGGAATGGCCACCGACGTGTCCTCGAGTTCCAGCACCCGGTAGTGCGGACGATCGGGATCGACGGGGACGCACAGATCGAAGCGCGTGTGGGCGTCGTCGCCGGGCTCGACGCGGATGATCCCCTGGATCTGCTCCAGGAGCACCCGTGCGCGTCGCAGTCCGGCCAGGACGGACAGGTGATCGGGATCGCCCATCATGCCGGCCGTGTGCACGCGCGGTCCGTCGTCGGCGATCTCGATGCGGGCGCGCCCGTCCTCGATCCGCAGGGCGAGGCTCACGCGCAGGACCGTGGATCGCTGCTCGTCGGTGTCGGTATCCACGGCCGCCACGACGTCGCGCACGAGGTGTTCGAGAATCCGCGACACCGGCTCGTGCAAGGGCGGTGCGATCGCCGCGCTGTCGCCGAAGGCCTCGACGTGCACCGCGCGCCCGGAGCCCTCCACGTCGTCATGGAGACGCGCCACGGCGGCCCCGAACAGAGGGTCGGCGGCCGGATCGGCGACCGGCACCAGACCATCGGCGAAGGGACCCGGCTCGAGACCGGGCAACAGACCGTCGTGCTTGGTCCGCAGGCGCAGACGCAGGTCCTTGAGTCGCGCCACCACCGGCGCCAGCCGCGCGTCGATCTCGTCGAGTTCCTCGAGCGAGGCGGCAGCGTCGATCTCGTCCTCGAAGCCGGCCACGAGCGCGGTCAGCGAATCGGCACCGGCGGGGGTCTCGGGAACCGACGGGGCTTCGGCCGGCTCGTCGGTCGGCGCCGCGGACTCGTCGACGCCGTCGATCTTCTGCGTGTTGTGACGGATCAGCGTGAGCAGCTCGTCGACCTGGCTCTGGAAGGGACTCAGGTCGGCCCCGGTCTCCTGACCGATCTCGTCGAGGTGGAGCATGAGCGATTCCTCGAGCTCGACCACGCTCTCGAGGATCAACGCCTGCGTGGTGTTCAGGGCCTGCTTCGAGCCCTCCATGCGCTGCAGCCACTCGAGCAACTCGTCGAGGAACTGCTGCAGCACGTCGAGCCGCAGGATCCTGGCACTGCCCGCGAGCAGACGCGTGGCCATGACCGCGCGGCGCAGATCGACCTGGTGCGCCTCGCTGGGGCCGTCCTGGCCCTGCGACAGCGCACGCAGACGCACGATCTGCTCGGAGATCTGGGTCGAGAAGAGCCCGACCTGCGACGACGAGCCGCGAGTCATCGATACCTCGCCGGTGGGCCGGACGCGCGGAACGGCGCGCGGCCGGACTAGAGTTCGATCGCGCCGAACTCGGAGAGTTCACGGACCTCGTCGTCCGCGGCGTCGTCCGCGACCTCGCGGCCGCCGAGCTCGGCGAGTTCGTAGATCCGCTCCTCGGAGCCGGACTCCGGCGCGCTCGCGACCGGGGTCTCGACGGCGGGCCCCGGTCCGGGCACGGGTGCCGGGCGGGTGGCGACCGCCGGAGCGGGCGCGACCGCCGGAGCGGGAGCCGAGGGCGCCTCGATCCCGGTGAGATCGCACAGCGACGCCAACGGCTGCTGCAGCTGTCCCAGGACCTCGCGCAGGGCCTCGGCGTTCTGATCGAGCACCATGGCCTCCTGCACCAGCGACTGGGCCGCCGCCGTGTCGACGGCGCCCCCGCGTCCCGCGGACTCCTGCAGCTGCGACAGTGTACTCGTCTGCTCGGTCTCGCACATCCGCAGATCGCCGGCGATGCGCTGATACTTGGTGGAGAGGCTGCGTACGTCCTCGGCGGTGTCCAGCATCTCGGCCGCGGGCTCGCCCAGGCGGCTGATCTGCAGGGCCATGGTGATGGCCAGCTTGTTCGATTCCTCGGCCAGCACCTCGAGCGACTGCCGCAGTTCACCCACGCGCTCGGCGTTCTGACGCGCGGCGGCCACGGCCCCGCTCACGCCGGTGGCAACGGCGCCACTCCCGTCGTTGGCCGCCATCCGATGGGCGGTACGCGCCACGCGCTCGGCCTGCTCGGCCACCGAGCGCACGAACGACCGCAGCTCGGCCTCGGCGCGGGCCAGGCCGGACACGGCGGTCTCGAGCTGCGCGCGGTCGGGACCCGCGGCCGGCTCGTCGTGGCTCGGCTCGGCAACGGGTTCGTGCGGAGCCGACCACGCCGCCTGCTCCTCGGCCACGGCGCGCGCGCCGCGGGCGTGCTCGTTGATCGCCTCGACGAGCGCGGTGAGCTCGGGATCCTCGTACTCGGGGTCGAGGTCGACGTCGCTGCCCTCGGCACTCCTCATCGACGTCACCAGCGCCGACATCGCCTCGCGCCGGGCCGCCACCGCGAGCTGGGCGCTACTGGCCGTCTCGGCGTCGTTCGCCCAGCGCTCGAGCACCTTCATGATGGCCGGCTCGTCGTCGAAGTCCTCGAGGTCGACGTCACGCGGGTCGGAGATCTTGCCCAGGCGCTTGATCGCCTGCTCGCGGGCCTTGCTGCCGCGCACCACGCGCTCGAGCGGCCGGGCCGAACTCACCACCGCGATGTAGCCCAGCAGGCCCAGCACGGCGACACCGCCCAGGACCATGTACGCGTAGCGGACGGTCTCGGCGTTCTGGAGGTCGACCTTCCAGCCGAAGAGTTCGATGTAGGCGTAGATCAGCCCGAAGCCCGTGCCCACCACAAGGAGGAACACGAAGAGCCCGAGACGCCAGGGCGAGGTCAGGACGATGCGCTGCGCGGCCACGGCATACTCCCACGAATCCGGATACGTCGACGGCACGTCCCCGGGCGGGACGTGTCGAACCGTGCCCGAAGGTGGCAAAGCCTGTGCCACGGGGGCCGCAGATCCCCCGACACGGCCTGCTTCGCCGGGTCTGGCGCCCGGACGGGGTCTGATGCACGATTCCGGCGCGCGACGGATCCCGGCCGCAGTCCCGGCGTACAACCCCCTGGAAGGCAGTTGGCGGCCACACACCGCCCGCGACCGCGTGCAAGGTTTGGCACGCGAAGTGCCCGAGGTCCCCCTGAACGTCGACCCACTCGGGGCGGTCGCGCACCGTGCCGGGGACCGGAGGAGGGGAACATGCTGCCCACCGACCGCTACTACGACTTCGAGGACACCGCGGACACGCCGGGAACACCCGGCCCGGCGTCGGCCAGCGAGTTCCTGCTCCGCTGCCTGCTCGGCGCACGCGGCGAGGCCGGATTCCCCAGCAACGAGCAGGGCTTCGACGAGGACGTGAACGTCTACCTGGTCGGACTGCTCGGCCGCTTCGTGTCGTCGGCCTACCACGAAGAAGTCCTGCGGTACACGTATCCGTCGGATCTCGACCTCTCGCGCGAGGCCCGCGCCGGCGACGATCGTTTCCGCTACCGCGCCTACCGCACCAACGCCGATCGCCTGCTGCTCGAGATCGGTCTGTTCCAGCGGGTGGACCGACCGCGGCCGCACAGGCCCCACCTCGAGCGCGAGCCGCGCGAGTTCATCGGCCGCGGCGAGACCTACTACGGCATCGCGTCGTCGAGCCTTCGGCGGCTCCGTCGCCGGAGCACCGGGACCGAGGTCGCCATGCAGAAGCTGGCCGGGCACTTCGGCGACTACGCGCGGGTGCTCGGACGCCTGCGCACGTCGTACTTCCATCTGACCACGCGGCTGGGCGACGGCCAGATGTTCCACCTGATGCACGATCCGCTCGAGGGCGACACCGGGGAGGCCTACGATCGCTTCCTCGACGCCTATTCGGCCTGGAAGCAGAATCCGACCGACGAGAACCTCGACGCGCTCACCGCCCGCGCCGGTGAGGTGCGTGCGGTCGATCCGGACTTCGCCTTCGAGCTCCCGGAGAGCGACGCGGGCTGAGCCTCAGCGTCGTGGCGGCCCGCCGTGCTCGCGCGGCTGCCGATTCTCGCGCAGGAACTCCAGCACCTCGCGCTGCACCTCGTCGGAGCGCTCGCCGCGGTGGAAGTCGTGGCCGCCGGTCTCGAGTTCCTGCAGCACGGTACGGTGGTGGGTGAGCCGCGAGCGCAGGAAGGCCATGCTGCGGCTGTCGATCCGCGGGTCGTCCTTGCACATGGCCGCGTGGATCGGCGTGCCGTACCACCACTTCTGCCGGCGGGCGGCGGCCATGGCGTCGAGCAGCTCGGCCTGCCAACCCAGCGCCCGGCGCACGAACTCGAAGCGGTTCAGGCCCAGCGTCAGCAACGTGCGCTTGAACCAGCCCAGCTTCGGGAACAAGGCCGGCGCGAGCAGGACCATCGAGGTGGGCCGGGGCTTCAGGTCGAGCTGCAGGGCCAGGGTGGAACCGAAGCTGTAGCCGACGATCGACACGTTCCTGCAGCAGTCGCTGAGTTGCTCGTAGCGCGCCTCGACATCATAGAGCGCGCTCTCCCAACGCATTTCGACGGCGTTCTCCTCTTCGGACCCATGCCCTGGCAACCGCATGCAGTAGACGCTGAAGCCCCCTGCATGGAGGAACTCGGCGAGGTCGCGGAGGTCCTTGGGACTGCCCGTGGCACCGTGGATCAGCAGGATGCCGTCGCGGGTGTCGTCGCGGGGCAGGATGAACGCGCGGTGCTCGGGATCGATGCCGAGTTCGTCCTCGAGGTGGTCGACCTGCTGGGCGTAGGCGCGCAGGAGCATCTGCCGGGCCCGCGACTTCGCCTGGCCCGAGTCGATGAGCTTCTGCAGTTCCCAGATGTTCTTGGCCAGGGTCTGGGCCACGGGTGCTTCCACACCGACCTCGCAACGCCGCCGGAACACGGTTCTCGTGGGTGGGCCCCGGTGCGGCGGCGCGCGGGGGCCCGATCGGAGAACCTAGCACAGGATGGGCGCTTCGGCTGCCCTTCGACCCCGTGCCCCGATCCGGCGGCGGCGTGGCGGCTGGTCGCGTTGGGCACGGGGCCGGGCGCCCCGACGCGCCGATCCGGGCCGGGGCTTGCCGGAACCACGGCCCGCGCGCGATGTTGAGGGACAGGTCCGCACTCTTCCGGAGGTCCACCTGTGTCCCGGCGATTTCTCGTCCCGCTTCCCGTCGCGCTGCTCCTCTCGCTCGTCCTCGGTGGCTGCGAGGAGAGCAACGACGAGCAGGAGATCATCCTGCCGCCGCTCGCGGTGAACTCGACGATCCCCGACGAGTTCGTGACCTTCGGCACCGGCGCGCAGGACCTCACGGTGATCTTCGAACGGTCGGCGGCGCCATCGTCGCTGGAGGCCTGGCTGTACCCGCTGCCCGCCTCGGCCGGCGCGTTCGAGCCGAACGATCCGGCGAGCCGTCGCCAGTGGACGTGGTCCGACGTCGAACTCGATCCGGCGGCCGTCGGTTACCACCTGCTGATCGACGGCTTCGAGATGGCGATCCCCCACTCGGTGTCGTTCGACGTCGACGACGAACGGATCTTCGAGATCGGGATCGCCGGACAGGTGACCAGCGGCGACCGGCGGACCGTCGACCCCGAGGGCACGGTGGTCTTCGCCCTCGTCCGCGACACAGTGTTCAACCCGTCGCAGCCCGAGACCTGGGCCGACGCCCAGGGCGACATCGCGTCGGCGGTCGTGGTCGTCGACGACACCCCACTCGTCGACGAGCCCGAACGCTATCGGCTCTGGTACCTGGAGCCCGAGCGACGCTACTTCGTGGTGGCGATCAAGGACACCAACGACGACCTGCGCTACGACCCCACCACCGACTGGTGGGACGCCTTCGAGGCCGACGGCGAGTTCGAGGACGTCCCGGCCCGGCCGCTCGGCGGCACCGACGACGGCGACGGCGAGATCCCGGCCGACCTCGTGATCCGGCCTCCGGGTGGGCAGCGGTAGGGTGCGGCCGCGGGGGCCGTGGCGCGCAGGGCGCGTGGGCGGCGCTCAGCCCTTGCCGCCGAGCTTCTTTTCGATCTTGGCCCAGCTGTCGCGCAGCGAGACGCTGCGGTTCATGACCTTCTTCTGGGGCGTGCTGTCGGGATCCACCACGAAGTACCCGTGCCGGAAGAACTGGCAGGTCCAGCCGGGTTGCTTGTCGCCGAGCAGCGTCTCGGTCTTGGCGTCGGCGATCACCTCGCGCGAGTCCGGGTTCAGCGCCTCCATGTAGTCGCGGCCCTCGGCCTCGGGGTACTCACCCTCGAACAGGTGGTCGTACAGGCGCACCTCGCAATCGACGGCGTGCGGGCGGCTGACCCAGTGCAGAGTGCCACGCACCTTGCGTCCGTCGGGCGCCTCGCCACCGCGCGATTCGGGGTCGTGGCTGCAGCGCAGCTCGACCACTTCGCCGGTGTCGTCCTTCACGACCTCGTCGCAGGTGATCAGGTAGGCGTGCTTCAGACGCACCTCCCTGCCGGGTGAAAGGCGGAACCACTTCTTCGGCGCGTCCTCGCGGAAGTCGTCGCGCTCGACCCACAGCTCACCGGTGAAGGGCACCTGCCGCGTGCCGGCGTCGGGATCCTCGGGGTTGTTCTCGGCCTCGAGCCAGTCGACGTGGCCCTCCGGCCAGTCGGTGATCGTGAGCTTCAGGGGCTTCAGCACCGTCATCACCCGCGGCGCGTGCTGGTTGAGGTGCTCGCGCACGTGGTACTCGAGGCGCTCGAACTCGATCACCGAGTTGTTCCTGGCCACGCCCACGCTCTCGGCGAAGGCGCGGATCGCCTCGGGCGGATACCCGCGACGGCGCATGCCGCTGATCGTGGGCATGCGCGGATCGTCCCAGCCGTCGACGATGCCATCCTGCACCAGACGCAGCAGCTTGCGCTTGCTCATGACCGTGCGCGTGAGGTTCAGGCGCGCGAACTCGAACTGGTAGGGCCGGTCGGGCTCGTACGGGGTCGGGCAGTTGTCGACGAACCAGTCGTACAGGTCGCGGTTGTCGGTGAACTCGAGCGTGCACAGCGAGTGCGTGACGCCCTCGATCGCGTCGCTCAAGCCGTGGGCGAAGTCGTACATCGGATAGATGTGCCAGGTGTCGCCGGTCCGGTGGTGCGTCGCGTGGCGGATGCGATACATGAGTGGATCGCGCATCTGCATGTTCTTGGCCGCCATGTCGATCTTCGCGCGCAGGATGTAGCGGCCTTCTTCGAACTCGCCCCGCTTCATGCGCTCGAGCACATCGAGCGATTCCTCGGGCGGGCGGTCGCGCCAGGGGCTCGGCGTTCCCGGTTCCTTCACGGTGCCGCGCGTGGCACGGACTTCGTCGAGCGACTGCTCGTCGACGTAGGCCTTGCCCTCGCGGATCAGGTGCTGCGCCCACTCGTAGAGCTGGTCGAAGTAGTCGCTCGCGTGGTACTCGCGATCGTCCCAGTCGAAGCCCAGCCAATGGATGTCGCGCTTGATCGACTCGACGTACTCTTCCTCTTCCTTCAGGGGATTGGTGTCGTCGAAGCGCAGGTTGCACTTGCCGCCGAACTCCTCGGCCACACCGAAGTTCAGGGTGATGCTCTTGGCG
>CAZQHE010000097.1:0-14380 GCA_964593155.1 uncultured bacterium
CCTCGGTCCCGCACCGCACCCGGGCCACGCGGAGTTCACCGTCACCGGCCACGGCGTCGACGATCAGCGGCGCCGAGCGGAATTGCATCTCGTTCAGCCAGGGCATGACCTCGCCGGCGCCTTCGAAGCGCAGGAAGTGCCCGTCGGCCAGGATCATGTAGGGTCCCGCGGCGTAGCGCACGCGACGGATCTCGTGGCGTACCATCTCGGAGTGGTCCGGATCGACCAGGGCCGACCACCAGCCCTGCTCGACCGCGGGGCGCTCCGCGCGCGCGAACATCTGGCCGAGTTGCACGGTCTCGTACTTCTCGCCGGTGTGCCGGCCGATGACGACGATCACCAGCACCACGATCACCACGGGGATCGCGCGCAGCAGGAAGGCCCCGGCCACCGCCTTCGGTCCTCGTTCCCACACCGAACGATGACGGCCCTCGATGTAGTCGACGTAGCTCCCGCCCGCCTCGGTGGAGGTCTCCACGTGCAGGGGCTGCTCGGGTGGCACCGGCAACAGGTCCGTCCCTTCGAGCACCTTGACGTCGCGGTCGCGCACGATCTGCGCCACGCGCTCCAGACGATCCGCCGTCACCAGCGCGTGGAGGTCCGAGTCGAAGTCCATCTCGTGCCAGAGGTAGGCCTGGTTCGGCCCGAGCACGGATTCGTAGCTCTCCCCGTCGGGCGGGGGCTCCACTTCTTCGAGGCCGAGAGCCTTCTCGATCTGATGGCCCTCCCAGGGGCCCATGTAGTTGTGGAACCGCAGGTGATAGAGCTCACCGTGGGCTTCGATGGTCAGTTCGCGTTGCATGACGTGTCCCCTCCGTCCGGGAAGTCGATCCCCGGCCCGGCGAGACACCGGTCACAGCGGTCCGACCCCCCGGAGGCGTCTGTGCCATGACCGGAGCGACACGGGGTCGGGATTCGAGTGTGCGCCCGAACGCCCGGCTCGTGATTCGGAAATGTGTGATGTGTGCGGAAGCGTGATCAGAAGGCGTGGCCGAAGGACAGGTAGCCCTCGATCGATTCCTCGCCGAAGGCCAGATCGGCCCGGATCAGAAGGTCGCGGTCCTCGTTGGCGTGCAATCGCAGCCCACCGCCGAGCGTGGGCCGCATGTTGCCCAGTTTGAAATCGTTGTAGGCCGGCGCCGCGTTCGCCAGACCGCCGAAGACGGCGCCGTCGAGCCGCCCGACCAACGGCCGGCGCCACTCGACCTGCGCCGCGGCCATGCGACGGTCGAGGAAGCGACCCCGTTGGTACCCCCGCGAGTGCGGGCGCCCCCCCACGGCGGCGTAGCGCCAGATCGGAGCGTCTCCGAAGAGAGCGAAGGTGAAGGCCTGCAGGGCCAGCACGTTCCCGCCACCGAGATCGTGGTACGAGCGCAGATCCAGATGATAGTTCTGGAAGGCGAAGTCCCCGTGCATGTCCTCGCTGAAGAACAGGGCGAATCCCTGCGCGTAGACACCACGGCGCGGGGCGTACAGGTTGTCGCGCCGGTCCCACTCCCACACGATCCCCGCGCCCGTGGCGTTGTCGCAGCACAGACCCGGGTAGTCCTGCGTGTCGAGCAGGCCGCCGTTTTCGATCTCGAGGTAGCGGTAGTCGTTCCACTCGAACCGACCTCCGATGCGAAATCCGTCGACGACGCGGTGGAAGAGTTCGACGTAGGCACGCGTGTGCTGCGGACGAAAGATCTCCTCGTTCGACTCCGGCGTGTCCGAACCCAGACCCCAGAAGCGCCGGGCCAGGGTCTCGAACTCGACCTTGCTCTTGAGGAACCACGTGCCCCGCCCGAAGTAGACCGTCGCGACGGCCTCGGCCGAACCGTGGCCGGTCGTGTGCAGTCGCCCCTTCAGCGTGAACTCGGAGTCGACGGAGAGATCGTCCTGCAACGGGGTCCGGAACGGTCGTACGACTTCGAGTCCAAGGCCGAAGTCGTCCTGCGACGAGTGATAGGCCTTCGGCACGAGTACGAGTCCGGCACCGTCGAAGCGCGGCGGGAAGAAGTCGGCGTCGAGCGCGGCGGCCGAGCGCGGCAGCAGCGCGAGCAGAAGAACGACGAGCCCGATCCGGATCATCCGGCGATCTCCGGGTCGTCGGGTCCACCCTCCCCCGGCCCGGTGGGCCACAGGCCCATCGCCTCGGCGAAGCGGTTCAGATAGTTGAACATGCCGATCACGCAGGCCATCTCCACGATCTGATCGTCGTCGAAGTGGGCGCGCAGACGCTCGATGTCGGGACCCTCGATGGCCCGCGCCTCGCGCGTCATGCGTTCGGCGAAGCGCAGCGCCTCGCGCTCTCCCTCGCTCACCGGGCAGGCCTCGGGGTCCTCGAGGGTCTCGAGCACCTCATCGCGAATTCCGTGCCGTCTTGCCAAGACGGTGTGCGAGGCGAGTCAGTAGCGGCACTCGTTGATCTGCGACACGCGGACCGCGAGCATCTCCTTGAAGCCCACGGTGAGGGTACCGTCGGCCGACAGCACGGCACCGAAGTGCGCGTTGAACGTCTTCATGAGTTCGGGACGACGACCCATCACCCGGAACAGGTTGGGGACGTTTCCGCGCTCGGCATGGAAGTGTTCGAAGATCCGCTGGAGGCGGGGTTCCACCTCGCCCCAGCGGAGGCGCTCCAGGTAGGACACGGGCGACTCCAGGGCAGCTGGGCACGTCGCCGCGGTTCAACGACTCGAGGACGACACGCCGGTGTGTTCGTCGTCCGTCTCGATCCGGGACGACTTGGGCGATTCGCGCTGCTCGACCGAGCAGCCGTTGGGCGCCATTCAGGTGGAAACGCCGAATCGCGGCAGCACCCAGCGCTGCAGCGCGAACCAGGCGACCAGGAACAGCAGGACGTAGAGAGTATCCATGGGTCTTCACCCACCCTTCGCCGGGGACGTACGGTCGACCGAACGTGTCCAAGATGGGTCGGTTCCCGGTCTCCCACAAGGCGAAGATCCGCGAGGACCCCATCCGGAGGGGGGCGGCACCCCGGATTCGCGGCCACGGGGCCCTCGGGGCTAGACTGACGACTTCCTGCAACCACGAGGAGCCGACCATGGACACCGCGTATCTCGTGACCCGCCCGCACCTCGGCCACGTTGCTTCCGAGGACCTCGAATTCGGGCAGAAGATGCTGGGGCGCTTCCTGGGCCAGCTCGTGGGCGCGCCCGAGCCGCCCGAGGCGATCTGCCTGTACACCGAGGGGGTGAAGGCGGCCCTGGAGGGCTCGCCGGTGCTGGGTGACCTCGAGCAGCTGGAGGCCGCCGGAGTGCCGATCCTGCTGTGCGGCACGTGCGTCGAGCACTACGGCGTGGCCGACCGCGTGCGCGTGGGCGAGGTGGTCGACATGCAGCGGATCGCGATCGCCCTGGGCGGGGCCGACAAGGTCGTGACGGTCTGAGCGGAGGCGCCCCGAGGAGATGTCCCCCCGGGGCGCGCCCGATCAGCGCTCGAACCGCAGACCGGCCATGACCGTGGCCCCCGGCATGGGGTAGCCACGGTCGATCTCGTACTCGGTGTCGGTGAGGTTCTCGCCCCGCACGAAGGCCGTGACCCCGTGGTCCACCGGCACGTGCAGCGCGGCATCGAGCAGGACGTAGTCCTCCTGCGTGCCGTCCCCCGCCGGCGAAGGAAGCGACGTGTACAGATCCGACACCGCGTGGGCGCCCACGGTGAGCCGGAAGCGCTCGTGGCGGTAGGTCGAGGTCAGGCTCAGGTCGTGGGCGGGTGCCAGCAGCTCGGGGTCCTCGGTGTCGAGCCAGGTGTAGCCGAGCCGGAACTCGAGCTGCCGGACGGGGAACCAGCGCAGGCCGGTCTCGACGCCGGCGTGGGAGAACTCGCCGCTGTTCAGACGGCGCGGGGGTCCGGCCTCCTGCGGCACCACTTGCACCAGGTTGTCGCCCTCGGCCACGAACCCGGTCAACTCCACGCGCAGCCGCCGGCCCAGCAGCCACTGGTCGACGCCCGCCTCGTAGCTCCACATGCTCTCGGGTTCGAGCTCCGCGTTGGCCGGCGGGAACAGGAACAGGTCGAGCAGCGTGGGATTGCGGAACGAGCGGCCCGCCGAGGCGCGCATCGTGGTGCTGCCGGTGAGCTGATGGGTGAGCCCGACGTAGGGCAGCCACTGCGTGTCGCCCTCCTCGAGATCGAAGTTCTTCACGAACCGCAGGCCCGCCGTCAGGTCGAAGCGCGCGGGCAGTCCCTGCTCGAGGAATCCGTAGACGTCGACCTGGTCGAGGGTCTCGTCCACGAGGTCGCCGCCGGCACTCGGGTTGCGGGCATCACCCCCGTAGCGGGCCAGATCCACGCCGAAAGTGGTCACCGTGGTCTCTCGCGCGCGCAGGCTCTGGTGGGCGGACAACCCGGCGTAGTAGTCGTTCGAGTCGAAGCCGTCGGAGAACTCGTGGTCGCCCCAGCTGTAGAAGGCGCGCACCGTGCCCTCGAGCCGTTCGCTGCGGTTGTGCAGGGCGATCGAGGTGCGACCGCGCAGGTACTCGCGGATCGAGTCGGCCGGCGCAGTGGCGGCGCCCACGGCGTTGGGCTGTTCGTACTCGGCGTCGACCAGGTTCAGGTCGCCCACCAGTCGCCACTGCGCGCCGAGTTCGCGCTCGATCTTGACCGTGCCTCCGAGATTCTCGAAGCCGTCGTCGAAGTCGTCGCGGTGACCGTCGGTACGGTTGAAGGTGAGTCCGGTGAAGACCGAGGTCGGTCCCTCGTTGTACTGCGCCGAAAGGCTGTTCTCGCTCGTCGTCTCCGATCCGAAGCTCGACATGGCCGACGTCGACCAACCCTCGCGCCCGCTGCGGCGGGTGACCAGGTTGATCGCCCCGGCCATGGCGTTGCTGCCGTACAGCACCGACGCCGCCCCGCGGATCACCTCGACCCGCTCGACGTCCTGGGTCGCGTAGGTGTCCGAGATCGGATGGCCGAAGATCCCCATGAACTGCGGCTGGCCGTCGATCAGCATGAGGATGCGCGTGTTCGGCTGACCGCTGATGCCGCGGATGCTGATGTTTCCGCCCGAGCCCGGCCCGATGCCGAAGCCCGTGGTGGTGCGCTGCTGCAGGAACACGCCGGGCACGGTGCTGGCCACGGTGGGCAGGACGTTGGTCTCGGTGTCGTCCTCGAGGGTCTCACGGCCCACCACGGTCACCGTCGCGCTCACCGACCTCTGCGGGCGGACGATGCGCGAGCCGGTCACCACGACGGTGTCGGGCAGCACGTAGGGACGGTCGGACGTGCCCTCGGGGGTCTGGGTCCGGGCCGGGGTGGCGAAGAGGGTCGGGATCAGGGCGAACAGGATCAGCCAGGGGGCGGCCGTCTTCATCGGGTCCTCCGGTCGTCGGTGCGTTCGAAGATCGAATGGCGGTCGAGGTCGAGCCAGTACTGCAACGAGAGCCGGCGGATCTCGTCGAAGTAGGCGTCGGTGAGGTTGCCGTAGCGCTCGGCGGCGGTGCGGACGTCGGTGCGGATGTCCGCGAGGACTTCGTCGGACAGGGCGAGTTCGAGCGAACGATCGCCCTTGGTGAACCGTGCGCGCACCTCGGGGCGACCGGCCTCGACGTTGTCGATCGTTCCGCGGCCCAGACTCGCGCCGGTGGAGACCTGCAGCCCGTCGGCGAGGCAGCTCACGGGCGGCTTCGGCCCCGCCCAGGTCGTCACGCGGAGTTCGTTGAGATCGGCGTCGAGCAGCTCCCGCGCGAGGATCCCCATCTTCACGCCGACGATCGAATAGATCCCCAGGTGCCGGTGCAGCTCGTTCGTGAGTACCGACGCCCGCCATTCCTCCAGGCCGTGGCGCTCGAGGATCGGGTCGACCAATGGCGCCACGTCGGGCAGGAACTGCTCGGGATCGATGGGATAGCGTTCGAGCACCACGTAGGGACGCGGTTGCGGCCCGTTGTCGTCGGAGAAGCGATCGCGGTAGACGGCCCGGGCGAAGTCCCGGTCCCACTCGGCCAGCGACGCGGTGCGGGCGTGGATCGGGTTGGTGTCGGACCACGACTCGAAGCGCGCGACCAGCGGCTGCAGGGCGACGATCGCGGTCAGGTCGTCGGCCACCGAGTCCGCCTGCTCGAGCGCGTGCGCGCGGAGATCGTCGACGGCGTGCAGAGCGGCGAAGGCCTCGGCCGCGGGTGTGGACTCGCTCTCGATGTCGTCGAGCAGGGCGGCGTCGAACAGGGCCGCGCCGTCGGCCGCGGGGCTCACCAGCCGCAGGTCGATGCCCAGGTCGAGGATAGCGTCGGCCGCGGCGCGGTCGCGTTCGAGGTTCCACTGCGCGCCCGCATCGTCGCGGCGGGGATCGGCGGCCCAGTACACGGAGTGGATCGAATCGACGATCCCCGGATCGGTGTCGACCAGGGCCGCGAGGTTGGTCACCGGACCGAGGCAGAGGATCCTCACGCCGGCACCGTGCTGGGCGCTGATCCACTTCCGCACGTGGGCCACGGGATCGCCGTCGGTGCGGCGGTCGTCGCGGATCGGCAGACCGGCGTCGCGCAGGTTCGCCCGCACGAAGTCGCGGAACGGCGGCGGCGATGCCTCGACGGACCGGCCCGCGACCACGGGGACGTTTCCGCGGCCCAGCCGTTCGACCCACGCCTCGACCACGAACGCACCCTGGGCCGACCCCAGCACTCCGTCCGAGGTGACGATGCCCGCCACCTGGGGACGGGGCTGGGCCAGCACGACGGCCAGGGCGCGCAGGTCGTCGAGACCGGCGTCGGTGTCGATCAACAGCGGCGGTTCGGCGACGTCGTGCGCCGCGACGGGCGTGACGGCGAGGGCGACGAGGACCGCGAGCACGATCGCGGTACGGGAGCGTGGCATGACGGAGCCTCCCGGTGGATATTACGAATTCCGGACTCGTAATACGCTGCACCAGGTGGCCCCGCTCGACCACTGTGGAGATGTGAGAAACCCGACGAGGCGGGATCAGAACCGCGCCGGCGAGGCCGGCCGGTTGTCGAGGATCGACTCGATCCGCTCGACGACGTCTTCGCTGAGCTTCGGCAGCACCTCGAGCGCGTCGAGGGTCTCGGCCAGCTGATCGGTGCGCGACGCCCCGAGGATCACCGTGCTCACCCGCGGGTTCAGCAGACACCACGCAATGGCGAGCTGGCCGAGCGAGCAGTCGAGGTCGGCCGCGACCGGCTCGAGCCGGCGCGCCTTCTCGATCTTCGCCTGCCCTTGCTCGTTCTCGAAGAGGCGGCGCAGCCACTCGTAGCCGGGCAGCGTCGGCCGCGATCCTTCGGGAATGCCATCGCGGTACTTGCCGGTGAGGATCCCGCTCGCCAGCGGCGACCAGATGGTGGTGCCGATCCCCGCGGTCTCGTACAGCGGACGGTACTCGGCCTCGACGCGCTCGCGGTGGAACATGTTGTACTGCGGTTGCTCCATGGTCGGTGCGTGCAGGTGGTTCGCGCGCGCCACGCCCACCGCCTCCTGGATCTGCTGCGCGTTCCATTCGCTGGTTCCCCAGTACAGCACCTTTCCCGCGCGGATCAGCTGGTCCATGGTGAACACGGTCTCCTCGATCGGCGTGTCCACGTCGGGGCGATGGCAGAAGAACAGGTCGAGGTGGTCGACCTGCAGCCGCCGGAGCGCCGCGTCGCAGGCCTCGCGCACGTGCTTGCGGTGCAGTCCACGCTGGGTCGGGCGGTCGCCGCCCCAGAACACCTTGCTCGACACGACGTAGGTGTCGCGGGGCCAGCCCTCCTTCTTCAGCACCTCGCCCATCAGTCGTTCGCTCTCGCCGGCGGCGTAGGCCTCGGCGTTGTCGAAGAAGTTCACGCCCCGCTCGTAGGCCAACCGCATGCACGCGGCCGCCTCGTCGAGCTGCATCTGCGTGCCGAAAGTGACCCAGCTGCCGAAGGAGAGAGCGCTCACGGGAAGACCGGAGCGGCCGAGACGGCGGTAGGGCATGTCCATGGTGGGATCCTCACGGGTCGGGGTCGGTGGATGGTCGTGGTCGGACATGCTAGGCGGCACACCGATGGAATCAAGGGCGGCGGCTTCCGTTCGATCGCGCGAGCGGGTAGGCTGGAGCCCGAACGGACTCCCGCGAAAGGCCCGCCCCGTGATCGCTCTCCTGCTCTCGCGCGCTCGCCGTGTCGTCGTCGGTGTCGCCCTGTCGGTGGTGTTGCTGCCGTCGGCGGCACGAGCGGACCTCACGATCATCTCCGGCGACTGCGGCGAACTCGACACCGAGCTCGTCGATGCGTCCTCCCACCTGTTCACGACCACCGTCGAGGTCTTCGAATGCGACTTCGTCGAGGCGGGCATGACCGAGGGCGGCCTCGAGATCTTCACCGACGGCAACGCGGGCGGCAGCTCGATCTACTCCGAGATCCTCGCCCACGATCTCGCCGCCGCGTGCGACGGGGCCACCCTGCTGAAGACCGAGACCGAGATCCTGTACGACGATCCCAACGGCAAGAAGACCGACCTGCTCGTCGAGATCGACGGGGCGAGGATCGGGGTGAGCGTCACACGGGCCATCACCTTCCCGCCGGGCACGCCGCTCACGCTGGCCCGCGCCGAGGAGATCCTCTTCGACAAGCTCGACGACGTCCTCGCGAGCAGCGCCAACGTCAGCGCCACCGACGCCTGGCAGAAGCAGAT
Source organism: uncultured bacterium (assembly GCA_964593155.1). Taxonomy (GTDB): domain Bacteria; phylum Krumholzibacteriota; class Krumholzibacteriia; order JAJRXK01; family JAJRXK01; genus JAJRXK01. The sequence goes on from CAZQHE010000097.1 coordinate 8,614, forward strand.
CCTGGTGGTGGAGGTGCCCGTCGAGAGCGACCGCGACCAGGTGGTGGCCGCCTACGGCAACGCCGCCGCCGCGCGGCGGGCCGACACGATCGTCTGGGCCGTGGCCACCGACGGCAGCGACGAGTTCCTGTACTTCGGAGACGCGCCCACCTGCGCGTCCACCGCGGTCCCCGCGGCACCCGCTCCCCTCGTGGTGCGGGCCTTCCCGAATCCCTTCAACCCGACGACGACCTTCGCGTTCGAGCTCGAGCGGCCCGCGCCGGTGTCCCTGCGCGTCCTCGACGCCCGGGGACGGGTGGTCCGCACGCTCGCGGTCGGCCGGCCCCTGGCCGCCGGCGATCATCGGCTCCGCTGGCGCGGCCGCGACGATCGCGGAGTCGCCGTCGGCAGCGGCGTCTACCTGCTGCGGCTGACGGCCGGCGAGCGCAGCGGATGGCGCCGCGTGGTGCTCGTGGAGTGAGGCCGCTCAGGACTGCGCTTCGCGCGCCTTGCGGGCGTCGACGAAACTCTTGATCGCGCCGACGAGGAAGACCACCGACAGCAGCGCCATGATCGCCTGGGAGACGGCCGCCTCGGGGCGCTCGACCTCGCCGCCCTGCGCGACGGCGATCGCTCCGGGGATCCCACGGGCGCTCCCGATCAGAGCGAGCAGGGCCAGCACCGCCGCGGCGTGACCGGCGTGCTTGATCTTCGACTCGTCGCGCATCACCAGCCCGAGCACGACGAAGACCACACCGAAGAAGGCCGGAATGAGAGCCGTGATGCTCTCCTGGCCCGTGGCGAAGTACGCGATCACACCGAGCAGGACGAACAGGACGCCGAAGATCGTGGTGAACCGGGACACCGTGGCTCCAGAGCAGGGGGGGTCGGGGCACCCGCGGTCGCGGGTGGAGCCACAAGCTAGTCGCGGTGCGGGGGGAATCAAGCGCCAGGGTGGCCCCGATCGGAACCGCCCCGGCGCAGGACCGCTCAGGCCAGCAGCTTGCGCTCGCGGGCCTGCTCCGTGAGTTCGTCGCGGAACTGCGGCGCCGCGATGCTGATCAACGCCTCGGCCCGCTCGCGGAGGTTCTTGCCGAAGAGATCGACCGCACCGTACTCGGTGACGACCCAGTGGACGTCGGCCCGGCTCGTGACCACGCCCGCGCCCTGCTTCAGGAAGGGCTGGATCCGGCTCAGCGTGCCCTTCTTGGCCGTGGCCGGCAGCGCGATGATCGGCGTGCCGCCCTTGCTCTTCGCCGCTCCGCGGATGAAGTCCACCTGACCGCCGAAGCCCGAGTAGATGTACGGCCCCATCGAGTCCGAGCAGACCTGGCCGGTGAGATCGACCTCGATCGCCGAGTTGATGGCCACCATGTTGTCGTGCTGGCTCACCACGAAGGGATCGTTCACGTACTCGGTCGGATGCGCCTCGATCAGCGGATTGTTGTCGAGGTACTCGTAGAGTTCGTCGCTTCCGAGCGCGAAGGTGATGACCACCTTGCCCGGGTGCAGGGTCTTCTGGCTGCCGCTCACGACGCCCCGTTCGATGGCCTTCATGGCTCCGTCGCTGAGCATCTCCGTGTGGATGCCCAGGTCGAGCTTGCCCTCCAGCGCCCCGTAGACCGAATCCGGGATCCCACCGATTCCCATCTGCAGGGTGGCACCCGGACGGATCAACGGCACGATGTGGCCGGCGATGGCCTTCTCGACGTCGGTGGCTTCCTTGGTGTGCAGGTTCGGCAGCGGGGCCTCGTGTTCGACCACCGCGTCGACCCGGCTCACGTGCACGAAGGCGTCGCCCAGCACGCGCGGCATGTTCGGATTGACCTGCACGATCACCTTCTTCGCCGAGGCCGTCGCCGCCTTCGAGGCCAGGACCTCGATTCCCAGGCTCATGAAGCCGTGCTCGTCGGGCGGCGAGACCTGCACCATGGCCACGTCCAGGGGCACGATCCCCTGGCAGAAGAGGCGTGGGATCTGGTGCAGGAAGATGGGCATGTAGTCGGCGCGGCCGTCGTTCACCGCGGCGCGGTCGGCCGGACCGACGAACAACGAGTTGTGGCGGAAATGACCCTCCATGCCCGGTTGCGACAGAAGGTCCTCGCCCAGCAGGAGCACGTGGTTCAGCTGCACGTTCTCCAGCTCGTCGCGCCGCTCGGCGAGCGCACTCACCAGGGCCGACGGGATCGCCGCGTTGCCCCCGTAGTACACCCGATCCCCGCTGCGGACCATGCGCACGGCCTCGGCCGCGCTGCTCAGCTTCGACTTGTAGTCGTCCACCCAGCTCATGTCAGTCTCCCAGCAAGCGTTCGATCGGGGTGACGGGCATGTCGAGCGTGTCGCCCACGCGGCGGTGCACCAGCTCGCCCTTGTACAGATAGGCCCCCGCGGCCAGACCGGGGTTCTCGCGCAGGGCCGACTCGGTGCCGTTCTGCGCGATCTCGATCAGGTAGGGCAGGGCCGCGCTGGCGAGAGCGCGCGACGCCGTCCGGGCCACGTTCGAGGTCATGTTCGGCACGCAGTAGTGCACCACGCCGTGCCGTTCGAAGACGGGGTCGGCGAGCGTGGTCGGACGGCTGGTCTCGATGCAGCCGCCCTGGTCGATCGAGACGTCGACGATCACGCTGCCCTGCTTCATCTCGCGGACCATCTCCTCGCTCACCACGAAGGGAGCGCGACCACCGGGGATGAGTACGGCACCGATGATCACGTCGGCGATCGCGGTGAACTTCTCGAGGCGGTCGCTGCCGGCGACGATGGTCACCACGTGGCCGTTGGTCTCGTCGTGCAGACGCCGGAGCTTGCCGACGTCGGTGTCGATGACCACCACGTGGGCTCCCGCCTGCAGAGCGTGGCGGGTGACGGCGTGCCCCACGCGCCCGGCGCCGAGCACGAGCACCGTGGGCGGCGCGACGCACGGAACGGATCCGAGCAGGATCCCTCGGCCGCCCTCGCCGTTCTGCAGGTATCGGGCGGCGATCTGCAGCACCATGTGCCCGGCCATCTCGCTGAAGGGCACGAGCACCGGAGCCTCGCCCGAGCCGTCCTCGATCAGTTCGTAGCCGATCAGCGTGGCCTCGCGGTCGCGCAGGGGTCCGACGATCTCCGGACCGGCCACGGCCATGTGCTGGAAGCCGCAGACCGTCGCGCCGGGACGAAGCATCGACGCCTGCTCGCGATCGAGACGACCGACGCAGCACAAGAGGTCGCTGCGGCGGAGGATCTCTTCTCCGGTGTACAGGATCTGGGCGCCGCTGTTCTGGTAGTCGGCGTCCGTGAAGTGGGCGTCGTCGCCCACGCCCCTCTCGACCACCACCGTGTGTCCCAGGCTGGACAATCGATGGACGGCGAACGGGGTCAACCCCGCGCGATGTTCCAAGCCGTGCGCTTCGCGCGGAACTCCGACGATCATGGTGCGACCTCCTGGACGACGCATTCGCTGCACAGTGTCGACGAACGCCGTCCATTGTCAGGTCGCGAAAGTGTGAGATCGATCACGGCTTCGCGGGGCTCACATTTTCGTCGGACGTCAGCCGCCCGCGCGCTCGAGGATCCCGGCGGCGGCCGTCAGTCCGTCGGGGAAGGGCCACCCCTTGTCGTCGCGACGGTGCAGGGCCCAGTCCCGCGGCTTGCGGCCGTGGTTGGGATCGACGGCCGTCGGATCGAGACCGTGCGACAGGAGGTGTTCGACCACCTCCGCTCGGCCGTACCAGGCCGCCCAGTGCAGGAGCGAGGCTTCGCCGTAGTTCGCGCGGAGGTCGGCGCCGGCTTCGCGCAAGGCGGCGAGGCACCGGAAGCGGGCATTGATCGTCGCCCCCACCACCGCGCGATCGGTGGGCACGGAATCCTGCAGGTGTCGCCGGAGCTCGTCGAGCGCGCCGGCTCCGGCGGCGCGGTCCTGGGTCCCCAGTTCGGCGCCCGCCTCGACCAGGCGGTCGACCTCCCGCGTGGCCGCGAAGGCGATGCCCAGGTCCAGGGCGGTGCCGCTGTCGACGGCCCCACCCCGCCGTTCCAGATCCACACCACGGCGGATCAACAGGTCGACGATCCCGAGCTCGTACACGCTGACCGCAGTCATCAGGGGGGTCTCGCCCCGATCGTCGGTGGTCGGGTCCCAGTCCGCGGCGGCCCCCGCATCGAGCAGGACCTCGGCCATGGCCGTCTGCTCGCCGCGAGGACACAGGCCGTGGAAGGGGGCGGCGATCAGGTAGACCAGCAGCGGGACCTCGCGCTCCTCCCACGACATGGTGGCATTCGCGCGCGCGGCGTCTCCGCCCACGGCGCGGGCGAGCGCGTCGGCGTGGCCGGTGGCGATGGCGTCACGGAGATCGTCGGTGATCATGGGAGCCTCCTGGGGGCTACAGGGTACGGTGCACACGCGCTCGTCGACCGCAGATGATAGCGGCTCGGGCTCCTCCTGCGGACCCCGACCTCGTCGGGTCTTCTCAGAGGCCCGACATGGCAGAAGCCACCATGCGAATCCCACGGGAGTTTCACGCGCGATTCACACGACCCCGGCGAGCCTGGCGGGTCTCGACCCACCCTGCTTCCAATTCCACGATCGTTCCGGAGGTCTTCATGAAATCGACTGTTCTCGCCCTGACCGCCATGCTGGTCGCCGTGTCGATCCCGACACACGCCACGCTCTCCCTGACTCCGGTCGGAAGCTACGAGACCGGCGTCTTCGACGAAGGTGCGACCGAGATCACGGCCTACGACCCCTCGACCCAGCGCCTGTTCTCGGTCAACGGGTTCACCGGCGCGATCGACGTGCTCGACCTGAGTGATCCGGAGAACCCGACCTATCTCTTCAGTGTCGACGTGACGCCGTACGGCGCCGGCGCGAACCACGTCGACGTCTTCGGCGGTGTGCTCGCAGCAGCCGTCGAGGCGACCGTCGCGCAGGACCCGGGCCGGGTCGTGTTCTTCGAGACCGCGGGCAGCGTCGCGTACTCGAGCGACGTCACCGTGGGCGCTCTGCCCGACATGCTGACCTTCACCTCGGACGGCACGAGGGTCATCGTCGCCTGTGAGGGCGAGCCGAGCGACGACTACTCGGTCGACCCCGAGGGCTCCGTCGCGATCGTCGACCTGAGCGCCGGCGTGGCGAGTGCCACCGTCAGCCTGGCGACCTTCACGGCCTTCGACGCCGACATCGGGAGCCTCCGCGCCGAGGGCGTTCGGATCTTCGGTCCGGGCGCAACCGTCGCCCAGGACCTCGAGCCCGAGTACGTGGTCCACGATCCGGCGAGCGACATCGTCTACGCCGTCTGCCAGGAGAACAACGCGCTGGCCGTGATCGACGTGGCGTCGGCCACCACGCTCGACATCGTGGCCCTCGGCTTCAAGGATCACTCTGTCGCCGGAAACGGGATCGACGCGAGCGACCGTGACGGCACGATCAACATCGCGAGCTGGCCCACGCTCGGTATGTACCAGCCGGACGGCATGGCCGGATACACCACCGGGGGAGACTTCTACATCGTGACCGCCAACGAGGGCGATGCGCGGGACTACGACACCTTCAGTGAGGAAGCCCGCGTGGAAGACGTGACGCTCGACCCCACTGCCTATCCCGACGCCGCCACGCTCCAGCTCGAGGACAACCTGGGTCGGCTCGACCTCACGCTCGCCGACGGCGACACCGACGGCGACGGCGACTACGACCAGATCTACTCGTACGGGGCGCGGAGCTTCAGCATCTGGGATGCGAACGGCGACCTCGTGTTCGACAGCGGCGAGATGCTCGAGCAGACGATCGCTGATCTGCTGCCCCTCGACTTGCATG
>CAZQHE010000097.1:14390-14706 GCA_964593155.1 uncultured bacterium
CAACAGCGACAACGACGAGAACAACAGCTTCGATTCGCGTAGCGACGCCAAGGGGCCCGAACCCGAGGGCGTGGCCGTTACCGAGGTCGACGGCCGCTGGTACGCTCTCATCGGCATGGAACGCGTGGGCGGTCTCTTCCGCTTCGACGTGACCGATCCGAGCGCTCCCTTCTTCGTGGAGTACGTGAATACGCGTGACTTCTCCGGCGACCTCGCGGCGGGGACCGCGGGCAACAGTGGGCCGGAGGGGATCACCGTGATCCCGCGCATCGACAGTCCCGTGGGCCAGACCCTGGTCGTGGTGAGCTACGAGGTC
>CAZQHE010000097.1:14716-15562 GCA_964593155.1 uncultured bacterium
ATCACGGATCCGGCGGTCGACGAGGCGCCCACCTCGCGCGGCTCCCGGGCCCTGAAGGTGTATCCCAATCCCTTCAACCCGATCACCAACGTCAGCTTCTCGCTGGAGCGGGACACGCACGTCGCGCTCGACGTGGTCGACGCCCGTGGACGCCGCGTGGCGACGCTGGTGGACGGCATGACCACCGCCGGTGACCACACGATCACGTGGAGTGCGACCGACGTCCCGAGCGGCGTGTACTTCGCCCGGCTGGTGACCGGCGAGCGCGTGCACGTCCAGCGCGTGACGCTCCTCAAGTAGATCCCAGTGCCCCTCTCGGGATCGCAGCGCCCCGGTCGGAAACGGCCGGGGCGCTCTGTACGAGGGGGGCAGGAGCTCGGACCGGGGCCAGGTTGCCCACACTCTCCCGGATCGTCCTCCCGTACCGACGGCACGCCCATGAGCACCCCCACCGTCGACCCCTTCGACCTGTCCCCCGACCACGTCCTCCCCCATGAGCACCGGGTGCTCGAGCAACTCGGCGCCGGGTACGAGGGCGAGGTCTACCGGGTGGCGGAGGTGCGCACCGGGATCGAGCGCGCGGCCAAGCTGTTCTTCCCGCGGCGCAATCCGGGCCTGAAGACCTCGCGGGACTATGCGAAGAAGCTGCACAGGCTGCGCCACTGCGACATCCTGAAGAGCCGGCCCGGCCGTCGCCTCGCGCCCTTCGAGGCCCTGCACCTGCCGTACGCCCTCGTGGTGGGGATGGAGCCGATCCACCAGGCGGGCGAGTACCACGGTGATCTGCACGACGGCAACATCATCGTCGCCCGCCACGGTCTGGAGTTCGAACTGAAGCTGATCGAC
>CAZQHE010000098.1:0-15546 GCA_964593155.1 uncultured bacterium
GACTGCAGCTGTCGGGCGGCCAGCGCCAGCGGCTGGCCATCGCACGCGCCGTGCTGAAGAATCCGCCGATCCTGATCCTCGACGAGGCCACCAGTGCGCTCGACACCGAGAGCGAGCGGGCGGTCCAGGAGGCGATGCAGCGGCTCATGGTGGGACGGACCACACTCGTGATCGCCCACCGCCTGTCGACGGTGACCGCCGCCGATCGCATCGTGGTGCTGCAGGCCGGGCGCATCGTCGAGAGCGGGACCCACGACGAACTCCTGGCCCACGGGGGAGCCTACCGTCATCTCTACGATCTCCAGTTCGGTCCGGGCACGGGCGACGATGGCGACGCGTCTGTCGGTTCTTCCCAACTGGCTCGGTGACCTGGTCATGGCCACGCCGGCCCTGCGCCGCTTCGGCGCGGGGTGCGAGCACGTGGTGGTGGGTGCGCCGGCCCTCGTCGACCTCGTCCTCGACCTCGGTCTCGCCGATCGCGGCCTCGACTACGATCGGCGTGGTGCCGACCGTGGCGTGTCGGGCCTCTGGCGCTGCGCGCGCCGCCTGGCGACGTCCGGGGCCGAGAGCGCGCTCGTGTTGGGTCCGAGTCTGCGCGCGGCGGCGCTGCCGGCCCTGGCCCGGATCCCGGACCGTCGGGGGGTGGGCGGCGAGGCGCGCGAACTGTTCCTGACCGACGTCCGTCGCGTGCGGGGAGGGCTGCGGTCGCAGCACCTGTCGCGCACCTGGTGGGAGGTCGCCGGCGGCTCGGGGCCGGTCCCGGCTCCCGACTGGCGAGCCGGCCCCCGGGCGCGGCGTGGTCGGGCCGCCCTGATCGAGCGGAGACCGGAGCTGACCGCCCCCTACGCCGTGTTCGCGGCCGGGGCCACCTTCGGTGCGACCAAGCGCTGGCCCGGGGACTCCTTCGCTGCGACCGCGCGTCGCGTGCGCGACTCCTACGGTCTGCGCCCGGTCTTCGTCGGTTCGTCCGACGCGGGGGAGCGTGAGACCGCGACCGCGTTGGCCGAGGGCACTGGCGGGATCGGCCTGGCCGGCGAGACCGATCTGCCGACACTGGTCGCGGTGCTCGCCGACGCCGATCTCTTCGTGGGCAACGACAGCGGTCCGATGCACGCCGCCGCGGCGGTGGGAACGCCGACGGTCGGGATCTTCGGATCGACCAGCCCCGTGTGGACGGCTCCCCGCGGTCCCGCCGCCCGGACGGTCGGACCGGCACCGGTGGACTGCAGTCCCTGCTTCCGTTCGACCTGTCCCTTCGCCCTGGAATGCCTGCGCGGGCTCGAGCCCGACACGGTGCTCGCCGCCGTCGACCGCCTGCTCGGACCGGCCCCCTCGCCAGAGGTTCTTCGATGAAGCACCGAGCCGTCGTCTGGTTGGACCGCGACGGGACGATCGTCGACGATCCGGGCTATCTCCGCGATCCCGAGGCGCTGGGCCTGCTTCCGGGCGCCGGCGCCGCGGTGTCGCGCCTGAACACCGCGGGCATCACCGTGGTCCTGGTGACCAACCAGAGCGGGATCGGACGCGGCCTGCTGACCGAGCACGATCTCGAGCGCGTGCACGCAGCCCTCCGGGCCCGCCTCGCCGACCAGGGCGCGCACCTCGACGCGATCCGGCACTGCCCGCACCTGCCCGATCACCGACTCCCCGCCGGCCAGGCGCCCTGCGCCTGCCGGAAGCCGCGTCCGGGGATGATCGAGGCCGCCCGTGAGGATCTGGCCGTCGGGACACCGACTCCGCAGTTCGTGGTGGGGGACAAGCCGGCCGACCTGGAACTGGCGCGCAACGCCGGCTGCCGTGCGGTCCTCGTGCTCACCGGCGAAGGACGCGCCACGTACCGCCGGCACGACGCCGAGGCCGACCACGTGGCCACCGACGTCCAGGGGGCCGTCGACTGGATCCTCGCCCAGCTGCCGCTCGCCGACCGAGGGCCGAGCTGTTAGGTTCCGCTCCTGTCCCCAACGGCCGCAGCGACGGCCAGGAGTCCGAATCGCATGCGCATCCTGATGATCGCGGCGACCTATCCGCCCACCCGCTGCGGTGTCGGTGACTACGTCCGTCGCGTCGGCCACGAGCTGCACCGGGTGGGCGAAGACGTGTTCGTCCTGACGGGCGAGGCCGAGGACCTCGAGCACGACCACGGCGATCCGACGGTCGCTGCGGTGGGAGCGCGACCGGCTCCGCGACGGATCGAGACCCTTCGCTTCGACACCGAGGACCACGGCGTCCGGCTCTCGCGGCAGGTGCCCGACTGGCGCTGGGGCGCGCTCGACTGGATCGACGCCGCGCTGCGGGAGGTGCGGCCCGACGTGGTCAGTCTGCAGTTCCACGGCGAGGACTACCTGCTGCACCCGGCCGTGTGCGCGGTGGGCGACCTCGCGCGCGAACACGGACGGCCGGTGGTCACGACGCTGCACAACCTGCAGCGGCCGGTCGCGTGGAGCGATCCGAGCGATCCCCTCGAGCACCTCCTGCGCAGCAGCGCGGCGTGGATCTGCACGAACGCGATCGACGAGGCCCGGCTCCGTTCCCACGAAGCCGCCGACCGCTTGCACGTGATCCCCACCGGGCCGTGCATCACCGACGACCGCGGGCGACGCACGGTGGGTGCGGACGGTCCCCTGCGCATCGGATACTTCGGCTTCCTGAATCCCTTCAAGGGTATCGAGTACCTGCTGCGCGCGGCGGCGGACCTTTACGCCGAGGGTCGCGCGATCCACGTGGAGCTGGCCGCGGGGATCCACACCGACGCACCCGGTCGTCTGCGCGAGTACGCGCGATTCGTCGACGACGAGATCGAACGGCTGGGAATCGCGCCGGTGCTCGAACGCCACGGCTACGTCACCGACGAAGAGGTCGGGGCCCTGCTCGGTCGCTCGCACGTGGCCGTGTTCCCCTTCCGCGACGGGCTCAGTGGGAAGAACTCGAGCTTCTGGAGCACCATGCACCACGCCACCCCGACGCTCACCACGCGGGGCCCCGGACTGCCCAGCGGTCTGGTCGACGGCGAGAACACGATGCTGGTGCCGACCGAGGACCACGCCGCGATCGCCGAGCGCCTGCGTTGGGCCGATACACACCGCGCCGGTCTCGAGGCGATCGGGCGCGCGGGGCGCGACTTCGTGGTGCGGTCCTTCGACTGGAGCGTGATCGCGCGCTCCATGCACGAGGTCTTCGCGTCTGCGGTCGCGTCGCACCCGGCCCGCACGGAGGAATCCCGATGAGCGATCACGCGCCCAAGCTGCGGGACGACGCGGCACTGGCCGCGTGGATCCGCGCCGAGCAGGCGCGCGGGCACCGGGTGGTGTTCACGAGCGGCTGCTTCGACGTGCTGCACGTCGGGCACGTGCGCTCGCTGCGCGCGGCCCGGGCACTGGGGGATCGGCTGGTGATCGGCCTGAACTCGGACGAATCCGTCCGCGGGTTGAAGGGTTCCGATCGACCCTACTTCGGGCAGGAGGAACGGGCCGAGGTGCTCGACGAACTCGAGTGCGTGGACGCGATCGTGGTCGTGCCCGAGTCGACCATGGACCGCGTGCTCGACGAACTACGGCCGGACGTCTTCGCGAAGGGCACCGACTACACCGTCGAGACGATTCCCGAGCGACGGACGGTGCTGGGCTACGGCGGCGAACTGGCGATCGTCGGAGATCCGAAGACGCGCAGCAGCCGGCAGTTCCGCGTGGTGAAGTGAACACGGTGGGTGGCGAGCGCTTCCTCGTGACCCGGCTGCGCTTCCTGGGCGACATCGTCCTGTGCACGCCGCTGCTCGAGGCGCTGCGCGAGGCCCGACCGCAGGCGCGGATCGAGTTCCTGGGCACGGTTCCCCACGTGGACGTCCTGCGTGAGCACCCGGCCGTCGACGCGCTGCACGTGTTGCCGCCCGGGGCGAGTGTGGCCGCCATGATCCGCATGGGGATGCACCTGCGTGCTCGTCGCTTCGACGCGGTGTTCGACCTGTTCGGCAATCCGCGGAGTGCCCTGCTGGCGCGCCTCACGGGCGCGCCCCTGCGCGTGGGACCCGACCGCGGGATCCGGGCGCATCTCTACACCCACCGGCGAGGGCGTCCGCCGGGAGACCGATCGGCGGTGCGACACCATCTCGACAAGCTCGTTCCCCTCCTCGGAAGCGCGCCAGCACCACGGCCGACCTCCCTGCGCGTGTCGGCTCCCGAGTGCGAGCAGCTGCGCACACGGCTGGATCTTCCGGAGCGGGTGCGGGTCGTGCATCCGGGCAGCACCTGGCCCGACAAGGCCTGGCCCGAGGACCGGTGGCCGGTGCTCGTGCGTGCACTCACCGAACGCGGCGGCGCGCCGGTGGTGGTGATCGAACCGCCGTCGCAGCGCGGTCTGGCGGCGTGGGTCGCCGGGTCGACGGGAGCCCGTCCTCTCGACGTGCTCGACGTGCGCTCGGTGATGGCGCTGCTGGCACATGCCGACTTGTACGTGGGCAACGATGGCGGCATCCTCCACGCGGCCATCGCCCTCGGCGTGCCCAGCGTCGGTCTGCTGGGGCCGACCGAGCCGGACATCTGGTTCCCCTACGAACACCTCGGTCCGTACCGCGTGATCCATCGCTGCGACGAAGCCCGCTCCGATCCGCAGGGACGGCCCCTGAGTCGTCTGACGGGGATCGACGTCGAGGATGTCCTCGCGCGCATCGACGAGGTCGACACCATGGCGTGGGACGGCTCCTCGTGATCGATCCCAGGCGCATCCTGTTGATCCGCCGCAAGGCGATCGGCGACGTCCTCGTGTCGATGGACGTCGCCCGGGCGCTGCGCGAGCGCTGGCCCGAGGCCTCGATCCACCTGGTCGTGGACCGCTTCGCGGCGCCGGTGGTGGAAAGATCGCCCCTCGTCGACGAGGTCCTCGTCTACGATCGTCGGCAGCAGTCGACCGGCCCCTGGTGGGCGCGACTGGCCGCCCTGCGGAGTTGGGCCGAGCGTCTGCGCGCAGTGGGAGCGGACCTTGCCCTCGACCTCATGGGCACGCCACAGACCGCCCTCTGGACCCGGCTGAGTGGCGCGCGGCTGCGGGTCGGGCCGCGCAAGCGCTTCCGCACCTGGGCCTACCACCGCGCGGTCGAGTCCCGTCGCGATCCGGTGTTCGCCGGCGAACGCTTCCTCGACTGGGTGCGCGCGATCGACGTCGAGCCGGGGCCGTGGCGACCCCAGGCGATGACGGTGAGCCATGGAGACGCCGAGCGTGTGTCCGCGGTGCTGACGACCCGCGGGGCGGAGGAGCGCGCGTTGGTCCTGCTGAACGCGAGCGCCACGTGGCCGGCCAAGGCCTGGCCGCTCGAACACTTCGCCCGTCTCGCCCGGCGGCTGCAGGAGCACGTCGACGTCGAGGTGGCCCTTGCGTGGGGGCCGGGCGAGGAGCAGGCCGTCGACACCGTCGTGCGGGCCGCGGGGGGTGCCGTGTGGCCACTGCCACCGACCACGCTCCCCGAACTGGCCGCCTGGTTGGAGCGGGCCGACCTGCTGGTGACCACCGACAGTGGTCCCAAGCACCTCGCGGTGGCCCAGGGAACGCCCACCGTGACCGTTTTCGGCAGCACCGACCCCCGCGGATGGCAACCGCCGGGACCGCGGCATCGCGCGCTGACCAATCCCGTCGACTGTCATCCGTGCAACCTGCTGGAATGTCCCGTGCCCGGACACCCGTGCCTCGACGCCCTCGACCCGGACATCGTCGCCGGTGCCACCGTCGAGTTGCTGGCGCGGACGAGGAGCGCGGCGTGACGACCGGCATCGGAGCGCTGGTGATCACACGCGACGAGGAGCGTGATCTCGAGGACTGCCTGCGCAGCCTGGCCTTCTGCGACGAACGCGTGGTGGTCGACTCGTTCAGCACCGACCGCACGGTCGAGATCGCGTGTGCCCACGCCGAGCACGTGTACCGGCGCACCTTCCGCGACTTCGGCGAGCAGAAGGACTGGGGCCTGGCTCGTCTCTCGACACCGTGGGCATTGATCGTCGACGCCGACGAGCGCGTGGGCGACCAGCTCGCGGCCGAGATCGTCGAGCGCGTGCGCCGCGACGACCACGACGGTTTCTGGCTCTTCCGCCGGAACCGCTTCTTCGGTCGGGTCGTCACGGGAGCCGGGTGGCAACGCGACCGCGTCCTGCGTCTGTTCCGCCGCGAGGGCGCGTACCATCCGTCGCGCCTGGTCCACGAGGAGGCACGCCTGCCCGCGGGCGCACGCATCGGGACCTGCCGGGCCCGCCTCGAACACCACAGCTACTCCGACTGGCCCTCGACATTCGGTCGCCTGCTGTCGTACACGACCCGGGGTGCCGCCCAGCGCGCCCAGCGGGGCCAGCGTGGCTCGGCCTGGCGCGTCGGGACCCGGCCGCTGGGACGATTCCTGAAGCAGTACCTGCTGCAGGGCGGTTGGCGCGACGGCGTGCACGGCTACGTGCTGTGCACCTGGAGCGCGATCGGAGTGTTCGTGCGCGAGGCCAAGCTGCGCGCCGGCGAGATCGACCTGCCGGCGGCACCTTCGGGCGAGGTCCGCGTAGAAGTGGTCCGTGGCCGTCCGGTCGACGACGGCCCCGTTCCAGGAGGGGGAGGCCCACACGCATGATCCTCTGGTCGCGATCGACTCGACACCCCGCCGGGTGGATGACCGCCTGCCTGTTGCTGGTGCTCGGTGCCTGGGCGGCGCCGGCCGGGGCCGAGGGCGAAGCCGTGCTCGACTCCCTGCCGCCCGTGCCGAGCGACGACCTTCCCGTGCAGCTCGACCAGCTCCCCTTCGGCCTCGGCGAGGTCGCGACCTTCGAGATCGGCTACGGGCCGATCAAGGCCGGGCGGGCGACGATCGCGGTCGAGGACACGCTCACGTACTTCGGGCAGAAGGTCGTGCACGTGCGCACCCGCGCCCGGAGCAATCGATTCTTCGACGCCTTCTTCAAGGTCCGAGACCAGGCCAACAGCTACATCGATTCCGACTCGCTCTTCGCGCGCTACTACAGCAAGACCCTGCGGGAGGGGGGCTACGAGCGCGACGTCGAGATCCACTTCGATCAGGTCGACGGGATCGCCTACTACCCGAGCGGGAAGGAGTCGCGCTTCCCGCCGCCGATCCACGACATCCTGTCGGCCTTCTTCCGCGTGCGCACGCTGCCCCTGCCCCCGGGTGAGAGCTTCGCCCTGCCCACGCACGGCGACGACGAGATCTACGACCTGCGCATCGACGTGGTTCGCCGCGAGGTCCGCGACACGCCCCTGGGCCGAGTGCGCTGTGTGGTCGTGCAACCGACGCTCGGCGACGAGGGCCTGTTCCGGCACGAGGGCGACCTGTTCGTGTGGTTCACCGACGACGAGCGTCGCGTTCCCGTGTTGATGCGCGCCACCGTTCCCGTCGGCGCGATCGAGGCGCGTCTGATCGACTACGAGGCGGGAGGCGGGTGGTGAGCGAGGACCTTCCCCTTCGGCCCCGCGTCGACGTCCTCGTGTTCGGCGGGGGCATCGCTGGTCTGTGGACCCTGCACGAACTGCTGGCCCACGGCTACGACGCGCACCTGTGCGAGACCACGGCGCTCGGCACCGGTCAGACCGTCCGGTCGCAGGGCATCGTGCACGGCGGGGGGAAGTACGCGCTGCGGTCGGTGGGAGATCTCGACGCCGTCCGCGCGATCCGCGACATGCCCGAGCGCTGGCGGGCGCATCGCAGTGGTCTACGCCGGGACCCGGACCTCCGATCGGCGCACCTGAGCAGTGATGCCTGCTGGCTCTGGCTGCCGCGGGGCTCGTGGTGGTCGCGTCTGCAGGCGTGGGGGATCGTGCCGGTGCTGCGCCACGGCGGACTGCTCGCCTGCCCGCCGGAGTCGCGGCCGAAGACGGAGTGGCCGGCGGTCCTGCAGCGACACGCGCACCTGGCGCTTCGCATGGCCGAGCCGGTCTTCGACACCCGCAGTGTGCTGAAGGCGCTGCGCGAAACCGTGGTCGACCGCCTGCTCCGCGTGGCGCCGGTGGACCCCGCGGACGGCTTCGGCGCCTTCGATTCCGGGCGCGGGGTTCGTCCCGTGCATCTGCGATCGCCGGAGGGCACCGCCCTCGAGGTCGACGCGCGGGCAGTGGTGTTCGCCGCGGGCGAGGGCAACGCCGACCTTCTACGGGGAATCGGGCAGGAACCGGGGCTGATGCAGCGCCGTCCGCTGCTGATGACCGTTCTGCGCGGTGCGCTTCCGCCCCTGTACGCCCACTGCGTCAGCGGCGGCCGGACGCGCATCACGGTCACCAGCGTCGGATCGGGTGACGACGTGGTCTGGCAGGTCGGAGGCGAGGTCTCGGAACGGTACGCCGACGAGGCGCCCGGTCCGGCGGTCCGCGCGGCGGCGCTGGACGAGGTCCGCGCCTGCCTGCCCGGGCTCGACCTTTCCGGGCTGTCGATCGCGAACTATCGTGCCGTGCGGGCCGAGGCCCGCGACGACGATCTGCGCCGGCCGAGCGGAGCACACGTGCGCACGGTGGCTCCGGGTGCCGTCGTGGCGTGGCCCACGAAGTGGGCGCTGGCGCCCCTCCTGGCCTCGGACGTGCACCGCGAACTCCGCGAGCACGGGCTCGACCCTTCCGGCCCCGGCCCCTTGCACGGGGCGGGCCGGTGGCCACGGCCCGACGTCGCCCCCTACCCCTGGGAGGATGCCGCGTGGACCGACGTGAACTCGGCCGAACCGGTCTGAGCGTTCCCCCTCTCGGGCTGGGAACGGTCAAGATCGGACGGAACCGCGACGTCAAGTATCCCCAGGGCTTCGAGCTTCCCGACGACGCGTCGGTGGAACGGCTGCTGGAGGCGGCGCTCGCCGAGGGTGTCGTCCTCTGGGACACCGCCCCGGCCTACGGCGTCGCCGAGGAACGGCTGGGCCCCTTCGTGGCCCGACACCGCGACCGCCTGGTCCTCTGCACGAAGGCGGGCGAGGAGTACGGGCCCGAGGGCTCGCACCACGACTTCGGCCGGCAGGCCCTGACCGAGTCCGTCCACCGCAGCCTGCGGCGTCTGAGGACCGACGTCGTGGACGTCCTGCTCCTGCATTCCCACGGACGCGATCTCGAGATCCTGGACCACAGCGACGCCCTCGAGACCATCGAACGCCTGCGCGAGGCCGGCGACGTCCGCTTCGGGGGGATCTCGGCGAAGACCGCGGCGGGGGTCGAGCGCGGGGGCGCGTGCCTCGACGTGGTGATGGCGCCCTTCGGGCCCGCGCACCGGGAACTCGGGGAGGCCCTTCGACAGGTGCACGCGGCGGGGACCGGTGTGCTGGCGATCAAGGTCCTCGGACAGGGACACGCGCTCGAGACGGACACGGTACCGGCGGAGGATCCCATCGAGGTGGCGCTGCGAACGGTCCTCGGGGCGGACTTCGTGGACTGCGCGGTGATCGGCACCCGGAGCGCCGACCATCTTCGGCAGGCCGCCGGAGCGGCGCGGCGCATCGCCGATCGACCGAGGGGGAGGGCCTCGTGACCGATCGCGAAGAGACCTACGACGCGCAGGGACGCCCGCGTCCGAAGCTGCTGCCCGACGACAACGTCACGCTGGCCCTGGCGTTGACCACGCTCCTGGCCCTGCTGCTGCGACTGTTCCGGCTCGGTCAACAGAGCCTGTGGGTCGACGAGCTGATGACGATCCGCCAGGGCACGATGCCGGGCACCACGCTGTGGGAGCAGTTCCTGCACGACACGCAGAGCCCATTGCCGATGGTGATCGTGACTCTTCTCGGCGCGGTCTCCGAGCACGAGGCCTGGCTGCGCATGCCGGGCGCGCTGCTCGGCGCGCTCAGCATCCCGATCTTCTTCGAGGTCGTCCGGCGGATCGCCGACGCGCGGACGGCTCTGCTGGCCGCCATGCTACTCGCGATCCACCCCATGCACATCGACCACTCGCAGGAGGTCCGGGGATACGCCTACCTCGTGTTCTTCGGGCTGGCGGCCACGTGGATCGTGCTCGACGCGGGAACCCGCCTGTCGTGGGCGCGGATGCCGTGGTTGGTGCTGACCGGCGTCGCGGCCGGGCTCAGCAACCTGCAGGGCCTCTTCTGGATGGCCGGACTCGCGCTGGGCATCGCGGTGAGCGGTCGCTACCCGGTGCGCACGTGGGCGCGCTGGGCGATCCCCTTCGTGCTGATCCTCGTGGTTCTCACGCCCTGGTGGAGCCTGAGCCTGGGCGTGCACGAAACCGGCCGGCTGCTGCCGGAAGCCGAACAGGGAGAACCGCTCCGCGGCGAGACCACGTTCACGCCCTGGGCCATACCCTACGCAGGGTTCGTGCTGTCGATGGGCAGCAGCCTCGGCCCGAGCGACGACGAGCTGCACGAAGAGGTCGTGGTTGGGGGCAATCCGGTGCTGGGTGCCGAGCACCTGCCGCTCGTGGCGATCACCGCGCTGCTGGTGGTGGCCCTCGGATGTCTGGGGCTGCGCGCCCTGGGGCGCGGCTCGTGGGAACCACTCGCGTGGGCCTCGGTGGCGATCGTGATGGCGGCGTTGCTCGCCGTCCGCAACGTCAAACCCTTCAACCCGCGCTACGTGATCACGGCCCTGCCCGTCCTGTTGATCTTCGTCGCCGCGGGACTGAACCGCCTGCCCGTGCGCTGGAGCCTGGCACTGCTGGTGGTGTGGATCGGCCTGACCGGGATCTCGTTGCAGCGGATGTGGTTCGACCCGCAGCACGTGCACGAGGACGTGCGTGGAGCGGCGCGATTGATCGCCGACCGGGAAGGGCCGGACGACGCGATCCTGGTGCCCACCGTTCGCCACGTGTTCGATTTCTACTACCGAGGCGACAGCCCCCGGTCGGGCATGGCCGGACGGCGTGCGATGGACCGCGCCTCGATGGACGATGCCCTGGAGGGCGTGGGACAGGGGCGCCGATTCCTGTGGTACGTGAAGTCGCGCCCCTGGTTCGGCGATCCCGAGAGACGGATCGAGGAGAGTCTGCAGCGGCGTCACGAACAGCTCTCGCGCTTCGAGATGCCCGGTGTGGAGGTCTACCTGTTCGACCGCGCCTCCGAACCGCGGGAGGACGTTCCCGGCGGCGGCGACGAGGGCGGGAACGGGAGCGCCGTGCCCGATTCGGCCGCGGTCGATTGACCGCCCCGCACCGGTACGGTAGCCTTGGAGGTCAGATCGAGGGCGCCGGCCGTCGGGCCGCGACGCCGCCTTCGCCGGTCCGCACACCCTGGCATCGTCATCCATGACCGCCGCGCCCGAGACCACCAGGCCGTCTCCCGTGCCCCACGAGCCCGCGTTGCAGGATTGCGCCGTGCCCATTCCCGCGCGGTTCGAGGAGTTGCGCCGGGAACTCCGGGCCCAGCGGGGCACCGAGGCGTTCAAGCGCGCCTTCGACGTGGTCGCCGCGGTCGCGGGTCTGTTGCTCTTCCTGCCGCTGTTGCCCTTCCTGGCCATCGTGACGCGGCTGGAGTCCGCGGGGCCGCTGCTCTTCCGCCAGACCCGGATCGGGCGCGACGGGCGGCCGTTCACCTGCTACAAGATCCGGTCGATGGTGCAGGGCGCCGAGGGGCTCAAGCAGGAGTTGGCGCACCTCAACGAAGCCGACGGTGCGGCCTTCAAGATCCGCCAGGATCCCCGGATCACCCGGGTGGGGCGGTTCGTGCGACGCAGTTCGCTCGACGAGTTCCCGCAGCTGCTGAACGTGCTGCGCGGCGACATGTCGATCGTCGGACCCCGTCCGCAGATCCCCGCCGAGGTCGCGGAGTACGAGGAGCACCACAAGGCCCGCCTGCTCGTGAAACCGGGAATCACGTGCCTGTGGCAGGTCAGCGGACGCAACGACGTCGACTTCGAGGAATGGATGCGCCTCGACCGCGAATACGTCGAGCGGCGCAGTCTGGCCCTGGACTTCTCGATTCTCCTTCGTACCCTTCCCGCGGTCATCCACCGTCGCGGCGCCTACTGAGTCCGACGTCTTCCTGCATCGCCGAGGATCGGGTCCGATGAGCACGACCACCGGCAACCCGACGCGTCCGTCGCGTTGGCGTGTCTGGCTCGACTTCACGCGGCCGTTCACGCTGTGGCCACCCGCTCTGGGCATGGTCAGCGGCGGGATCACGGCCTGGGGAGCCGCCGGGACGAACGTCAGCGACGATCCGGTCCGTCTGGTGGTCAACGTCTTCGTGGGCGCGCTGATGGCGGCCGTGCTGAACGCCGCCAGCAACGGGATCAACCAGATCCACGACCTGCCTCTCGACGCCATCAACAAGCCGGGGCGACCCCTGCCGAGTGGTACCATGGAGATCGGCGAGGCGAAGTGGCTCACGGCGGTGCTCTACGCCGTCGCGCTGGCACTGGCCGCCTTCGTCAACTGGATGTGCTTCGCGATGGCCGCCGTCGCCGCGCTGCTCACCTGGGCCTACTCGGCACCGCCGTTCCGGACGAAGCGGGACGCGATCGGCGCCAACCTGACGATCGCGATTCCGCGCGGTCTCATGCTCAAGGTCGCCGGCTGGACCACGGTGAAGGCCTTCGACGCCGTCGAGCCGTGGTACATCGGCTCGATCTTCTTTCTGTTCCTGCTCGGCGCGGCCACCACCAAGGACTTCGCCGACATGAAGGGAGACGCGGCCCACGGGTGCATCACCCTGCCCGTGAAGTACGGCGTGAAGAAGGCGGCCTGGATGATCGCGCCCTTCTTCGTCCTTCCCTTCGCCATGATCCCGATCGGCGTGTCCGCGGGGATCCTCACGGGCAACGCCCTGTTCCTCGATCTGATGGGGCTGGGACTGGCGCTGTGGGGTGTGTACACCGTCTGGTTGCTGGTCCGTCGTCCCGAGGAACTGGCGACGACCGAGAACCACCCCTCGTGGACGCACATGTACCTGATGATGATGGCACTGCAGGTCGGTTTCGCCCTGGCCTACGTCGTGTGAGGAGTGCGGGAATGATCGTCGGCATCGGCGTGGACGTGTGCGACACCTCCCGGGTGCGCGATCTGATCGAGCGCTACGGCGAACGGGTGATCCGACGCCTGTTCACCGAGGCCGAGGCGGCGCGATGCCGGAATCCGCGTCGCGTGCACGAATGCTTCGGCGGACGGTTCGCCGCCAAGGAGGCCACGCTGAAGGCGCTGGGTACCGGTCTTTCGAACGGCATCGGCTGGCACGACGTCGAACTCGTGTCGGGCGAGGCCCAGCCGCCGCGAGTCGAGCTGCATCGCCGTGCTCGCGAGATCGCGGACCTGCGTGGCGTGACCGGGTCGCACGTCACGATCAGCCACGACGCCGGGGTGGCCGTCGCCGTGGTGGTCCTCATGGGCACCGCCCGATGAGCGCCTTCCTCGACGATCTCGATGCGATGGTGATCTCGACGGTGTACGTGCTGTCGGTGCTCGCCCTCGCCGAGTTCGCGCGCCGGCGCGGAATGCCCCGGTCGAACACGCGCAAGATCGTCCACGTGGGAATCGGCACCTGGGTGATCCCGACCTTCCTGCTGTTCGAGCACCGGCTGTGGGCCGTCATCCCACCCGCCTGCTTCGTCCTGGTCAACGCGGTCAGTTTCCGCTTCCACCTGATCCGCAGCGTCGAGGGTGAGACGCAGAACGTGGGTACGATCCTCTATCCGATCAGCGTCGCGGCTGCTCTGGGGTTCTTCTGGACCGAACCCTGGCCCGCGGTGGGGGCGGCGGCCATCCTGGTCATGGCCTGGGGCGACGCGGCGGCGTCGCTGGTGGGGCGCCGCTGGGGCCGGCGCGTGTACCACGCCTGGGGGCATCCGCGTACGTTCGAGGGGAGTGCGGCCATGCTGGTGGTGGGCGCGGCCGGGATCCTGGCGAGCTTCGTGTCGATGGGCCGGGCGGTCGACGGCGGTGTGTTGGTGGCGGCGGTGCTGGCCGCGGCCGTGGGGACCGCTCTGGAGTCGGTGTCGCTCTGGGGATTCGACAACGTCCTCGTGCCGGCAGGGGTGGCGATCACGCTGGTCCTGACCTTCGGAGGCGTGTGGGCGTGAGTGACATCGCGGTGGGCTGGGCGACCGCCGTCGCGGTGAACCTGCTCCTGGGAGGCCTCGCCTGGTGGCGGGGAGCGGTCAGCCGGAGCGGATTCGCCGGTGGGGTCCCCATCGGCACGCTGGTCCTCGCCCTGGGTGGAATCGGGGCCTACCTCGCGCTCTGCGCCTTCTTCGCCGTGGGAACCGTCGCGACCCGTCTGGGCTACTCTCGCAAGGCGCGCGCGGGGCTTGCCCAGGAGGAGAAGGGTCGGCGCGGGAGCCGTCACGCCCTGGCGAACTGCGCGACCGGGACGGCGCTGGCCGTGTCCATGGCCTTCTGGCCGGCCTTCGCTCCGGCGGTGGGCCTGGTCGCCGCCTTCGCCACGGCCGCCAGCGACACCCTGGGCAGCGAGATCGGGCAGCTCTACGGTCGCCGACCGTACCTGCCGACCACGTTCCGGCCCGTACCGCCCGGGACGGAGGGCGCCGTGTCCCGGGAGGGCACGCTCGCCGGCGTGCTGGGTTCGGCCGCACTCGGAGCGCTGGGCTGGGCCAGTGGCCTGTTCCCCGCCGTGGGTGTCGTGGTGGTGGTCGTCGCCGCCTTCGTCGGAACCACGGTCGAGAGCTACGTCGGTGCGATCTGGGGTCGCGAGGCCCGCATCGGCAACGAGGCGATGAACTTCCTGAACACGCTGGTCGGTGCGGCGGTCGGCATGGCGATCGCATGGCCGCTCGGCTGGTGGAGCCCGAACTGACGGCCGAGGGAGCGATCGCGGGCGTGGGGACATCGCTGGTGACGACGGCCCACTTCGGGGTGCGAACGACCGCAACTGTCCCATTGCGAACGGCTTCCGCGACGGACGAAGGCGCTTCCGGGACTTGTTCGCCCCGGCACGGGTTTGCTAGACTGGAACTCCCACGGGAGAACGACGAAGGCGTCGGGGGACGCGCCGTCGTTCGAGCTACCCACCCGAACCACTCGGTCGCGCGGCCCGACGGCCGCGGTCCGTGACACGCCAGCCCGAACCGGAGGGTCGGCCAAGGCTCGAGGCGAACGACATCGACCGGACCCGCGCGCGACGCGGCGACGGCGACGGACATCACGTGCGAGAACGGGGGCACCGCGAGGGGCCCGCTCTCGTGGACTCGGACCGAGTGGACACGGCGTTGCCGGCGAACGCGCCGGACGACCGACGGTATCAGCCCCGGAGAAGGCCGGTCGAAGACCGGAGGCCGGGCGAAGGGTAGAGGTTCGTCACACCATGACGAGAACTGGGTGCCGCGATTCCCACGGGGATCGATCCGGCGGACGCGAGCCGGTATGCGAGGGCTCGACGACGTCGAAGGTCGTCCCGGAGGTCGGCTGATGTACGAACAACACTTCGGATTCCACACCATGCCCTTCCGGGTGGTCCCGAGCCCGTCGTTCCTGTTCCCCTCGGACACGCACGAGGAGAGCCGGGCGCGGATCCTCTACGGCATCCGCGAGAACCGCGGCTTCGTGGTCGTCACCGGCGCGGTCGGCCTCGGCAAGACCACCGTCCTGCTGTCGGTGCTCGAGGAACTCGAGGACACGCTCGAGATCGCGCTCGTGGTGCATCC
>CAZQHE010000099.1:0-15510 GCA_964593155.1 uncultured bacterium
GTCCACGCTCTCCGACCACCGTGTCGTAGCCGCGCGGCAGGGCCTCGACGAACTCGTGCGCGTTCGCGGTCCTCGCCGCGTCGACGAGCCGCTCGCGCGACACGTCGCCAGAACCGAAGGCGATGTTCCCCGCCACCGTGTCGTGGAACAGGATCACCTCCTGCGAGACCACGCCCACGTGCGCGCGCAGCGACCCCAGGTCGAACTCGCGCAGGTCCACGCCGTCCACGGTGACCCGCCCACGCGTGGGATCGAGGAACCGCGGGACGAGATCCACCAGCGTGCTCTTCCCGGCACCGGACGGGCCGACCAGCGCCACCACCTGCCCGGCCCCGACCTCGAGATCCACGTCGTGCAGCACGGGCAGGTCGGCCTCGTACTCGAAGTGGACGTTCTCGAACCGCAGCGAACTCTCCGGAGCCCGGAAGGGTTGCGCGTCCACCGGTCCACGCGACTCCTTGGGTGCGTCGAGCACGTCGAAGATCCGCCGCGCCGCGGCCAGGCTCTGCTGCAGCGTGCTGTTCGCGCGGATGATCGACTTGATCGGACCGATCACCCACAGGATCACCCCGAGGAACAGGACCAGCAGGTCCGGTCGGAGCTGTCCGGTGAGCACGAGGCGTCCACCCATGACGATGATCACGACGGCGGTCAGGATCCCGAGGACCTCACTCACCGGACTGCTCAACGCCGACAGGATCTTCAGCCGCTCGTAGGCGCGGGTGTACGAAGCATTCACCCGATCGAAGCGACGGTTCTCGCGACCGTCCGGGTCGAAGGCCTTGACGATGCGGATCCCGCTGATGACCTCCTGCAGTACCGCCGCCGCCTCGCCCATGAACTCCTGCACCCGGTGGCTGCCACGCCGTAGACGACGGCTGATCCATGCGATCAACAGCATGTTGGGCGGAACCACCAGGAGCGTGGTCAACAGGAGCTTCCAGCTCACCAGCGCGGCCATGGTCAGCGCGATCACGATCATCAGGCCGTTGCTCGCGAGCTGCGTCCACACTCCGATGATGGCTCCGCGCATGGCGTCGACGTCGGCGATCACCCGGCTCATGAGGTAACCGGTGCGTTGCCGCGAGAACTGCTGCAACGGGAGACGCTGGATCGACAGGTGAAGGTCCTCGCGCAGGCGATGGATCGTGCGCTGCTCGATCTGCACGCGCAGTGATTCCTGCAGGAAGGCGAAGAGATTGCGCGCCACGAAGACCACGAGCAGGGTCGCGCACAGACGCCAGAGCATGTCGGCGCGGTCGCCCCGGTAGAGCCAACCCTCGACCCGCTGCGAGATCGTCGTCCGCGCGCGCTCGACGAAGTCGGGCAGCTCGACCCGTTCGAGCGGGGGCGCACCCGGAGCGACCGCGGTCGGATCCTGCTGCGCCTCTGCGGTCAGCGGGGACGGGTTCTCCTCGAACAGGATCCGCACGAGCGGCGAGACGAAGGTGATCCCCACGCTCGACAACGACGACGCGATCACGATGCACACGACCAACGCGGGCATACGCCACCGGAAGTGACGCAACAGCGACAGGACGCGGGGAATGTCGTGCACGATCGTTCCTTCGCGATGACACGCAGGGCCAGCGGGCGTCGTCGGGCCCACCGGCTACGCCAGGAGCCGCTCCACCCGATCCATGAGTTCGGCCAGATCCAGGGTCTCGCCCCGTGCCGCACGCACGACCTCGAGCCGCTGCGCGCGGTCGGGAATCCAGGCGTCGGAGTCGACGTCGGAGAACACCGTCAGCGCCGGCACCCCGAGGGCGGCGGCGAAGTGCAGCAGGTCGGTGTTCCCGGACACGAGGAGGTCGCACTCGTTGAGCAGGAGCACCGTCTCGAGGAGAGTCGGCCGCGGTAGGTCCAGGGGGGCGTTCTCGAGCGCGCCCCGGAACTCGTCGGCCACGTGCGGATCGTCGTCGGCGGTGAGGACGATCGTTCTCGAGTCGACCGTCCGCGCGACGTGGTTGGCGATCAGCGCGAGGTTGGCGGTTCCGAGGCGCGTGCCCTCCTTGCCCACGCCCGGATCGATGCCGATCAACCGCTGCTGCTTGCGCGGCGTGTTGAAGTGGACGAGCTGGGCCATCTGCCGCTCGCGCTTCGGGTCCAGGGGCCAGCGCAGGCTGCCCGGATCGACGTCCACGCCCAGCAGTCGACCCCACAGTTGCGCCCGGCCGTAGGGGTAACTCTCCGTCGAAGGTGGCCGGACCTGGCAGTTCAGGCGGGGAAAGGCCCCCGGGTGATCGGGCCCCATGCGCAGGGTCGCGCCGCTCAGGTGGGCCAGTTCGTCTCGCTCGGGGTCGGGCTCGCGCCCGGTGAGGATCGCCACGTCCCACGATTCTCCCTGCAGGGCCTCCTGCAGGGCCCGCCATGACGACGACCCCGGTCCCGCCTGCGCCGGGTCGACGACCAGGACGTCGGCGAAGCGGTCTGTGCTCAGCGCGAGGTGGCTCGTCCGCTCGTCGCTGAGCAGACCGAACTCGACACCCTCCACCGAGGCGTGGACCGCCTCGACCAGCGGCATGGCGAAGAGCAGATCGGTGAGGTCGTCCGACGCGAGGAGCAGCACCCGCGCACCCGGCTGCAGCGAGCCGGGCAGCGAGAAGGCTTCACCGTCCACCGCGCCGTTGGCGGAGGATCCGGCGCGCCCCAGGAGACGTCGCAGCAACGAGGAAGGCATCGGTCGTCCTGACCGCGCCGGTCACACCCCGGCGCGAACGCGTGGCAAACTAGCAGCCGCTCAGGGGGCGGTCAAATCTGCACTGGGCGCCGGACTCAGTCCAGGGGACGCGTCAAGGCCAGCTCCCACACTTCTTCGACCCGATCCACCGGGTGGAAGTCGATGGCCTCGAGCACTTCCTCGGGCAGGTCCTCGAGGTCGCGCTCGTTCTCGGCCGGGATGATCACGTCGGAGATCCGCGCGCGGTGGGCGGCGAGGATCTTCTGCACCAGACCCCCGACGGGATGTACCTCGCCCGTCAGCGAGATCTCGCCCGTCATGGCCACCTTGTTGCTCACCGGGATCCCACGGTAGAGCGAGACCAGGGCCGTGGCCATGGTGATCCCCGCGCTCGGGCCGTCCTTCGGAATCGCCCCCGCGGGAAGGTGCACGTGGACGTCGTGCGTCCGCAACCACTCGATGTCCTTGTCGCTCTTCGTGTACCGGCTGCGGATGTAGCTCAGGGCGGCCTGGGCCGACTCCTGCATGACGGCACCGAGCTGTCCGGTAAGACGCAGGGCTCCCTGCCCCGGCATCCCGACCGCCTCCACGAACAGGATCTTCCCTCCGACCGGAGTCCAGGCCAGGCCGGCGCAGACGCCGATCTCGGGCCGCGGCTTGCGGGCCTCGTCCGAGTAGACCGGAGCACCGAGGTAGTCGTGCAGGTTCTTCACCGAGATGTTCACGCGCTTCTTCTTGCGCGAGCCCGCGACGCCGCGCGCGACCTTCCGGCACACCCGGCCGATCGTGCGCTCCAGCGATCGAACCCCGGCCTCGGCCGTGTAGTCGGCGATGATCGAGTTCAACCCGGCATCGGTGAAGCGAATGGTCGAAGAGCTGAGGCCGTTCTCGGCCACCTGGCGCGGCACGAGATAGCGCTTGGCGATCTCCAGTTTCTCGAGCCGCGTGTATCCCGGCAGATGGATGATCTCCATGCGATCCCGCAGGGGCCGCGGGATCGTGTCGAGCACGTTGGCCGTGGTCATGAACAGCACGTTGCTCAGGTCGAAGGGCAGGTTCAGGTAGTGATCGGTGAACGTGCTGTTCTGCGCGGGGTCCAGCACCTCGAGCAGCGCACTCGCGGGATCACCCCGGAAGTCGCTGCCGAGCTTGTCGATCTCGTCGAGCATGAACAGCGGATTGTTCGTCCCGGCCACCTTCACGCCGTGGATGATCCGGCCCGGCATGGCTCCCACGTAGGTGCGGCGATGCCCGCGGATCTCGGCCTCGTCGCGCATGCCGCCCAGGCTGAGGCGGTAGAACTTGCGGCCCATGGCCTCGGCGATCGACTTGCCCAGGCTGGTCTTCCCCACGCCCGGCGGCCCCACCAGGCACAGGATGGGTCCGCGCATGTCGTTCTTGAGCTTCTTCACCGCCAGGTACTCGAGCACGCGTTCCTTGACGTCCTCCAGACCGTAGTGGTCGCGCTCGAGGACTTCCTCGGCTTTCTTCAACTGCAGGTTGTCGACGCTGCTCTCCAGCCACGGGAGTTCGAGCAACCAGTCGACGTAGGTCTTGCTCACGGTGTACTCGCTCGCGCCCGGACTCATGCGGGTGAGGCGGTCGTACTCCTTCATCGCCGCCTCGCGAACGTTGTCGGGCAGCACGGCCTCCTCGATCCGTTCACGGAGTTCGTCGAGTTCCACCGAACTCTGGTCGGTGTCGCCCAGTTCGCGCTGGATCGCCTTGAGCTGCTGGCGCAGGTAGTACTCGCGCTGGTCCTTGTCGATCGCCTTGCGTACGCGGCTCTGCAGCTTCTCGCCGAGCTCGACCATCTCCAGTTCGCGCAGCACGATCTCGCTCAGGAGTTCGAGCCGCTCGCGCGGGTCCAGGATCTCGAGCACCTTCTGCTTCTCGCTGACGTCGATGTCGAGATTCGTGGCGACCATGTCGGCGAGCCGACCGGGCTCGTCGATGTTCATGGCCACCACCTTGAGCTCGTCGCTCAACTTCTCGGAGGCGTCGACGATCTTGATGAAGTTGTTCGCCACGCCGCGCATGTAGGCGACGGTCTTGGCGTCGGTCGACTCCTGCTCCTCGAGGACCTCGACCTCGGCGACCATGTACGGCTCGGTCTGCAGGATCTTCTTGCGCCGGATCCGCGTGATGCCCTGCCCGAGCAGGCGCATGCTCCCGTCGGGAAAGCGCAGCATCTTCTGGATGACGACGGCGGTGCCGACCTCGTAGACGTCCTCCTCGCCCACGTTCGCCTCTTCGTCCTCGTTTCCGTTCGTGGTGGCCTCGGGCAGCTGGGTGAAGGTACCGAGCATCTTCGAGTCGGCCAGGACGTCGTCGGCGAGCTGGATCAGGTTGGCGTCGCTGAGAACCAGCGGCACCATCATGTAGGGAAAGACCACCGCGTCGCTGATCGGCAGCACGGCGAGCTGGTCGGGCACCCGGACGGCATCGTCCAGATCGAAATCCGGGGCTTCAGGCTTCTCGGCCACGACGTCTCCTCGGCGGACGGGTGTCTACGGTTTCCGCGGCAGCAGCGATGGTCACGAACCGATGGCGATGCTGCGTCGCTCGCCGCACCGGCCCTGCCCCTTCTCCATGACGACGAACAGGAACCCGCTCTCGTAACGGGCCCGGGCGGTGTTCGCGTCCACGTTCCCGGGGATCCGCACGTGTCGCTCGAACGGCCCGACCCGGATCTCCATCTTGTGGAAGTGTTTCTTGCCCGCGGGCGCAATGTTGTTCCGCGCGCCGCGCACCACCAGGAAGTCGTCGTCGACGTGAACCTCGATCGCACCCCGGTCCATGCCGGCCAGGTCCATCTGGACGACGAATTCGTGCTCGGTCTCGTAGACGTCGGTGGCCGGACGCCAACCCAGACCGCCCTCCATGCGGACGACACGCGACGAACCGGTGGACGAGGTGAAGTAGACCTCGAAGACCTCTTCCATGTCGTCGGGATCTCGGGTCGCATCCATGGGACGGTGATCGGGTGTGGGCCTGGACGAGGAGATCATGTCGGCTTCCCGTGCGTGGAAGGCCCGCGCTCGACGATGGTGTCGAAGCCTCGGCACCGCCGGAACGCGGAAGACGAAGGCCGGCCCCCGCGAGGGCCGGCCGCATGGTAGGGAGCCGGATACCGAAACGTCAACCGAACGAAGTCCCGGGTGTGCGATCAGCCGGCCGTCGGACGGTCCGCCTGCAGACGACGGAGGACGCCGACGACCACGCCTTCCACCCGGCATCTCTGCACCCCGACCTCGACGGCCTCGGCACCGGGACGGCGCGAGCGCAGCTGGACGCGGTCGGACATCGGTTCCCAGCGGCGCACCATGGTGCTGTGACCGTCGACGGTCACGACGACCGTGTCGCCCGGTTGCGGACGCTCGCTGGGTTCGCACACCACGAAGTCACCGCAGTCGAGGAACTCGTCCCGCAGGGAGTCGTCGCCGACCTGCAGGACGAAGGCCCCGTTGCCGTTCAGGAACTCCTCCGGGACCGCGATGCTTCCCGTCTGCACTCCGTTCTCGATCGGCTGCTGCCCCCGGAGCGACCCCAGCATGGGCACGCGCCGCGCGCGGCCGTCGGGAGTCTCGACGATCTCGATCGCCCGCGACCGGTTCCACTGGCGACGGATGAAGCCCTTCTCCTCGAGGGCCTTCAGGTGCTTGTGGACCGTTCCCACCGACGACAGCTGGAAGTGAGCCGCCATCTCCTCGAGGCTCGGAGCGTAACCCTGCACCGCGATGGTACGACGCAGATAGTCCAACAGCTCCGACTGGCGCTTCGTCAGGAACACGACGGAGACCCTCCTGGTAGCAGAACCGACACGCCCCTCTGGGGGCGCATGCTGATGCGGGGCAGTCGACGAGGATCAGCCGGCCGTACCGGGGAAACCGACGAGAGGGGGCCGGAGGCCTCGCGGCGCTCCAAGGGATTCGTAGAAAGAGTAGATGACGGAAAAAGTGAAGGTCAAGGGACTGACGGCTCGGCGTCGGTCCCGCTGCGTCAACGCAGGAGGACCAGACGGGTACGCAGACGGGCCGTCCGGCCCTCGGAATCCTCGATCCGCGCCCGGAGGAAATACACGCCGGAGGCGGCGGAACGCCCCCTGGAGTCCCTTCCGTCCCATTCCACGCGCCACTCACCCGGCAGCAGTTCGACCTGCCGCCGCAGGGTACGGATCCGCCGGCCGGCGACGTCGAAGATCTCGACCGCGTGCAGCCGCGCCGGCCGCCCGAGCACCAGCCGCGCCGTGCTGCGGTCGCTGGCGGGGTTCGGCCATGGGCCCTCCCATTGCGCCCAAGAGACCCGGGTCGGGTCCGGGGTTCCGGTCGCCGTGGGCACCTCGAGGGCCCGCGCGGGGCTGGTGCGGACGTGGCCGTCGGGATCGGTGGCGACCACGCGCCACCACAGGTCGCCGGTGAGCGGGAGCCAGGCGGTCCTGGTGAGCGCGGTGCCCACCTCGAAGACCGCGGCCAGGTCGGTGAAGTCGTCGCTGCGCGCGATCTCGATCCGGTAGTCGATCGCGTCGGGCGTCTGCAGATCCTCGGCCGCCTCCCAGGCGAAGTCGATGCGGGCACCGTCGGCCACGGCGCCGGAGTCGGGAGCGACCAGGGCGAAGGGCAGGGGGACCTGCGGTGTCTCGAGATCGAAGACCGCCGCCTGGGCGTCGACGATGCCCCAGCCCAGGGTGCTGTCCGGCATGGTCGCTCGACTCGCCGTCGACCGCAGTGCGGCGGCCACCTCACCGGGTCCCCACGTGGGGTGGGCCTGGAGCAGCAGGGCACTGGCGCCGGCCACGAGCGGCGCGGCCACCGACGTTCCCGAGGCGAGGCCCACACCGAGCCAGGTGTCGGCCCACACCACACGGACGCCCCGGGCGGCCAGGTCTGGCTTGATGCGGCCGTCTGCGGTGGGCCCGCGGCTCGAGAACCAGGCGGCGACCCCGTTCGAATCGACGGCCGCCACGGCCAGACCGCTGTCGGCGTCGGCCGGCGTGAGCAGCGTCTGCGGCTCGTCTCCGTCGTTGCCCGCGGAGCTGATGGCGACCACCCCCATCGCCACGAGGTCGTCGACCGCCCGCGTGGTCACCGCGGTGTCGCCGTCGAGATCCTCGGGCGCGTACGCGAAGGTGTCGGGCTCGTCGTAGAAGGTGCGGTAGCCGAGCGAGGCGGTCATGACGTCGGCGCCGAGGGCCTCTCCCCACTCCAGCGCGGCGACGAAGTTGTCCTCTTCGACCCGCGTCTCGCTGCCGACGACCTCGGTCTTCGCCAGCAGGACCGACACGTGGGGCGCGGCTCCCACGAGACGGCCGGGCTCGAGCCCCGCCATGGTCCCGACGACGCCGGTCCCGTGGCGGTCCTGGTTCAGTGCCTCGCCGTCGTCATTGCCCACGTCGGCGTCGCCGTTCACGAAGTCCCGGGTGGCGGCGACGTCGAGGTGGTCGATGGCGGAATGGTCGAGCTGGTACCCGGTGTCGAGGACGAGCACACGGACGCCGTGGCCGGTCAGACCCCGATCGTGCAGACGGTCGACCCGGATCTGGGCCACCTGATCGAAGGACCTGCCGTAGTCGAGGGCCCCCACCCGGCGTTCGGCCGCGATTCCGACCTCCGCCACCCGGGGTTCGCGCTCACCCGACCAGGTCCGGACCGGCCGCAGGGCGGCGTCCCCGAATGCTCGGCGCAGACGGGCGAGGCTCGCGCGATCCGCCTCGACGCTGGCCGCGCTCAGCCATCGGCTCACACGGACGATGCGGGCGCCGGTGGCCCGGACCGCGCGCAGGGCCTCCTCGCTCGGCCCGCGGGCCAGCAGCTCGACACGATCGGGGCGGCCACGCCGGGCGCGTCGTTCCAGGGCCGCCTCGGTCGGCCGCGGTGGGTACGGAAGGTCGTCGGGCTCCGACACCGCCTGCGCCCGCGGCAGTTCCACCCACCACCGATCGGCCGCGGCCGTGGGATCGGCCAGCAGCATCGACACGAAGACGACGAGCAGGATCGCCGGAGCGCTGGGGAATCGCATGGTGCACCGCGCGGGGGTCGGTCGGGTTCACTCCTCGTCCGACAGTGTACTCAATCTGTGCTCGGCGATCAGGGCCTCGTCGCTGTCGGGGTGTTCGTCGACCAGGCGCTGCAGCGTGGCCCGCGCCGCGTCGGTCTCCCCCAGTTCCAGCGCGGAGTAGGCCAGCTTGAGCAGCGCCGGCGGCACGACGTCGCTCCGTGGCCAGCGCTGGACGACCTCGGCGAAGCCCTCCCGTGCCGTCGCATGGTCTCCTTCGGCGTAGTGCGTCTCGGCCACCCAGTAGCGCGCGTCGTCGGCCAGCTCGCTGTCGGCGAAGCGATCGAGGACCTCCTGGAAGCCGTCGCGCGCGAGCGTGTACCGACCTCCGGTGTAGTCGTCGAAGGCCGCGTCGAACACGTCCTGGCCCGGCGACTCGAGCGCCGGGGTGGACACGACCGGAGCGGTGGTCGTATCGGTGGGAACCGCCTCGACCGGGGTCGGCGCCTCCGCCGTGGACCGACGGGTCAGCAGATCGAGCGCCGCGCTGATGCGCTGGAGCAACTCCTGTTGTTCCTGCGCCCGCGCGTCGAGCTGCCGCACGACCCGGTCGAGCGCGCGCAGCTGGTACTCGAGTTCGGCCCGACGCTCGACCAGCTCGGCCTCGCGCTCGGCGTCCCGTTCGTCGAGACGTTCGACCACCTCCGCGAGTTCTCGCTGCTCGGCGGCGAGACGCGCCTGGATGGTCGCGATCTCGTCGGTCCGCGTCTCGATGCGCTGCAGCTGCTTGGCGCATCCCGGGGAGCCGAGGACGACCAGGACGAGGACGAGGAACGGAAGGGCGCGCCGCATGGTTCAGCGTCCGGTGCGTTCGAGCACGAAGTGCGCACGGCGGTTCTGGGCCCAGACCTCTTCGCCACTGCCGGTCACGAAGGGCTTCTCCTTGCCGAAGCTCACCGTGCGGATGCGCGAGGCAGGCACACGAAGCGACACGAGGTAGTCCTTGGTCGTGTTCGCGCGCTTCCACCCCAGCGCCATGTTGTACTGCGCGGTGCCGCGTTCGTCGCAGTGTCCTTCGATGACCACACCGACGTCGGGGTTCTCGAGGAGGATGCGTGCATTCGTCTGCAGGGTCGCCCGGGCATCGGAGTCGAGCTCGAAGGAGTCGTAGCCGAAGAAGACGTCCTGCACCACGGGCAACGGCCGGGTCTCGGCCTGCATGTCCTCGCCGGTCACCCCGCCCTGATCGGTGGCGTCGGCGTCGTCGGGGAACGCCGGCTGTTCGTCCGGGGTGGTGACCGGGATCTCGTCGAGGGGTTCCTCGGCCGGGGTCGCTCCGGTGTCGGGCTGCGCCTCGGGTTTGCCCCCGCAACCGCTCAACAGGCCGAGCAGCAGCAACGCGCCCAGGACGACGACGCCGATCATGGCGGCACGGCCCGTGCTCGAGTGGATCACGTTCGACTGCAGAGTGTTCATGACGCTCGGGTCTCCTCGTGGGAAGGGCGGACGACGGGCGCCCGCCCGGGTTCAGGATCCGTCCCCGGTACCGGGGGCGGCACTCCAATCGGGTCCGTTGTCGTCGACGTCACCGATCGTGAGCGGACGTGCCCACGCCGTGTCGACGTCGATCACCCAGAGGCGCCGCGTTCCGTCGCGATCACTGCTGACCACCAGGTGCCGGCCGTCGGGAGCCCACGCCGGCTCCTCGTTGTTGCCGTCGGCGGTGATCGTGATGGGGATCGCGTCGCCTCCGCTGGAATCCATGACCATGACGTGGAAGCGGCCCGCGCGCCGCGTGACGTAGGCGATCCGGTCGCCGCGTGGCGACCACGTCGGCGCGTCGTTGTAGCCGCCGCTGCGCGTGAGCTTCCGGCGATCGGTGCCGTCGCGCGACATCCGGTAGATCTGTGGGACGCCGCTGCGGTCGCTCGTGTACGCGATCTGGTTGCCCGTGGGATCGAACACCGGGCTGCACTCGATCGAAGGCTCGAAGGTCAGGCGCGAATCGACGTTGCCATGCAGATCGATCCGGTAGATCTCCGGATCGCCGTCGCGGGTGAAGGTCACCAGCATCTGCTCGCCGTTCGGGGCCCACGACGCTCCGTAGTTCAGGCCGTCGAACTCGGTGACCTTGCGGCTCTCGCCGGTGCGGCCGTCCAGGACGAGCAGTCGTTGACGCCCCCGCCAGTACGACGTGTAGCTGACCCGATCGGCACTGGGCGACCATCGCGGCAACAGGTTCAGGCTGCCGTTACGGGTGATCTGCCGGACGTTCTCGCCGTCGTAGTCCACGAGGAAGATCTCGCGGCCGTCGCCGACCTTGCGGCTGAAGATGATCCGCGTCTGCGCGATGCCCTGGTCGCCGGTCACGCGCTGGACGATCTGGTCGGCCAGGTGGTGCACGTGGCGCTCCGGTGAGTCCAGGTCGACGACGTAGCGCTTGCCCAGGATCTGTCGCCGCGCCGAGCCCTCGAAGAGCAGCGCCGTCCACACCATCTCGTCGGGTCGGATTCCCGCGAGCGTCAACCGGAGCTTCGTGCGCGCATCCTCTTCGCGTGTCCAGTCGTCGGGCACGTAGCGTGGACGCCGCACTCCCTCGGGCAGCGGCGAGGCGATCGCGAAGTGTCCGCTCCAGATCAGGTCCTGCACCAGCCGCGAGGCCAAGGCGCCCGCGGCTTCGCGTGCTCCCTCCAGACTCGTCTCGACGCGCAGTTCCTCGAGTTCGACGAGCGCACGCACGATCCCCTGCCGCTTGAAGCGCAGTTCGAAGCTGGGCTCCTCGCCCTGCTGGGCGCGCACGGGGTTCGCCCCGGCCACCACGATCGACGCCACCAGGATCAGCGGAAGAGCAAAGGGACATGCCTTCATGCGGCGGCCTCCGGCCGGGTCAACGTTCGTACTCGAAGCGGAAGTTGATGTGCACCCCGTCGGGGTAGCGCGGCGGAAGCGGCGGCAGCGGCGAGGCGTCGATGACCGCCCGCAGGGCCTGCCGATCGAACACCGTCAGACCACTCGACTCGCTCACGGCCGGTCCCTCGACGCCGCCGTCGGGACGGATGCGGAAGCTCACCACCGTGCTCACGTAGCTCTGTCCCAGCGCGCTGGCCGGCGTGGGCTGCCAGCGACGGCCGATCTTGCGCTGCACGCGCACCAGGTAGCCGTCCTCGAGCTCCGACGCGGCCGACGAGGCCTGCACGGCCGCACCGCCTCCCAGTTCCTCCTTCGGTGCCGCGGGAGGCGCCTCGGCAGGATCGTCGCTCGTCAGGTCGTCTCCGCGGGTCTGCGCCCGCGGCTGCACCGGCTCGGGCTCGGGAAGATCCTGGCCCGCCAACGGCGGCGGCGGCAGGTCGGGATCCGGAGGGACGATCTCGCGCGCCTCGGTGGCGGGCTCTTCGGGCGGCGCGTCGGGCGACAGCACGCGCTCGGGCCGCTCGATCTCGGCGGGTGGCGGAGGCGGCGGAAGATCCGTCTCGGGCGGCAGGGGTTCGAAGCTCTCGGGCTCGGGCTCGGCCGGCGCCGGATCGGGAACCGGTTCGGCGGCGGGCCGCTCGATCTCGGTGGGCGGCGCGGGCACCGGCTGCGGCTCGGGCTCCGGCTCGGTCTCGATGCTCTGCATCGCCTGCGCTGGGGCGACGGCCAGCCCGACCGAGATCGCGTCCATGTCCGGAGGCGACGGCACCAGTGCCTGCGAGAGCAGACCGCCTCCCAGGATCACGACCACGTGGCCGACGAAGGAGATGAGGAAGTACCGACGCATCAGCGCGGCCAACCCGGGTCGTCGCCGGCCGGTTCCACCACGAGGCTGAGGTCGTCCACTCCCCCTTCCTTGATCTCACCCATGACCCGCACCACGAAACCGTACGGGACGCCCTGGTCGCTGCGCAGGTAGACCGGGCCCTCGGAACCCGCCGGACGGATCCGCCGCAGCTCGACCGCGAGCTGCGACAACGGCACCACGTCCTCGTCCACGAACACGCGCTGCTCGGGATCGACGCTCACCACCAGGCCCTCGTCGGTGGCCGAGGCCGGCGTCCGCGCCTCGGGCAGCTCGACCTCGACGCCACCCTGGATGAAGGGAGCGGTCAGCATGAAGATGATCAACAGAACGAGCGTGACGTCGACCAGCGACGTCACATTGATGTCGGCCAGCGGCCGGAAGCGGTCGCGTCGGGCCAGGATCGAGAAGTCGTCGTCCATGACGGTTCCCCCGCGCTCGCGAAACCCCCGTCAGCGCACCGCGTGCTGCGGGACGGTCTCGCTGCTGAGTTCCTCCTCGGCGACCACGTCGGCCAGGAGCGAGCCCAACCGCGCCATCTCGGCCTGCTGGGCCTGCAGACGTCGCGTGAAGTAGTTGAAGCCGACCACGGCCGGGATGGCCACGGCCAGACCACACACCGTGGTGATCAGGGCCTCGGCGATCCCCGGTCCGACCACGTCGAGCGTGGCCGATCCCTGCCGACCGAGCTGCAGGAAGCTGTGCATGATCCCCCAGACCGTCCCGAGGAGCCCCAGGAAGGGGGCCACCGCGCTGAGCGTGGCCAGCCACCCCAGCCCGCGCTCCTGACGTCCGAGTTCGGCCGCGGACTCGCGGTCGATCCCGCGCGCGAGCATGCCCAGCAGCAGACGGTCGTCGCCGCCACGCCGTTCCTGGTAGAGCGGCCAGTACTCCTGGCTGAAGTACACGAAGAGCCGCGCCAGCGGGGCGCCCAACTGCGAGCGGCACCACTCCGCCAGTTCGGCCATTCCGATCCGACCGTCGCGGGCCTCGTCGAAGCGATGCCAGAAGGCACGATTGGCCGACTCTGCCCGCTTCACCCGCACGGCGCGCTCGATCATGACCATCCAGGAGATGACCGAGAGGACGAACAGCAGCAGGACGATGAATCGCGCGAACAAGCCGGCGCCGGCGATCAGACCGCCGATCTCGGTGAGGATGTCCGCGTAGGGAACGACAGCTGGCGTCATGGAGTTCCTCGGTCTCGGACCGGGTCGGCGCAGGGGATCCCGATCCGGCCATCGATGCGGGGACGATGATCGGCGTGCCTCGAACGTCAGCGGTTGGCGGGGTGACCGCTCGGGCACTCCTACGCGGCGCCCCGCGCCGCGGTTCCCGGAGGTGGCGCCACGCTAGGCGCGGCGATCCGGCAGGTCAAGCGTGGAGTCGGAGCCGCTCAGCGGCGGAAGGCGGGGTGGTCCTCGTAGTAGTCGCGCTCGAAGACGGCGCGGAAGTCGAAGCCTTCTTCGAAGTCCCGGATGTCGTCCTCGTCGGTGCGCGCGAGCACGCCGCGCTCGACCAGGTCGAAGACGATGGCCCCGAAATCGCGGCTCTGGTACACGCCCCAGGTGTTCAGGACGTGACGGGCCATCGGCCCGAACTCCTCGCGCGCGCAGCGGCGGATACCGTCGAGGAGCTCGGCCCCCGAGACGTGGCGCGGTGCGTCCAGGTTCTGCAGGGTGTAATCGAGCGCCTGCATGACGAACTCGTACGCATCGGGAGCATAGGGCTGGTTCCCGACCAGTTTGCGCAGACGGGGCATCAAGGTGTCCGGACCTCCGTTCGGAATGCTGGGACAGTTACGCCACCCTGGCTGTGACTGTCAACTCGCGGCCGCCCGGCTCGCGCCGCCCTCCACCACCCGGTCGTACAATTCGAGGTAGTCCTCGATCACGCAGCGGATGCAGAAGGTCTCCTTGGCGATCTCGCGCCCCGCCGCTCCCAGGCGGTCCGCCAGGGCACGGTCCTCGATCACGCTCAACACCGACGCCGCCATCCCGTCGACGTCGTCCGGGTCGTGCAGATAGCCCGTCTCGCCGTCGGTGATCAGCTCCGGCAACCCTCCGCGGTCGCTGGCCACCACCGGCGTCGCGCAGCTCAGGGCCTCCAGGGCCACCAGTCCGAAGCTCTCGGTCTCGCTCGGCAGCAGCAGCACGTCGGCCATGGCCAGGAGCTCCTCCATCGTCTCCTGCGCACCGAGGAAGCGCACGTCGTCGGCGACCCCCAGATCGCGCGCGCGTCGCTGGGCGGGATTGCGCTCGGGACCGTCGCCGATCACCGCGAGCGTGCACGGACGCTGGGCCCGGACGCGCGCGAAGACCTCGATCACCCGGTCGACGTTCTTCACCGGCCGCAGGTTGCTCGCGTGCATGAGCAGGGGACGGTCGCCGTCACGCAGGGGATTGTCGGCACGCAGATCGGGGCGGGGCACGAAGGCCTGCGTGTCGACGAAATTGCGGATCACGTCGATGTGCCGGTCCACTCCGAACACGCGATCGGTTTCGCGGCGGAGGAAGTCGCTCACCGCGGTGACGGCATCGCTGCGCTCGATCGCGAAGCGGGTGAGCGGGTAGAAGCTCGGCTCCTGTCCCACGAGCGTGATGTCGGTGCCGTGCAGGGTGGTGATCACCCCCAGTCGCGAGGGCGCGAGCATCTGCTGCGCGAGATAGGCCGCCGCCGCGTGGGGAATCGCGTAGTGGACGTGCAGCACGTCGAGCTCGTGGTACCGCGCGACCTCGGCCATCTTCGAGGCCAGGGCCAGACTGTAGGGAGTGTGCGGGAACGGCGGGTAGTTCGTGGTCTCGACCTCGTGGAAGAACACGTTGGGCGTGAAGTGCCGCAGCCGTACGGGGAGCGCATGGCTGATGAAGTGCACCTCGTAGTCGTCGCGCTGGGCGAGGGCGAGTCCGAGTTCGGTGGCGACGATGCCGCTGCCGCCGGTGGTCGCGAAGCTCGTGATGCCGATGCGGCGCGTCGGCGCCTCGCGATCCGCGCGCGCGTTCATCCTCGTTCTCCTCGCGCGGGCAGCGCCGCGGTTGCGAGCCAGGGTCCTTCCACCACG
>CAZQHE010000100.1:0-15460 GCA_964593155.1 uncultured bacterium
CTGTCTGCATGGGAGCAGAGTAGCACGAGGGGATGTCCGCGGTACGGGTTCCACCGCGGAACATCCCCAACCGATCCCCAACCCCGCCACTTCCACCGCGGAAGTGGATCGTCTAGTACCGCCACCCCAGCGACAGGTGCACCGCCCGACCGGGAGCGCCCACCTCGTCACCGGCGGCGAGGTCCTGCGTGGGCAGCACCGCCTCGCGGGTGAGGTGTTCGTGGTAGGCGTGGTCGAGGAGATTGCGCACGCCGGCGCGCAGGACGAGGGCGGGGCTCGGACTGAGATCGACGTCGAGGTCGAGGGTCACGAAGCCGGGGGTGCGGTCCTCGCCGAACCGTGGATCCACGCGGTCCTGTTCGGCCACGGCGCGGGCGGTGAGCTGCGCGCTCCACGGCGCGAACGGACCACGCGCGCCGATCACCCGGGTTCCGAACCGGGCTTCGACGGGTGGTGTCTGCGGCAGGGGGAGATCGTACGTGGTATCGTGCGCGCGGACGGCGTGCAGGCTCAGCGGGAGCGCGAGCCAGCGCCACGGACGCGCGGTGGCGGTGAGTTCGACGCCGGTGCGGCGGGCGTCGACGTTCTCGAACCCGCGGACACGATCCACACGCCCGTCGCCGTTCACGTCCTCCCGGGCAACGGTGGTCTCGAGCACGAAATCGCGGAACTCGGTGTGGTAGGCGGTCGCGGCGATCGACAGCGCGCGGGAGTCCCAGCGCAGCCCGATCTCGTTCTCCCAGCCGGTCTCGGTGTCCAGCGTCGGGTTGCCCACGCGGAAGCCGCCGGGCGCGGGGGCGAAGGCGATCCACGACTCGTGCACGCCGGGTGCGCGCTGGGTGATGCCGGTACCGGCGTGCACCGACGTGCGGCGGTCGAGGCGCCACTGCCACTGGACGTTGCCGCTGGCGACGAAGCGGTCGTCGTCGCTGCGCCGGGCGTCGTCGCCGTGGAAGCGCACGTAGGCGTCGGCGATGGTGCCGGCACCGAGGGGATCGTCGGTGGCGTCGGCGCGGCTGTTCACGTGGTTCGCGCGAGCGCCCA
Source organism: uncultured bacterium (assembly GCA_964593155.1). GTDB lineage: Bacteria > Krumholzibacteriota > Krumholzibacteriia > JAJRXK01 > JAJRXK01 > JAJRXK01. Next base: position 1,045 of record CAZQHE010000100.1, read on the forward strand.
CGCGCAGTTCGTGGCCGGCGGCGACGCGGCGCTGCCACTGGCCGAACACGCCCACGGTGCTCTGCGACAGGTCGGGCCAGAGGTGTTCGTCGAAGGTGCGATCCATGGCGAACACGGTCCGCCGCCGGCGAGCGTCGCGGGCCATGGTGGTGGCGTCGAGCCCGAACTGGACGTCGTGGTCGCTCCAGCGCGTGGTCCAGGTGGCCCGGGCCGCGAGGCTGCTGGCCTCGGACTCGGTGTTCGCTTCCATCATCGTGCGGTTCGACTTGAGCTGGTTGTCCATCGAGTGGTCGATCCGCGAGCCGCCGACGCGCAGCTCCCAGTGGGTTTCGTCGTCGACGGCGCGACGCACGCCACCGGTGAGCATGCCGATGTCGCTGCGGCGCATGTCCATGGGCAGGGCGGGGAAGAGGGTCCGGTCTTCGCTCCCCACGTTCAGGGTCATCCATGCGCGTGTGCGCTGGTCGGGATCACCGGCTACCGACAGCACGCCGTGCACCACTTCCTGCGCGCTCGGCACGGTGCGTCCGCGAGCGTCCTCGTAGTCACCGGCGTCGACGGCCTCGAGGGCGACGCGGGTGTCGACGCCGGCGATGCGCCGGTCGACCCGCAGTTCGCCCACGGTGGCGTTGCGAGCACCGTCGAAGCCACCGCGCAGCCATCCGACCAGGTCGGGGGCGGCGAAGCGGCGCAGCTCGTCGTCGAGCACGATCCGCCCGCCGGTGCCGGCCGTGCCCAGGGCCACCGGAGCCATGCCCTCGACCACGGTCATCTCGTCGGCGGCGAGCATGGGGAGCATGTTCACGGGTGGGTCCATCTTGCCCGGACACGCTCCGAACAAGGGCAGCGGACCCACCTGGGTCCGCACGCGCTCGCTGCCGAGGCCGCGGATCACCGGTTCCACCTGACCTGCGCCACGCTGCACGCCGTGCACCGAGGGCAACGCCTGCAGGGCTTCGCCGGTGGTGGTGAAGGCGCCGCTCTGCGTGGTCTCGGCGTCGAGCCGCGCGCTCGACGGAAGGTCGGGCACCAGGGGCACGGGATCGACGATACGGGTGCGGAGTTCGTGCGTGGGAGTCGGGGTCGCGGACGTGTCCGCGGCAGCGGTGCTCGCGGTGAGCAGCGCCAGCAACAGGGCGGAGAGCATGGGTCGACACTCCAGGGAGACGACGGAAGACAGGAGGATGCCGCCCGCGGGCGGCCGACCGTGCGCGAGGATCGACGGGGGAAGGATAGGGCACTCGGCGGGATCCGCCGCCCCTCACTCCCCGACGACCTGCACGAACACCTTCCGCTGCCGCGGCCGGTTGTCGTGGCAGATCACCACGACCTGCTGCCAGGTGCCGAGCACCAGCTCGCCCTGGTGCACGGGAACGGTGAGGTCGGAACCGACGAAGGCCGAACGCAGGTGCGAGAAGCCGTTGTCGTCGCCCCAGGTCTCCGAATGATGGCTGCGCATGTCGTGCGGCCACAGCTTCTCGAGCGCTTCCTGCAGGTCCTTCACCAGGGCGGGTTCGTACTCGAGCGTGGTGACCGAGGCCGTCGAGCCGATCGAGAAGACGTTGGCCACGCCCTCGGTCACCCCGGATTCGTGCAGGGTCGTACGGACCTCGTCGGTGACGTCGTGGACGTCGCTGAAGCCTTCGGTGGGCAGGGTGACGAGGCGTCCGTGGATCATGCGGGATTCCTTCCGTCGCGGAACTCGGCAGCGATCACTCGTCGAACAGGGCCTTCACCTTCGACCACGAGCCCTCGTCGGTGGTCACCGGCCCCTGTTCGATGCGCAGGGTGATCGTGGGGTCGTCGTCGTAGACGCGCCAGGTCGAGTTGCGATTGTTCGCGTTGACGCGGAAGAGCTGCGAGGAGGCGCTCGCGAGGTCGATCTGCGCCGGATCGCTGATGTGCTCGCTCGCCGGCAGCACCGTGTCGTTCCAGAGCTGCGGGTCCTCGAAGTTCACGAGGAGCTGTCCCGTGGCCGTGCTCGACGGACCGAACAGTCCGGGGAAGTCCGCAACGTCGGGCTGGGCGCTCGAAGCGAGCTCGAAGTCGCCGACCGCCGTCGCCGTCTGGATCCGATGCGTCACGTACAGGATCGGTGCCAGCGTGGTGGACGAGGGCAGCGACCACACCTGGCCACTGGCCTCCATCACGAACTGCGTGGTCGCCGGATCGAGGTTGGAGCGGAACTCGGTCGGCGAGGCGAACGCGTCGGGCCCGGCGAGCGAGACGTCGTACTGGATGGTGGCGGTGTACGACACCCCCGGACCGAGGCCGGCCGGAACGGTCCCGCCGTTCTCGAACTCGCGGTCGAAGGTGCCGGAGATCTCGGCGATGAAGAAGGGCTGGGCGGCAGCGGGCGAGACCCCGAGCAACAGCACGAGGATGACGGCGAGAGCGGACTTCATGGATGCAGCTCCGATGGTGGCGCGGCCCGATCTCGGGGCGACCGGACGTGGGGAACGAAGGGCGAAGAACGATGGGCCAGGGGGAGCGCCGAGCATACGCGAGCGCGCACCGCGGCGACAACCCGAGCGGCCGCTCAGACCCGCGCGCGTCCGCGCGGCCGGCTCAGCAGACTCACCAAGACCACCGCGATCGTCGCCGCCGCGAATCCGGGGATCAGTTCGTACAGTCCGGTCGGATCCTTCAACCACAATCGCCAGACGATCGTGACGATCGCTCCCGTGATCATGCCCGCGACCACGCCGGATGCCGTCGTACGGCGCCAGAACAATCCGAGGATCACCGCCGGCCCGATCGCCGCGCCCAGTCCGCCCCAGGCGAACAGCACGAGCCAGAACACCAGCCCCTGCGCACCCCACGCCAGCAGCACCGCCGCGATCCCGGCGAACAACACCACCATCCGCGACAGCTTCAGCCGCTGCTGCTCGTCGAGTTCGGCGTCGGAGCGGACGACCTTCTCCCACACGTCGCGCACGACCGTCGACGACACCACCAGCAACTGACTGTCCGCCGTCGACAGGATGGCCGCGAAGATCCCGCCCACGAGCAGGCCGTACAGCGCCGGCGTGAAGAAGTCGGCCGACAGGACGAGGTAGGCCATCTCGGGATCCTGCTCGGGCAGGTTCTCCACGGCCGGCACCAGCGCGCGGCCGACCAGACCCACGAACACCGCGCCCGCACCGAGCACCACGTTCCACGCGAAGCCGAACAGCCCGGCGGTGCGGATGTTCTTCGGGTCGTCGATCGACATGTAGCGCACCAGGATGTGCGGCTGTCCGGGCGAGCCGAGCCCGATGCCGAGGAAGCCGATCAGTGCACCGACGCCGAGCGAGAAGGGATCGACCAGGCCCGGATCGGTGCCGCGCAGACTCTCCGACAGCCCCGCGAAGCCGCCGATCTCGACCAGCCCGACGATCGGCAGCACGAGCAGCGCGACCAGCATGATCGTCGCCCGCACCACGTCGTTGTAGGCGACGGCGATGTAGCCGCCCAGCAGCATGTACACGACGATCAGCACGGCCGCGGCGAGCAGCGCCGTCCAGAAGGGGATCTGCAGGGCGGCCTCGAGGGTCTTCGCCCCGCCGTTGAGCTGGGCGGCGACGTAGGCGGTGAGGAACACGCCGATGATCAGCGCGCCGGTCACGCGGATGCGGCGCCGCGAGTCGGGGAACTTCGACTCGAACCAGTCGAGCAGGGTGATCGAGTCGTAGCGCTGGGCGTCGTCGCGCAGGCGCTGGCCCACGGTGAGGAACTGGATCAGCTCGACGATGGTGTAGCCGGCCACCGCCCACAGCGCGCCCGTTCCGCGCGCGTAGGCCATGCCGCTCACGCCGAGCACCAGCCACGACGAGCGGCCGGAACTGACGGCCGACAGCGCCACCACCAGCTTGTTCATGGCGCGGCCGCCGACGAAGAAGTCCGACTGCGAGCGGGTGCGCTTCAGCGCCACCAGTCCGACGATCACCGGCAGGAAGAGGGTGATCACGAATACGATGAGCGCGAGCGGATCGGAGAGTCGTTCGTAGACGTTCATCGCCCCGGACTATAGCGGATCGCGCCCCGGTGGACAGCCCCTCGGGCGTCGTCGGTGGCGTTCGACGGGATCGCTTCTGTGATCCCTTCACAGGTATCGCGGAACCCGATCACGAAGTCCGTCCCACATCACGGAAATGGCCGGTCGCGGACATGGCCCCCTGGCGTCGGTCCATGTATACATCCCGACTGCCAGGCATGGCGGACTCCGTTGCCCCCGACGCCGATCCGCCCTGCCGGATCACAGCATCGCGCCGCGGAGGTCATGTATGGTTCGCATCGTCGAGGCCCGCTTCCTCGCCCCGGACGTCAAGTACTTCCGCCTCGAGGCGCCGAAGATCGCCCGCAAGCGCAAGGCCGGGCAGTTCGTGATCCTCCGCGTGCATGACCAGGGCGAACGCATCCCGCTCACCATCGCCGACAGCAACGCCGACGAGGGCTGGATCGCCGTCATCGTCCAGGGCGTGGGCAAGACCACGAAGCTGCTCAACGAGAAGGAGACCGGCGAGACGATCTCCGACGTCGCCGGTCCGCTGGGCACCGCATCGCACATCGAGAACTTCGGGACCGCCGTCTCCATCGGTGGCGGCGTCGGGACGGCCATCGCGTATCCGACCGCCGTCGCGTTGAAGGAGGCCGGCAACGAGGTCATCTCGATCATCGGCGGCCGCTCGAAGGAGTACGTGATCCTCGAGGACGAGCTGGGCGCGATCTGCGACGAGGTCTACCCGACGACCGACGACGGCTCCTACGGTTTCCACGGCTTCGTCACCGACAAGCTGCAGGAACTGATCGACTCGGGTCGCCGCATCGACTTCGTCCTGGCCATCGGCCCCGTGCCGATGATGCGTGCGGTGGCCGAGGTCACCCGCCCGCACGGGATCAAGACCGTGGTGAGCCTGAACCCGATCATGGTCGACGGCACGGGCATGTGCGGCGGTTGCCGCGTGGAGGTCGGCGGCGAGACGAAGTTCGCCTGCGTCGACGGTCCGGAATTCGACGCCCACGCGGTCGACTTCGACCTGCTCACGGCGCGCAACAAGGCGTATCTGGGATTCGAGCGGACCCGGCTCGACGAGTTCGAGCACGAGCACGAGTGCCGTCTCGGACAACAGGCAGATCAGCTCACCTAGGGAACGAGATCGAGGCCGGGCGCCCGGCCGGATCCGAGCACGAGGACCGACGTATGGCCGAGCATCTTCCCCCCAAGGAACGACGCAAGATCGAGCGGCAGAAGATGCCCGAGCAGGACGCCACCGCCCGGAGCCACAACTTCGAGGAAGTGAACCTGGGCATGACGGCCGCCCTGGCCGTGCGCGAGGCGCAGCGCTGTCTCGACTGCAAGAACCCGAAGTGCGTGATGGGATGCCCCGTCAACGTCGACATCGGTGGCTTCATCCGCCTGGTGGTCGAGGAGCGCTTCGACGAGGCCGCCAAGGTGATCAAGGGCGACAACTCGCTGCCCGCGATCTGCGGCCGCGTGTGCCCGCAGGAGGAGCAGTGCGAGCAGCTGTGCATCCTGGGCAAGAAGGGCGATCCCGTGGCGATCGGTCACCTCGAGCGCTTCGTCGCCGACTTCGAGCGCGAGGGCGGCCTGATGAAGGTCACCCCGCCCGCCGAACGCACCGGCAAGAAGGTTGCGATCGTGGGCAGTGGTCCGTCGGGTCTGAGCTGTGCCACCGACCTCGCCAAGCAGGGCCACGACGTCACCGTGTTCGAGGCCCTGCACGAACTCGGCGGCGTGCTGGTGTACGGCATTCCCGAGTTCCGTCTGCCCAAGGAGATCGTGGCGGCCGAGATCGACCAGCTGCGCAAGCTCGGCGTGGAGTTCGTCACCAACGCCGTGATCGGCATGACCGACACGATCGAGGAGCTGCTCGAGGAAGAGGGCTACGACGCCGTCTTCATCGGCGTGGGCGCCGGTCTGCCGCGCTTCCTGAACGTGCCGGGCGAGAACCTGATCGGGGTGTACTCGTCGAACGAGTTCCTCACCCGCGTGAACCTCATGAAGGCCTACCGCGAGGATTCCGACACGCCGGTCTTCGACGTGACGGGCAAGAACGTGGTGGTCTTCGGCGGTGGCAACACCGCCATGGATGCCGTGCGCACCTCGTTGCGTCTGGGCGCGAAGAGCGCGAGGATCATCTACCGCCGTTCCGACGCCGAGATGCCCGCGCGCAACGAGGAGATCCACCACGCGCGCGAGGAGGGCGTGGAGTTCGTCATGCTCACCAACCCGCTCGAATTCATCGGCGACGAGCAGGGCTGGGTGAAGAAGGTTCGTCTGCAGAAGATGGAGCTCGGCGAGCCCGACGACAGCGGGCGCCGCCGCCCGGTGCCGATCGAGGGCAGCGAGTACGACCTCGACATCGACATGGCCGTGGTGGCCATCGGCAACAAGTCGAACCCGCTGATCCAGAAGACCTCGCCGGGCATCGAGCACACCCGCTGGGGCACGATCGTCGCCGACGACGAGACCTGCCGCACCACGCGTCCGGGCGTCTTCGCCGGCGGCGACATCGTCACCGGCGGGGCGACCGTGATCCTCGCCATGGGCGCCGGGCGGCGCGCCGCGGCGTCGATCCACCGCTACCTCGAGACCGGGGTGTGGGAGGACGAGAGCCCGACCGAAGTCGAGGCCTGATCGGACACCGCGCCGAGCCAGATGTCGAGTCCACCGAAACGGGGCGGCCGCAGTTGCGACCGCCCCGTGTGGGTTCGACCGGCCGAGCGTGGTCTCAACCCACGTTGGCTCCCGACGGCTCGGCGTCGAGGGCCGCGGCAGCAGCGTTGACCACCGACGCGATCCGCACCGCGTCGTGGACCATGGCCTTCGAGGCGCCGTGCTGCAGCACGGTCTTCTCGTGGGCCTGGATGCACTGACCGCAGCCGTTCACCGCACTGACGGCCAGCGCCCACAGCTCGCGGTCGAGCTTGTCCTCGGCGGGGGCGCCCAGCGCCTGCATCCGTAGCCGCGCGGGGATCTGCGCGTACTCCGGATCCTCCACCAGGTGCAGGAAGCGGTAGTAGACGTTGTTCATGCCCATCGTCGCCGCGATCGACTTGGCCAGGGCCACGTCCTCGTCGGTCAGTTTGCCCTGGACCTCCTCCTCCGCGGCGGCCAGCAGCTCGGCGTTGCGGGCGGCGAAAGCGCAGGCCACCAGCGTGCCGTAGACCTGACGCTCGTTCAGGTTCTGGCTGTTGAACACCGTGCCCAGGTTCAGGCGGATGTCGCGGGCGGCCTCGGGCAACTGATCTCTCACCCATTCCATGTCGATCTTCCTTTCTCTCGTCGCTGCGAGGGGAGCTAGGCGACGACCAGGGTCTCCTCGCCCTTCTGCCAGTTGCAGGGGCACAGCTCGTCGGTCTGCAGGGCGTCGAGGATGCGCAGCGTCTCCTCGGGGTTGCGGCCCACGTCGAGGCCGTTCACCGAGACGTGCTGGATCGTGTCGTCGGGATCGACGACGAAGGTCGCCCGCAGGCACACGCCCTCGTTCTTGTCGAGGATGCCCAGGGCCTCGCTGAACTCGCGCTTCACGTCGGCGAGCATCGGGAAGGGCAGGTCGCGCAGGTCGTCGTGGTCGTTGCGCCAGGCGAAGTGGACGAACTCGCTGTCGGTCGACATGCCCAGGATCTGGCAGTCGCGGTCGGCGAACTCGCGGTTCAGCTTGCCGAAGGCGGCGATCTCGGTGGGGCAGACGAAGGTGAAGTCCTTCGGCCAGGCGAAGATCACCTTCCACTTGCCCCGGTGGGTGTCGTTGTCGATCTCGGCGAAGGCCGTCGAGGGCTTCTCGTTGTCGACGGTCGCGGTCAGCGAGAACTGCGGGAGCTTGTCTCCGACGGTCAGCATGGTCCAACCCTCCTCGGTCGGGCTCGGGAACTGATGCGGGGACCGCTCCGTCCCCGGACGCGGTGAACGTAATGACCGTTCGAACGAACATTCCAATTGATTGATCTTTGGTTTGCGATAACATGCTGTGAACGACGGATCATCGCAGGGTGGTCCCGGCCCGTACCGGATTGGAGATCGCACCATGGACAGGACTCCCGGCGACGGCACCCAACCCCGCACCCGGCCGACCATCCGCCAGCTCGAGTACGCCGTCGCGGTGGCCGAGCACCTGCACTTCCGCCGCGCGGCCGAGGCCTGCCACGTGACGCAGCCGGCGCTGTCGTCGCAGATCCAGGCGCTCGAGGACACCCTGGGCGTGCAGCTCTTCGAGCGCGCGGCCCGGAAGGTCCTGCTCACACGGGTGGGGCGGGAGGTGGTCGCCCAGGCCCGACACGTCCTCGCCGAAGCCGACGCCCTTTTCGACACCGCCCGGGCGGCGCGCGAGCCCCTGGCCGGCCTGCTGCGGTTGGGCGTGATCCCGACCGTCGCGCCGTACCTGCTGCCCCGTGTGCTTCCCGGCCTGCGCGAGCGCTTCCCGCGGCTCGAGCTGTTCCTCCGCGAGGAGTTCACGGACGTCCTGCTCGAGCGCCTGAGCGAGGGTGAACTCGACGTGCTGTTGCTGGCGCTGCCGCTGCCGGGCGAGGTCGAGGCGTTGCCGCTGTTCCGCGACGAGTTCCGTCTCGCGGTGCCGGCCGAGCACCCGCTGGCCGGCCGCGAGTGCGTGGACGAGTCCGATCTGGCCGATCAGGACGTCCTGCTGCTGGAGGACGGCCACTGCCTGCGCGACCAGGCCCTGGCCGTCTGCAACCAGGCCGGTGCCCGCGAGGCCTCACGCATGCGGGCCACCAGTCTGGGTACTCTTGCGCAGATGGTGGCCGGAGGCCTGGGCACGACGCTCCTGCCGAAGATGGCGCTCGAGGTCGAGGGGCGGGCCGACGGCGTGTGGGTGATCCCCTTCGGCGAGCCCAGGCCCTACCGCGAGATCGGCCTGGCCTGGCGCAAGGCGTCGAGCCGGGCGCCCGAGTACCGTCAGCTGGGGCGGGTGCTCGTCGAGCTGCTGGGATACGATTCCACGTCGGTCACGCCGAATCCGTGATCCAGGGGTTGCTTTTCGCCCGAATTGCTTGATAATGAAATTCAAGTTCGGCGTTCGCGCGGTCGAGGCCCGGCCCCGGAACGATCGCCGATCCTCGGATCCGGGAGGCCCGCCATGCTGCAGCGCCACGACCGTGGACCGCACGACGTGCCCAGCTACGAGATCGAAACGCCTGACTGGTCGCTGCGTCTGTCGCCGCGGGAATTCTGCCAGCTCGCCTGCGAACTCGAGTCGTGGTTCCGCGAGAACCGCGAGCAACTGATCGACGACGTCTGCCGCGAGACGGCCCAGGACGAGAACCCCGAGCTGGGGACGGTGGAGCGGGGAAGCCGCGCCGTTTCGCAAAGGAATTGACACCGCCGGGAACTCGCGCGAGGTGCCCGACGTTTTCAGCACGGTACGGATCGATAACGCCGCAGTCTCCTCCTTCAGTCGTTCACCGAGCGGGATTGCGGTTCGCGGCGGCCCGGGGTCTCCGAGACCCGGGCCGCCGCTCTTTTCGTGGTCACGTTTTCGACGGCATGGCGTTCGCCCCGGTGCGACTAGGCTCGGTCGGTCCCCGCTCGCGAACGCTCGCGCGCCTCGTGGGCTCCGCGTCCTGCCGCCTGGCGGCACCACCGAGGAGACGCCGTGCGCCTGGGCGCTGCAGTTCCAGGTCGACGAGAACCTCACCTTGTCCGAGTTCGGCGCCTCGACGGTCGCCGCCAAGCGGTAGCTGGGGCGTCAGTGGGCCTCGCGCCTGGGATTGTCGGTCTCGACCAGTTCGAGTGAGTCCGGTCACGACCAGACCGTTGCGAGCAACGGAGATCTGACCACGACGAGTGGTTTCCAGGATCGAGACGCATGGGCGGTCGGCATCGATCTCCTGTTCCTGCGCTACGCGGGCGCCGACGATGCACGCATGCACTTCTTCTGGGGTCACGCCGAGTACGGCATTGCCTACGCGCGCGACGACATCGACCGCACCCTGCGTTCGGAGGACGTGTCCGGCGAGAGTGTGCGCGAGGAGTCGGTCGAACAGTGGCGCCTGAGTGGTTCGGGCGTTCGCTTCGGGCTGAGCGCGTATTTCTAGTCGCTGTCGCGGTGCCGCGGCCGACCCTCTCGGCGCCGAGACCGTCGTTCCGACGCTCCGTGCCGACTTTCGCAGGGGAAGTGACGCACGAAGGGGCCGCCGGAACTCCGGCGACCCCTCGCGTTCGGAACGGTGGATTCGCTTCCGGCCTACTGCTGGTACAGCGCCTTCACCTTGGCGAAGCTGCTCTCGTCGGTCGAGACGACCAGGTCGGCACCGATGACGATCTCGCCGAAGGGCTCGACGTCGGTCTCCCACACGTTCACGCCGCGCATCTGGATGCCCCACTGCACGGGACGGGCGGGGTCGTTGATCGTGTCGAGGCTCAGCGAGTAGGCGCCGATGGCGTCGACGGGGATGACGGTCTCGTTCACCGTCGAGAAGTCCGGCGCGAAGTCACGGATGAAGGCCGTGACGGTGTGGGCGTCGGTCAGCGTGTTCGACAGGACCTCGAAGGTGAACACGATGGTCTCGCCGGCGAGGCTGCCGTCGAGGACCTCGGCGTAGCCGTTGGCTTCCATGATCTTGTTGCCCGGCGCGCCGGGGCCGCCGCCGCCGATGTACCAGAACGGATCGGGGTCGTTGATGGTGTTCGGGGCGAAGGTCAAATCGGTGCCGTCGAACGAGGCGCGCAGATCGGCGAAGCCCCAGGGGCTGGCGAACTGGAAGGCGCCGTCGCCGTCGGGCGCGGGGAGGTTGAACACGTTCATGAACCCGTTGGTCATGGTGGCCGGGTCGGTGGTCACCTGGACCTGCGCGGATCCCGCGACCGGGACCAGCAGCGCGAGCATCGCGACGATCGCAATTGCCTTCATGGATGATCTCCTGGGAGTCGTGGCGTAACGCTTCGGCGAGTTGGGGACGAACCGACGCCCCACGCCGCAGCGGTGATCGTGGCCCGGCGCATGGGTCGGAATCGCCGGGATTCGATGATATCATCATACACTTTGTTCGGGAGCCGAATCAAGTCGGATCCGCGAGCGGGCGCGGCCGCGCCCGTGCCGGTGGTCCAGATACTGACTTCCAGGGGTCCCGGGTGCCCAGGGCGGCCTGGATGGCTCCTACAGCTCGCCCACGATCCCGTTCAACGTTGCGCTCGGCCGCATGGCCGCGGCGGCCTTCTCGTCGTCGGGGTGGTAGTAGCCGCCGATGTCCACCGGTGAGCCCTGGGCCTCGAGCAACTCCCGCGTGATCGCGGCCTCGTTCTCGGCGAGTTTCGCGGCGATCGCCTCGAAGCGCGCCCGCAGGTCGGCGTCCTCGTCCTGTGCGGCCAGGGCCTGGGCCCAGTAGAGGGACAGGTAGAAGGTCGAACCGCGGTTGTCGATCTCGTTCACCTTGCGCGAAGGCGCGCGCTGCTCCTCGAGGTAGCGCTCGATCGCATGGTCGAGGGCCCGGGCCATGAGTCGTGGCCGGTCGTTGCCCGACTGTTCGGCCGCCAGCTCCAGCGACGGGCCGAGCGCGCAGTACTCGCCGAGCGAGTCCCAGCGCAGGTGGCCCTCCTCCAGGAACTGCTGCACGTGCTTCGGGGCCGAGCCGCCGGCGCCGGTCTCGAACAGGCCGCCGCCGTTGAGCAGGGGCACGATCGAGAGCATGCGTGCGCTGGTGCCGAGTTCGAGGATCGGGAAGAGGTCGGTGAGGTAGTCGCGCAGCACGTTGCCGGTGACCGAGATCGTGTCCTCGCCGTGGCGGACGCGCGCCAGCGTGAACTCCATGGCCTCGACCGGCGGCAGGATCTCGATCTGCAGGCCGTCGGTGTCATGGTCGCCGAGGTAGCGCTGTACCTTCTCGACGAGCTGGGCGTCGTGCCCTCGCTGCGCGTCGAGCCAGAACACGGCCGGTGTGCCGGTCTCGCGCGCGCGGCGCACGCCGAGACCGACCCAGTCGCGGATCGCCTCGTCCTTGGTCTGGCACATGCGGAAGAGATCGCCTTCTTCGACGGGACGCTCGAGCAGGACCGCGCCGTCGGTGGTGACGGCGCGCATCGTGCCGCGGGCGGGAGCGGTGAAGGTCTTGTCGTGCGAGCCGTACTCCTCGGCCTTCTTCGCCATGAGGCCCACGTTCGACACGCTGCCCATGGTGGCCGGATCGAACTGACCGTGCTTCTGGCAGTCCTCGATCACCGCCTGGTACATGGGGCCGTAGCTGCGGTCGGGGACCATGGCCAGGGTGTCCTGCAGTTCGTCCTTCGCGTTCCACATCTTCCCGCCGTCGCGGACGACCACGGGCATCGACGCGTCGATGATCACGTCGTTGGGAACGTGAAGGTTCGTGCGGTCCTTGCGCGAGTCGACCATGGCCAGGGGCGGCCCGTTCCTCCGGGCCTCGGCGATGTCGGCCTCGATCTCGGTCTTCCTCTCGGAGGGTAGCTGGTCGAGGCGGCCGAGCAGGTCGGCCAGGCCGTAGTCCACGTCGGCGCCCAGGGACTTCAGGGTGTCGCCATGCTTCTCGAGCACGTCGCCCAGGAACACCGACACGCAGTGACCGAAGAGCACCGGATCGCTCACCTTCATCATGGTGGCCTTGAGGTGCAGCGACAGCAGCACGCGCTTCTCCCGGGCCTCGCGCATGCAGGCGGCGTAGAAGTTGCGCAGGGCGGCCACGTTCATGGTCGCGGCGTCGAGCACCTCGCCGCTCAGCAGCGGCGCCTCACCGCGCAGCTCGGTGACCGCGCCGTCGGTGTCGACGAACTCGATCCGGAACGACGTGGCCTCGCCGACGGTGGTCGACACCTCGCTGCCGTAGAAGTCGCCGTCGGCCATGCTGGCCACGCGGGTCTTCGACCCCGAGTCGGGCCAGTGCTTCATCATGCCGTGCGGGTTCTTCTGCGCGAAGCGCTTGACCGACGCGGCGGCACGCCGGATCGAGTTGCCCTCGCGCAGGACGGGATTCACGGCCGAGCCCAGCACCACCGAGTAGCGCGCGCGGAGTTCGTGCTCCTCGTCGGTCTGCGGCTCCTCGGGGAAGTCGGGGACGTCGTGGCCCTGCTGCTGGAGTTCGCGGATCGCGGCCTGCAACTGGGGGATCGACGCGCTGATGTTGGGCAGCTTCACGATGTTCGCCTGCGGCGTCTTCGCCAGGTCGCCCAGACGCTTCAGTTCGTCGGGCACGCGCTGGTCGTCGCGCAGGGCCTCGGGGAAGTTCGCGAGGATGCGACCAGCCAGGGAGATGTCGGCCGTCTCGACCTCGACGCCGGCTGCTTTCGTGAAGCCGTTCACGATCGGGAGCAGCGCGTAGGTGGCCAGGGCCGGGGCCTCGTCGATCTTCGTCCAGACGATCTTCGCAGAAGACATTCCTCGTCCTCGTGGGTTGGCGCAGGAACAGGCACGATGGGGGTGGCATCGTAAGACCGGGCCGTGGGGAGCACCAATCCCGGCGGTGGCAGATCACGTTTCCGTGGTTCTCGCGTGCGCACGGCGGACTGCGGTGGCCCGCCGTCCGGCGTTGGCCTACACTGCGGGCGTTCACGAACCCCTGTCCGATTCCCGGAAGGAACGATCATGGCGAAGTCCCGTGTCGACTGGTATTACCACCGCCCCGGTTGAAGCTCCTGCGCGAAGGCCTCCAAGTTCATGGAGGCGAAGGGCGTGGACGTCGCGGAGAAGGTGTCGGCCAGCAAGAAGCTCGGCGAGAACGACGCGAAGAAGCTGATCCGCGACGCCTCGAAGGTCCACGTGGCCAAGGGCAAGAAGCTCGACACCTTCGACGGCGGCACCGCGAAGAAGGAGGTCGTGGAGAAGATGCTCGGCAGCACCGGCAACCTGCGGGCGCCCACGATCAAGGTCGGCAAGACGCTGCTGGTGGGCTTCAACGAGGACGTCTACGACCAGGTCATGGGCTGAGCCCGAACGACCCGGTCGACGACACGGGAGGCAGGGTGTCGCGGGCGCGCGATGCCCTGTTTCCTCGGCCCGCGGACTTTGTTAGACTGCCGAACAAAGTCGCCGAGCCCCCATCGGGAGAGTCCATGCGTCCGGTCGCCCCGTTCGTCCTGTTCCTGTTGATCCCGGTGGTCCTCGGGCCGGCGCGGGCCGCGGCTCCGGCGTCCGATCCGCCGTACGAGCTGGTCTGGAGCGACGAGTTCGACGGCACCTCGCTCGACCTCGACAAATGGGAGCCGCAGATCGGCACCGGTTGTCCGGACCTCTGCGGCTGGGGCAACGAGGAACTGCAGTACTACCGCGCCGAGAACGCGACGGTGGCCGACGGCCTCCTCACGATCACCGCGCGCGAGGAGCGCATCGAGGAATCGAACTACACCTCGGCGCGCCTGCGCACGCGCCACCGCGGCGACTGGACCTACGGACGCTTCGAGATCCGCGCGCGGATGCCGATCGGCCAGGGGATGTGGCCGGCCTTCTGG
>CAZQHE010000101.1:0-5402 GCA_964593155.1 uncultured bacterium
GGCCCCATCCGAAATCGAAGCAGGTCTGCGGGCCCGAAGTGCCTTCGAACACGTTCATGCCCTCCAGGAGGTGCTCGAGCGGCACCTCCACCTCCAGCGACACCTGATGCACGTAGCACTCCGGAGAACTCGGCGTGTTCTCGATGTCGGGCACATCGATCCAGGCGTTGTCGTTCAGGCGGAACTGCTTGCCGATCGTCCCGACGTGCCCCCCCCAGACGTCGATCACCGCGACGGCGCGGATCGCCCCCTGGAGGTCATCCACGGTGAGCTCCAGTTCGGGGTTCGGAAGGAAGGTCGACGGCGAGTTGTACGAGGGCCCGTCGAAGGGCGCGTCCGGGTCGGTGACCCGCCAATCGTTGCCGGTCATGATCCGGGAGTACTCCCGGTAGACCAATCCGGGAGCCACGGCCGCGAGAGTATCGGCCTCGGAGTACTGGGCGTACGCCGTCTCTCCGGAGACGACGAGAAGAAGAGTGGACAGAAGGAACCATTGGGTCCACCGCGAGCGCATTGTACTGGAGCCTTTCCGGGAGCGGTCGGGGGCTTCGTGATCTGTTGGGCGCAGATTCCTGCAAATATATCACGAAATCAATAGAAGCTGCTCGCCGATCGACCCGAAATCCTTCGTGAAGTAGCGGGCGAGTTCGCCGGCTCCCGGGATGTGTGGCCGCGGATCCGGTCGCGGTCCCGGTCGCGCACGTTGCGCCGGGGGCGAGACATGGCCTTCCCGCGCGTCTACCCGTCCTCCGTTCCGAGGACTCGCTGGTCAGGCTCCACCGGGGCTGGGACCCGACCATCGGGCTGTCGAGGCTCGGTGGCCCGGTCCCCGACAACTCCGGCGAGGTCGTCGGAGTCACCTCCCTCGAAATCGTCACCAGGGTACGGGCTCGCCGCTCGCGGCACGTCCGGGCCACGGACCGACCATCACCCCTTCTCTGAAGATCAGAGGACGCTGCGTCCCAGGACGAGCATCGCAAACGTCCGTGCCCGTCTTCGGATGATACCCCCGCAGAAACCCCTGTGCGCTTCCCCGCCCCCGGACGTTTTTCTCGATACACCCCTGCCCCCTGAATCGGAAAGACCGCCATGCGCTCCACGCTCCTTCGTGTCGCCGCCGTGGTCGGCCTGTCGTGCGTCCTGCCGACCACCGCCGCCCACGCGATCCCCGCCCCCGGCGAGCGCCTCGACGGCACGCCGTCCGAATGGTACTGGCTGCACGACGTCACACCCCAGCAGGTCACCGATCTCATCGACGACACCGGCGCCCGGCTGATCGACATCGAGGTCCAGTCGGTCGATCCCCTGCGCTTCTCCGCCGCGTTCGTCCAGAACGAAGGCGTCCACCAGGTCTCGAGCTGGTGGTGGTACTACGGCGCGGACTTCACCGACGTGGGCAACCTGCTCGACACCAACCAGGCCCGGCTGATCGACATCGAGCGCTACGCCGACGACCGCTTCGCCGTGATCATGGTGAACAACACCGGCGCCGAGGCGAAGACATGGTGGTGGTACACCAGTCGCACCGTGTCGCAGATGAGCAGCCTGCTCGACCAGAACGGCGCGCGTCTCATCGACATCGAATCGCGCGGGACGGCCGGCGACACCCTCTACGACGGCATCATGGTCGAGAACACGGGCGACGACGCCAGCGGCTGGTACTGGTGGGTGAACGTCGACGAGGCCTTCGTCACGGCCCAGATCCAGGAGACGGGATACCGCGTCGTCGACCTCGACGTGGTCGGCACCGCCGACGGAACACGCTTCGACGTGATCATGATGCCACCCGAGTCGAACTGGTGGTGGTACTACGGATTCACCGCGAGCGGGGTCACCGACCTCGTGAACCAGACGGGATCGCGCATCGTCGACATCGAGCCCTACGCAACCGTCAGCGGCACGCGGTACGCCGTTGCCCTGACCAACAACGCGAACGCGCTCACCACGCGTCTGGCCGAGGAACTCGGCTACGGGAGCGACGGCACCACCGGCCTGTACCTGCGCCAGATCAATGGGCCCACCCTGGCCTCGCTCAATCCGGACTTCCGCTTCGAGCCGGCGAGCACGATCAAGGTCTTCCACCACTTCCACGCGTGGCGGATGATCGCGACCGGCGTCGACCAGACGAACAGCCTGATCTCCTACGACGAGACGATCATCGGCAACAGCTGTCCGGCCGGTGGCAGCCCGACCGTGGCGCGCAGCCTGTACGACACCACGCGCCTGATGATGTGGTACTCGGACAACCCCGCCACCGAGGCGATCCGGGCCCGCTACGGCGAGTTCGACATCATGAACTCGGTGCGCACCTTCGGCGGCGTCAGCACCGACAGCGATCTCAACCACGCGCCGCTGGGCTGCGGCACGCAGGCGGTGGCCGATCCGAACGAACTCACGTTGCGTGACGCGGGCAACCTGTACGAGGAGATCGTGAACGGTGCGGCGCTCTCGACCGTCCGGACCGGGTTCTACGAGACCATGCAGAGTCACCTGACGCCTGCGACCGACCAGTGGTGGCTGACGAACCAGATCCAGCAGATGGTCGTCGACGAGGCGAACGCGGCCGGTGTCTCGTACCTGGCCGAGACCTATCTCGACGAGATGGAATGGGCGTGGAAGCCCGGTGGCTACACGCTGAACGGCAAGGAGTTCGTCTCGGTCGCGGGAACGATCCAGGTCCCCGAATGCGTGCGGAGCCGTTTCTCGGATCGTGACTACGTCTTCGGCCTGTTCCTACACGACGCGAACGACACGCAGCGCCTGTTCGACGTGACCCAGGAACTGTTCCGCGATCTCGTGCGCGACGGTCTCGAGTCGTGCGCGACTTCCACCTCGGCGCCGAGCGCCACCGTCGCCCGTGCGCTGACGCTCGAGAACGCGGTGCCGAATCCCTTCAACCCGAGCACGCAGATCCGCTTCGGTCTGGCCGAGGCCGGCCCGGTGCGCGTCGACGTCCTCGACCCGCGGGGCCGTGTCGTCGCAACGCTCGCCCACGGCCACCACGCGGCGGGTGAGCACACGCTGACGTGGAACGGTCGAGATGCGAACGGATCGTCGGTCTCGTCGGGAGTCTACTTCGTGAAGGCCACTGGTGCCGGCGAGGTTAGGACGCGGAAGATCACGCTGCTGAAGTGAACGCGTTCCATTGGGGGCCCAGGGCCCGGTCGCTCGTCGTTGCGGCCGGGCTTCTTCGTGCTGGCGCCGGGAACGTATCGCGCAGGAGCTCGGACTTCCGTTGCGGAAGTGACGAACGACGGGTCCGCGGGTGGTGTCCCGCGTCGGGCCTCCGGTTTCCGCAGTGGTGAGGACGACGACGGTCGACGCCACGCCCGAGAGTGTTGCTCCGGCAGCGTCGCCGACCGTACGATTCCTTCGATCCCCACGCGCCCGACCCGATCGCCCACGGTCTCCGACGGAACGGGAAACCCGTGCACCGAATCCTCCTCGCCCTTCTCCTGTGCCTGCCGATCAGCTCGCCCGCCGCCGACCCGATCGAGACCCGCCTTCTCTGGCGCAGCTCCGAGATCGACGAAGGAGTCGTGCTCGGCGACGCCCACCGGATGGTGCCGAGTGCGGGCGCGGTCCACGTGCTGCACGGGCAGATGGACGTCGAACTCGTCACCATCGACGCCGCCGGGACGACGAGCCGCGTCGTCCGGATCGCCGGCGAGGCACCCGGACACGTGAACCGGGTCAGCGGCATCGACGTGTCGGTCGACGGAACCACGCTCGCCGTCAGCAACGCCATGCCGGCGCGCACGATCGTCCGCAGCCCGGTCATGCCGCCCTTCGATCGCGTCGAGTCGATCGATCCCGTCTTCGACGCCGCGGGTTTCGCCATCGGCGTGGGGGTGCGCGTGGTCGACGGCGCGGTCGTCTCCTACGCGAGCCAACAGCCGACCTCCGACCTCGGCACCCGCATCGTGCGGCTCGTCCACCACGACCTCGCGACCGGTGTCGCGACCGTCCTGCACGAAGCCGGCGGACCCATCCGCTCCGGACTGGACAGCCGAACGGCCTGGACCTGGGACGCGAGCCCCGACGGAACCGTGTTCGTGAACGACGACTACCACACCGCGACGATCGCCGCCTTCGCACCCGGCGGAACCCAGCACTGGCGGACGGAAGTCCCGGTCCGCATCGTGCGCAAGAGCGACGAACTCATCGCGGCGAACCGCGAGAGCTACGACGCGCACCGCGATGTACTGCCCGGCGCAACGATGCCCACCGTGCTCGAGAACTACGCCGCCATCGTCGGCATGTCCGCTCGGGCGGAGGACGGTCGACTGTACGTCGTCTCGTCCGCCGGCCGTGGCAGCGGCCTCGACACGGTCGAGCACGTTGAGTGGTGGATCCTGGACACGGCGACGGGCTCGGTCGTCGGCCAGGAGTCGCTCGAACTGCCGGAAGGCGCGTGGGTGGTCGACGTGATCGCCTGGCTCGGCGATCGGATCTACGTGATGGGCGAGGACATGGACCGCGGCGGGGTGCCGGAGGTGGTTTGTCTGGAGAGGGTGCGGTAGGGGCGGTTCGAAATCGCGACGGGGTCGACCACCGGCGAACGAGAGGACGACGACCAGACTCGACCCCACATCCCACTTCCGCCGCGGAAGCTTCCACGCCAGCAAGCCCCGTCGGGGACGTTCCGCCCGGAAACCCACGAGGAACGAATCGCCAGAGTAGGGCGGAATCGAGCCGTCGATCGGGGAACGAACGCGGCTTCCAGGGAACGAGCGCGGCTTCCAGGGAATGAACGCGGCCTCCAGGGAACGAACGCGCCCGCGCCTCCGCGCTCAACCCGCCGCCAACCGCCCGAGATCCTCCTCCATCCCCGCCGCGGCCCAATCCTCGACCTCCCGCTCCCGCGCCGCCGCGATCGCCGACCGCGCATCCTCGGCGCCCAGCGCCGCCAGCATCCAGCTCGCGGCCTCACGCAGCACGGGCTCGGCGTCGCCGAGCAGATCCGTCGCCGCCGGCACGCAGTCGACGTGCTCGCCGTTGGCCGCCACGATCAACGCATTGCGCAACAGTCCCCGCCGCCGCGGTCTCCACAACGGCGTCCTGCGGAAGCGCGCGCGGAACTCCGCCTCGTCCATCCGGAGCAACGACGACAACGACACATCGAGCAGAGCCGGCGACACCTCGAAGGCCGGATCACCGGCCTCGGAAGCCCCCACCTCGAACGGACAACACGTCTGGCACAGATCACAGCCGAACAACCATTGCCCCATGGCCGGCCGCAACGCCCGTGGGATCGGACCGCGATGCTCGATGGTCAGGTAGCTGATGCAACGACGGGCGTCGAGCACTCCAGGGCGAACGAAAGCGTCGGTCGGACACGCGGGCTGGCAGGCGCGGCAGGTCCCGCAGGATCCGGACTTCGCCGGGGTGGGCTCGAGCGG
>CAZQHE010000101.1:5412-15436 GCA_964593155.1 uncultured bacterium
TGACGGCGATGATCTTCGCCTTCCTCGTGCTGCCGATCGGCCTGTCGGTGATCAGGACACCCAGGAAGAAGCGGCTGCCGTGCTGGGGGTGCAGCAACAAGGTGTTGTTCGCCGTCCAGCCCAGGCCCGCCGCCTCGGCGAGCTGTCGTTCGAGCACCGGACCGGTGTCGACGTAGGCATGTGCCTGCAGCGCGGGATCGTCGGCGCGCAGCACTCCTTCGAGTTCGTGCAGGCGCTCGAGCAGGACGTCGTGGTAGTCGACCCCCTGCGCGTAGCTCGACACGAAGCGCGCGAGTCCACGCCGACCGGGAGCGACGCGGTACGAGCGCAGCACCAAGATCGCGCTGCGCGCCCACGGAAAGCGCGTGCGCAGGTCGACGCGTACATCGGTGTTGCGCGTCATCCACTCCATGCCGCCGTGGTGACCGGCGGCCAACCACGCCCGCAGGGGCTCTTCGTGTTCGGGCATCGAGACGGGCGCGATGCCGGCGGCGTCGAAACCCGCAGCGCGCGCCCGGTCGAGCACCCGCGCGGGATCGGGAACGGGACGCCCGTCCATGGGGCTAGGGCCGCGGGTAGTTCGGGGCTTCCTTGGTGATCGTCACGTCGTGCGGGTGGCTCTCGCGCACCGCCGCCGGGCTCACACGCAGGAACTCGGTCTCCTTGCGCAGTTCCTCGAGCGTTCGGGCGCCACAGTAGCCCATGCCCGAACGCAGCCCACCCATGAGCTGGTAGACGCTGTCGCGCACCTTGCCCTTGTACGGCACGCGGCCCTCGATGCCCTCGGGCACGAGCTTCTCGACGCTTTCGGTCGCCGCCTGGAAGTAGCGGTCCTTGCTGCCCTCCTGCATGGCGCTCATCGATCCCATGCCGCGGTAGACCTTGTACTGACGGCCCTCGTACAGGATGGTCTCGCCGGGGCTCTCCTCGGTACCGGCGAACAGGCTGCCCAGCATGACGCTCTCGGCGCCGGCGGCCAGGGCCTTGACCAGGTCACCCGAATACTTGATCCCACCGTCGGCGATCACGGGCACGTCGTGCTTCGCGGCGACCTCGACCGTCTCCATGATCGCCGAGATCTGCGGCACACCGATGCCGGCCACGACACGCGTGGTGCAGATACTGCCCGGACCCATGCCGACCTTGATGGCGTCGGCGCCGAGATCGATCAGGGCGCGCGCGCCCTCGGCCGTCGCCACGTTGCCCACGATCAGCTGCTGGTCGGGGAACTCCTTCTTCACCCGGCGGGCGGCGTCGATCACGTTCTTCGTGTGGCCGTGGGCGGAGTCGAGCGTGAGCACGTCGACGTTGGCGTCGCGCAGGCGCTCGGCGCGTTCCATCAGATCCGCACTGGTGCCCAGGGCCGCACCGACGCGCAGGCGGCCGTCGGCATCCTTGCAGCTGTCGGGATAGTCCAGCTTCTTCTGGATGTCCTTGATCGTGATCAGCCCGCGCAGGTTGAAGTCGGCGTCGACCACCGGGAGCTTCTCGATCCGGTGCTCGTGCAGGATCCGCGAGGCCTCCTCGAGGCTCGTCCCCATGGGCGCGGTCACCAGCTGCTCGCTGGTCATGTGCGTGGAGATCGGCTCGTCGACGTTCTCGATGAAGCGCAGGTCGCGGTTGGTGAGGATTCCGACCAGCTTGCCGTCGCGCGTGACGGGGATCCCGCTGATCCGGAACTTGCGCATGAGCGCCATGGCCTCGCTCACCCGGTGCTCGGCACTCAGGGTGATGGGCCGGGTGATCATGCCGCTCTCCGAGCGCTTCACGCGGTCGACGTGCGAGGCCTGCTCGTCGGGCGGCATGTTCTTGTGGATCATCCCGATGCCGCCGCTGCGGGCCATGGCGATCGCCAGGTCGGCCTCGGTCACGGTGTCCATGGCGGCCGAGACGAGCGGGGTGTTGAGCTCGATGCCGCGGGTGAGGCGGGTGGTCACGTCGCAGTCGGCCGGGATGATCTCGCTGTAGCGAGGGACGAGCAGCACGTCGTCGAAGGTCAGACCTTCGGGGCGGATCCTGGAGGTCATGGACGGACTCCTCGCCGGTCGGTGGGTCCCGGTAAATTGGGGCAACAGTAGGAAGGCCGCGAGGGGGTGTCAAACCCGCGCCGCCCGGCGTCTGCAACAAAGGCGCAACGGCCGCCGTCGTCCACTTGTCCGGGCGCCTCGAGTCTCCGTACGTTGATCGCGCCTGACACCCCGGGAGGCCCCTCGTGCCCTGCACCCGTCTTCACCCCGTGCCGCGGAGCGGCCACGGAGACCGCTCGTGAGTGCTCCGCGCTCGGTCGTGCTCGCCGTGGCCGACGACGCCACGTGCCGTGCCCTGAGCCGGGCCCTGACCGGCCGCGCCGACCTGCGCCTGGTGGGCCAGGCCACCGACGGCGTCCGCGCGCTCGAGTTGATCCAGCAGGCCCGTCCGCAGTTGGTCTTCGTCGAACCGGGCCTGCCCGAACTCGACGGCTACGAGGTCCTGCGCGCCCTTCCGCCCCGCCGCTGGCCGGCCGTGGTGTTCTGCGCCCGCGACGACGAGGACACCCGCGGCCCCCTGCGCGAGCACGGCTTCGCCCCCTTGGGCGTCCCCGTGGACGAGGCGGGCGCACAGGCGGCACTCGACCACGCGGCCGCCACCGAGATCTCCGAGCAGCGCTCGTCGCTCGAGGCGCTCCTGGCCGCGGCCCGTGGCCCTGCCCACGTCGAGCGCCTGGCGATCCGCGGCAACGGCCGCGTCGAGATCGTCGACCTCGACGGCGTGGAGTGGATCGGCGCCGCCGGCAACTACGTCGAACTGCACCGCGCCGGCCGTCGCCATCTCTACCGCTCGCCGATCAGCCGCCTGGTCGGCCGGCTCGACCCACATCGCTTCGTGCGCATCCACCGCTCGGCGGTGGTGAACGTCGACCGGGTGCGCGCGATGCAGCCCACCCCGCAGGGCGACTGGAAGCTGCGCCTGGACAACGGCGAGGAACTGCGCCTGTCGCGCCGCTACCGCGACGCGCTCGGCGTACTCAGGGCCAACGGTGCCGCCTGAGCGGCGTCAGTGCAGGATCCCCTGCTGTACGTAGCCGGGGTAGTGGCCCATGACGATCTCCCAGTACAGGAAATAGTCCACGATCAGGTGCACCACGAGCACGTACAGCAGGTTCTCGCTCTCCTCGAACATCGAACCCTGCGTCAACGCGAACAGGTACACGAGGATCGGACCGATCCCGATGAAGGCCATGTCGTAGAGCACCGACATGTACACCACGGCCTGGAACACGTTGGCGACGCGGAACCGGAACAGGCTGCGCAGGATCGCGAACACCGTGTTCACGAAGAACAGCTCGTCCCACACGCCCACGCCGTTGATGCCCCAGAACAGCATGGTCATCTTGCCGTCGTCCTGCTGCTCGGGCAGCGGCCACTGGAAGGGCATGAACGGATTGACGTCGAAGTACCAGTCGAGCACGAAGGCCGCGAGCGGGATCGACAGCGCCACGTAGAACAGGTCGAGCCAGCGGAAGCGCGTGGGCCAGAGACGGTAGCGGATCACACCGGGATCGGTGCGGGCCAGGATCACGGCCGGGACGATGATGACCAGCAGGAACGGCCCGCCCAGGGTGAGGAACTTGATCGGCTCGAGCTGGGTGTTGATCGGCGTGACCGACAGCAGCCCGACACAGCCGAGCAGCACCCCCATGCGCCGGCGCAGGGCCGGGCTCGGATCGCGCAGCACGAGCACCAGGGCGGCCACGAAGAAGGGCACACCGAGCAGGAACTGCTCCCGCGGGATCAGCAGGAACGTGGCGGCCGCGAAGCTCAGCAGAAGACCCCAGCGGGCCGGGGTCAGGTGGAGTTCGAGCGAGGCGCCCGCGGGCGCCGCCGGGGTCGTCGTCGCGGCCACGGCTGCCTCCGGAATGGCGGGTCGGGGGGCGTCGGAACGCCCCAACTTAGGGGCAGCTCACGAATCCGTCACCCGGCCGCGCGCCCCGCCGTTGACCCTCGTTCACCCCGGACGCATCTTCGACGTTCGTCCCCGATCCGGAGTGCACCATGCGAACCATCACCCCCTTCGTCCTGCTGATCGCGCTGACCACCGGCGCCGCCGCGCAGGACACCGACCTCGACGTCCACCACATCGACCATCTGCCGCCGGTGGAGACCTGGAACGGGGCGAGCATCCAGCTGATGCTCGAACCCGACCACGAATGGGCCACCGACTTCGAGAAGAGCGGCGGATTCGCCTCGCCCGACTACGAGACGACCATGGCCTGGGCCCGGCGCCTGGTCGACGCGGCCGACGAACTCGCGATGTTCTCGATCGGCGACAGCCCGCAGGGACGGCCGATCGAGGCGATCGTCGCCTCGGGCGAGGGTGCGTTCACATTCGAGGCCCTGCGCGCGAGCGACCGCCCGCTGGTCTTCGCCCACGCCGGCATCCACAGCGGCGAGATCGACGGCAAGGACGCCGGCTTCATGCTGCTGCGCGACATGACGGTGCTCGGCACGAAGCGTGCGCTGCTCGACCGGGTGAACTGGGTCCTCCTGCCGATCTTCTCCGTCGACGGCCACGAGCGCCGCGGCGAGCACAACCGCATGAACCAGCGCGGTCCCACGGTGCAGGGATGGCGCACGAACGCGCGCAACCTGAACCTGAACCGCGACTACGCCAAGGCGCGCGCGCTGGAGACCCAGCACCTGCTGCGCGCGCTCGAGGCCTGCGATCCCGACCTGTACCTCGACCTGCACGTGACCGACGGAGCCGACTACCAGTACGACATCACCTACGGGTTCAACGGAACCCACGGCTGGTCGCCGTCGATCGCCGCCTGGCTCGACGGCCCCTACCGCCGCGCCGTCGACCGCGCCCTCGACGAAGCGGGCCACGTGCCGGGACCGCTGATCTTCACCGTCGACCGCACCGACATCACCCGGGGCATGTACCAGTGGACCGCGGGCCCGCGGTACAGCAACGGCTACGGCGACGCGCGCCACCTGCCCACGGTGCTGCTCGAGAACCACTCGCTGAAGCCCTACCGTCGCCGCGTGCTGGGCACCTACGTGTTCCTCGAGGCGAACCTGCGGGCGGCCGCCGACCACTTCGACAGCCTGCGCGAGGCGATCGCCGCCGACCGCGCCGCCCGACCGCAGCGCGTGCACCTCGACCACGCGCGCTCGCCCGAACCGCTGGGCACCATCGACTTCCGCGCGATCCGCAGCGAGATGGCCCCGTCCGACGTCACCGGGACCGAGGTCGTCCGCTGGACGGGCGAGCCCTACACCGTGGAGATCCCGATCCTGGGCAACGCCGAGCGCGCGACCTTCGTCGACCGTCCGGCCGCCTACTGGATCCCCGCCGAGTGGAACCACCTCGCCGAGCTGCTCGACCTGCACGGCGTGGCCTACGAGCGCGTCGACCGCGTGCAGACCCTCGAGGTGCAGCGGATGCGCTTGCCCGACGCCACCATGGCCGAACGTCCCTACGAGGGCATGGCCCGCGTCGACGCCGGCGAACCCACCGTCGAGGTCGACACCGTGGAGTTCCGCCCGGGCTCGCTGCGCGTGCCCACCGACCAGGACCGCGGCACCCTGGCCATGCTCCTGCTCGAGCCGCAGTCGCCCGACGGCGTGTTCCAATGGGGCTTCATGCTCGAGGTGTTGCAGCGCACCGAGTACTTCGAGAGCTACGCCATGGAGCCCATGGCGCGCGAGATGCTGGCCGAGGATCCCGCGCTGAACGAGGAGTTCGCGGAGCGTCTGGAGGATCCGGAGTTCGCCGACGACCCGCGCGCGCGATTGAACTTCTTCTACGAACGCACGCCCTATTTCGACCGGGCGTGGAAGCGCTACCCGATCGCGCGCGAGGTCGACTAGACGAACAGCGGCAACGCGCCCCCGCCGTAGCCGGGCAGCACCGTGTCGACGGTCGACACGCCCAGGTGGTCGCGCAGCAGGGCCGCGAAGACGGCACGGAAGTCGGTCGTGACGGGCAGGTCGCGGCCGGCTTCCAGCTCCGGCCCCACCAGCTCCGGGAGTTCGCCGAGCACCCGCCCACCGTTCACCCGTGGGCCGAGCACGAAGAAGCACGAGGCGCGGCCGTGGTCGGTGCCCGCGTTGCCGTTCTCGTGCACGGTGCGGCCGAACTCGGTCATCGTGCACACGACCACGCGGTCGGCCTCGTCGCCCAGGTCGGTGCGGAAGGCCTCGAGTGACCGCGCGAGCTCGTCGGCGCTGCGCGCGAAGGCGCCCCGCTCGGCCCCCTGGGCCACGTGCGTGTCCCAGCCCTGGCTCTCGACGAAGCCCACGCGCAGGCCGACGTCCTCCTTCACGACCATCGCCATCTGGCGCAACGCCAGGCCGAGCCGCGTGTTCGGGTACGCGGCGTCGGGAGACGCGCGATAGGCGCGGACACGGGCGGGGTCGAGCGTGCGCAGGGCGTCGAAGCTCTCGTGGCCGGTGTCGTGCAGCAGTTCCTGCGTGGTGCGCGCGTACAGGGACTCGAAGCCGCGTGTCGCCACGGCCGCGCCCGGAAGATCGCCGAGGGAGAACTCGGCGAGGTCGGCGACCGAGAGCGTCGGGGTGTCCCCGTGGAAGGCCCGCGGTCGCGCGGGGGTGAGGGCCAGCCCTCGCCACGGCGAGGGGCTGCCGCCGAGGGCAGCGACCGTGCGCGCCAACCAACCGCTCGTGGTGCTCTTCACGCCCGGCGTGCTCGTCTCCATGAAGTCCTGGGCCTCGAAGTGCGAGCGGGTCGGATCGGGCGATCCCACACCGTGCACCACCGCCAGCTCACCGCGGTCGAACCACCCTCGCAACGGCGCCAGAGCGGGGTGCAATCGGTGGTCGGCGCCGAGGGCCGGCGCGTGGGCCGGATCGAGCACCAGCCGCGGCCGCAGACGAGGCAGGTCTCCTACGGCCCGCGGCTGCACGGCCATGAGCCCGTCCATGGCGCCGCGCTGGAACACGCACACCAGCACGGGAGGCCGCACCGCGCCGCGGGCGAAGGCCATCCAGGCGTCGGGCCACGCGGCGACCGCCGCGGCGGCGGCCATGGACTGCAGGAAGTGTCGGCGTCGCACGGGTCGGTCTCCGGGATCAGTGGCGCTGGAACTCGGGGCTGCCCAGGAGCACGCCGACCGCACGGGCCAGCGCCGCCGGGGCCGGGGCCGGATCGACGCCGGGCTCGTCGGCGAGGGGCTCGACGTCGTCCCCGCCGTCGGGCGGATCCACCGCGGCGCCTCCTCCGGGAACCTCCGTCGACACGGGGGCGCGCTCGTCGATCTTCGCACCCAGCTCCGGGTCGCGTGCCACCCGCTCGAACGCGTCGAGCGCATCGGACAGATCGCGTTCGGGCAGCAGACGCTCGCCGTAGCTCCGCAGGGCGTCCCGCAGGTCGGCGGGTTCGTGCCCCTCGTTCAGGGCCAGAAGATCGACCCGGACGCCCTCGATCGCCCCCGCGGCCAGGTCGAGTCCGAACTTCATGCGCTGCAGCAGCGACCCCGCGTTCACCCACGCCTCGGCGTGATCGGGAAAGCCCGTCGGCGCGGGGTACCGGTACAGCGGCTGACCCATGCGCGCGGTCCATTCGTGCAGCGACCGTGGACGGACCACGGTTGCTCCCGTCGCACGCATCGCACTGGCGACGAGTTCCAGCGGCGACTTGATCTTGGCCGCACGGACCGAGGGATCCCAGAACTCGTTGGACTCCAGAAGGGTCCGCGTGACGGCGGCCAGGTCGCCCCCGGTCCGCTCCCAGGTGCGGGCCATCGCCGCGACCAGCGACTCCGGCGGGTCGTCGTGCACGAGCCGCCGCGCGAGTTTCCCGCACACGAAACGCGCGGTGGACGGGTGGATCGACAACAGGTCGAGCACGTCGTCGCCGTCCTCGATCCCCCGCCCCGCGGGCAGCGGACGGCCGAGGACCCTCTTCGCTCGGGTGTCGTGCCGGTCGGGACGGAACAGGAAGTCGCCGTCGACCACGGCACCCGCAGCGCGCGCCCGGCGACCGGTCGCGCGCGCGAGCACGTCGTCTCGTTCCTCGCCGAAGGGCAGTAGGGTCCACCCGGTGAACGCCCGCGCCACGTCGCGCACGTCGTTCTCGGTGTAGCCACCGTCGACGCCCACCGTGTGCAGTTCGAGCAGCTCGCGCGCGTAGTTCTCGTTCGGGCTCTCGCGGCCGGACCCCGCGTTGTCCAGGTACAGGAGCATGGCCGGATGCCGCGCGCTCGCACGCAGCATGTCGCCGAAGCGGCCGAGCACGTGAGGGCGGATCACGTCGCGTTCGTAGGTCCCCACGAAGCGGCGGGCCCGCGGGTCGGCGCCGCTGACGTACAGGTGGTCCGACCAGAAGTCGACGAGCACCTCGTGCAGCTGGTTCTCGTCGAAGAGCACGCGCAGAACTTTCGCAGCCAGGATCTCGGCGAAGAGTTCGCGTTGCGGACGCTGCCCCCGCCGCTGCATGAACTCGCGCAGGGTCGAGCGGTACAGCGTGGGATCGTCGTCCACGTCCTCCGGGAGCACGCCGTGCCGCACCGCTGCGCGCCGGACCTCGCCGAGAGTGGGGTAGGTGGTGACGATCGTCGCATTGTCGAGATCGAGCGTGTGCGCGCGGTCGAGGAACCGCCCGAGGCGCGGCGACCGGAGGCCTCCGGCGAGCTGCTCCTCGAGCCAGGCCGTGGGACCGCGCGCGGCGACGGCATCGACCTCGCCCGGCCACGGCCCGAACGCACAGCGGTCGAGGAGGTGAGCGGCCGCCTCGCGGGCGCTGCAACCGGATTCTCTCCAGGGCGGACGGACCATCGGGACTCCTCGCCTGCGGGGTCTCGAACCCCGGTTCGTCGCGGAGGGCCTGCCGGGATGCCGAAGATCGGTACCCAGCCTACCATGCCGGTGTCGCCCCCGCCCGACGGAGCACCATGCGCCTGATCGTCTTCGACATCGACGGCACGATCCTGCTGAACGGGCCGATCACCCGCCGGCTCTTCGGCGAGAGCTTCACCGAAGTGGTCGGACGCGAACCCGGGTCCGACGTCGTGCGCTTCCACGGCAACACCGACCGCGGCATCTTCCGCCTGATGCTCGGCACCGACGCCGACGGCGACTACGAGCGGCACTTCCACGCCTTCGCCACCGCCTTCACGCGACGCATGCGCGAGCACTACGCGACGGCCGAAGGTCCCTACGTGCTGCCGGGCGCCCGCGAACTCATCGAGGCCCTGCACGCGCACCAGGGGGTGGCGCTGGCTCTGGGCACCGGCAACATCCGCGACAGCGCCTACGTGAAGCTGTCGCGCTTCGGGCTCGATCGGTACTTCCCGGTGGGTGGCTTCGGCGGCGACCACGAGGTCCGCGCCGATCTGGTGCGTGCCGCGTTCGACGACGCCCGCGCCCACTACGGCGTGGACTTCGATCCGGCGGAGAGCTGGGTGATCGGGGACACGATCAACGACGTCGACGCCGCTCGGGAGGCGGGTTGCCGCGTGATGGCGGTACGGACGGGTCCCCATGGCGAAGAGGAACTGGCTGCGGCCGACCAGGTGGTGGCCGATCTGAGCTCGACCTCGGAACGGTTGACGCAGCTGCTCGACGGGGCGTGACCGGGCTCACGCCTCGGCCCGGAGATCAGTAGTCGTCGTAGTCGTCGTCGTCGAAGTCCTCGTCGTCGAGTTCTTCGTCGTAGTCCTCGTCGAAGTCCGAGTCTTCGTCCTCTTCGGCCACCACGGCATCTTCGTCGAAGTCGGCGTCGAACTCGGCCGCGTCGAGGTCCTCGTCCTCGGACACGCCGTCGTCGAAGTCGTCCTCGTAGTCGTCGTCGTCGTAGTCGGCCGCGAGCAGGAGGCGGGGATCGAGTTCGTGATCCATGGGTTCAACTCCGGGGCTCGAGTTGAGTGGAAACGAGAGGCAGGTCCGGGCGGCGACGCGGTGCACGCGGACGCCGACAGTTAAGGACGCCGACCGGCCGATGCAAGAAAAAACAGGGGCCCCGGAGGCACGCTCCAGGGGCCCGATTCGGCGGGCCTCGCGAGGGGCCGCGGAAGCGCCAGGATCAG